>NZ_VFTA01000013.1:0-162627 GCF_007003935.1 Mesorhizobium sp. WSM4310
GCTTTCGGCGGCGCAGAGCCGCACCGCGGCGCTGAAGGCGCAGGTCGACCAGCTGCGCCGCTCCGGCGGTGCGCCGGACGCCACTTCGGAAGCCATGCGCTCGTCGGTCATCTCGAGCCTGCGGGCGCAGGAGGCGACGCTTGTCGACCAGGTCTCGCAGCTCGGCACTGAACTTGGGCCGCGCCACCCCTCGATGATCGCCGCCCAGCAGCAGCTGCGCGACACGCGCGCCCTCATCGCGCGCGAACTCGGCCGCATCAGCGCTGCCGCCGAAACCGACTACGAGCGGGCGCTGGCCAACCAGCAGGCACTGGAGGCCAAGGTCGCCGGCATGAAGAGCAAGTCGCTCGACACCGACCAGGCCTCGGTCAAGCTGCGCGAATTGCAACGCGACCTCGAGGCGGTGCGCTCGGTCTACGCCACCTATCTGCAGCGGGCGCAGGAAACGCGCGAGCAGATCAATGTCGACAGCACCAATGCGCGCATCATCTCCAACGCCATGCCCGCCTTGAAGAAGAGCTGGCCGCCCTTGCCGCTGCTGGTTCTCGGCGCCCTCTTCGGCGGGCTGGGGCTGGGCACCGCGCTGGCGCTGATCGCGGAATATTCCTCGCCGACCGTGCTTTCCAGCGCGCAGATGCAATCGGCCATCGACGCGCCGGTGTTCGGCGTGCTGCCGGCAAAGGCGGGCAGTGGCCGCCGCTGGTGGCCTTTCGGCGGCGGCGCCGCCGCGGCCGGCCAGAAGACGGATGCGGTCGCGGGCCTGGCGCTGAGGCGGCTGTTCGCCTCCAGCCGGCGCCCGCCGAACTGGCCGCTGGTGCCGTCCATCCTGCTGACGTCGCCGCCGGAAGACGCCGCGCATCGCGGCCGGGTGGCGCGGCTGCTCGCCAATGCCGCGGCCGCCAGGGGCAGCCGCGTCCTGTTCATCGACACCAATGCCGGCAGCGGCAAGAAGGAGCCGCAGCCCGGCCTGCTCGACGTGCTGCGCGGCGAATATGCCTTCGAGGCACTTAGCCAGCACACCCCGGGCAGCAATGTCGCGGTGCTGGGCAGGGGCCGGCAAAAGGCCGTCTTCTCCGAGGCGCAGGGCGTCTATTTCACGCAGCACATGCTGGCCCAGGCGGGCCGCAACTTCGACCTCGTCGTCGTCGACGGTGGCGCGCTGGCCGACAATCTCAACGCCTCGCCGCTGGTCGCCATGGTCGACGAGATCGTGATGGTCGCGACGCTGAACTCGACACCGATGCGCGACGTCACGGCAGCTTCGCAGGCCATTTCCGTCATGGGGCGGCTGCCGACCGGCGCCTTGCTGGTCGACGAGGCGGCCTGACATGGCCGCGACCGGGACCGCCACCCGGACGGCCAACCCGGCAGCCGGCTGGGCCGGTTCGGGTCAAGGCCGCGCCGGCGATACCGTCGACTGGGTGACGCGCTTCGGCCTGGTCATGACGGTGGCTTTGCTGTTCGCCATCTCCGGCGGCATGCTGTGGCTGGTGGGCTACAATTACGATGGCCTGACCGGGAACCCGGCGACCAAGATCCATCCGTCGACCTATCTGCTCGTGCTGGTGTTTGCCTGGCGCGCCTGCACCTTCGGCAACCCGGTCGGCTATATGGTGGCCGTCGCCGACCGGCGGCCGGCCAGCACGCTGATGGCGGTCATCTCGATCGTGCTGCTGGTGGTCGTCGTCGCCAGGCAGCGTCCCGGCATGGCCGGCATGATCGACACTTTCGTGGCGCCGGCGCTGCTGGTGATGATGCTGGCCGAGGACGACGAGAAGACATTCGCCCGGATGCAGACCGTCGTTCACGCCATCATGACCGTGAACGCGCTGCTCGCTCTGTTCGAGTTCGCCACCAAGACGCTGCTCTTCCCCTATCGCCTCGACGGCGAGGTGTTCATGAGCGACCTGCGCTCGACGGCGCTTCAGGGTCATCCGCTGTCCAATGCCACGGTCACCTCGATCTATGTGCTGGCGCTGCTCTCCGGTTCGAGATCCCTGTCCATGCCGCTGCGGCTCGGACTGATCGGCCTGCAATTTGCGGCACTCGTCGCCTTTGGCGGCCGCTCCGCGATGGTGCTGACCATCGTGCTCGGCGGCTGCTACCTGCTCATCCAGGGGCTGCGCGGCTTGCGCTCGGGGCGCGTCAACCTGCTTGGCGCGGCGCTCGGCCTGATCCTTGCCGCGCTGGTGCCGGTGGTCATCGCGGTCGCGGCGGCATACGGCTTTTTCGATGCGCTGCTCGAGCGCTTCGTATCGGACTCCGGCAGCGCCAATGCCCGGGTCGAGATGTTCGAACTGTTCAAATATTTCGAACTGCGTGACCTGATCGTGGGGCCGGATATCGACCTCATCGAAAGCCTGCGCCGCATCAGCGGCCTCGAACAGGGCATCGAGAACCCGGTCATCCGCATGGTGCTCTACCAGGGTGCCTTCTTCACCTTGCTGTTGTTTGTCGGCTTCGCGCTGTTCATGCACGAAGTGGCGCGCCGCTGCCATGCCGGCATCTGGCTGCTGATGCTGGGCTGGCTGATCCTGCTCAACACCTCCGAAAGCCTGGCGTCGAAGACGACGCTGATGACCAAATTCGTGGTGATCGCGCTGGTGCTGTACCGGCCGGCAAGGGGTGTGGTGAGGACGAACAGGTCGCGGTGATCGTCTACGAAGGTGCGTCTGTCGGCGCCGCGAACTCTGCCTTAAACAACATCAGGATTCTATCGAGCGCCTGGGCTTCCGAGATGCCTTCGGCGACATAGGCTCTTGCAGCATGGCGGGCGACGTCAGCGAGCAAAAGTCCCCACGCACCGGGTTCTTTCCATGTTGTCTTTAGAACAAGTTGTTGCGCCGCTCCCGGTTCTGCCCATACCCGCAGAACTTCTACAGCCCTTGCGTTCTTTGCATTCGGTGGTGGTGAGAGCTCGCTCTTAAGTTTCCCAAACATGAGTCAACTCCTGGTCAAATCAATCAACGACAAGTGCAGACCGAGCAAAGGCGCGATCCGTACCCGCCTATTCCGGCATCCTCAACCCAAGCGCCTCGACCATCGCCGGATCCAGCGCCCGCGTGGTGTCGTCCATCATGCCCATGCCGTCGAAGAGGTCCCAGAAGGCCCAGGGGAAGCCGGCCGCCTCGGCGCTCTGGCGGACGTCGGAAATGTAGCGGGCGCGGTCGGGGTTGGGGGCGGCGGTGTAGCGGGCGTCGGTGCGCAGCGCGCCGAATTCGCCCATGATGACGCGCTCCGGGGCGATGCCGTTCCTGTCGGCCCAGTCGCGCGCCTGGCCGAGATATTTGTCGATGAACCAGCGGTCGGGCCGGGCGTCGAAATAGACTTTCAGCACGCGCTCGGTTTCGGCATAGGCGGCCTGCTTGTCCGCTTCCGGGGTCTCGGCATCCTGCGCCATGCGCGCCCTGACGGAGGCGAGCGTCTGTTCGAGCGAACCAGCGGAGGCCGGCCACGGCACATTGTTCAGCGAACGGTAGACCGGCTCGCGCATCCAGGGCGCGCCCTGGTGGCTGAACAGATAGGGCTCGTACAAGTGGAAGGTGAACAGGATCGGCTCGAAGGCGGCCAGCGGCGCCGGATCGAGTGCCGCCAGCCCGCTCACCATCGAGCCGCAGCCGCCGGTGACGACCAGCGGCAAGGTCCGGGATGACGCCCGGGCCGCGGTCAGCAGGGATGCCTGGACCTGCGACCAGACGTTGGAATCGCAGGATTGCGCCGGTTCGTTGACTGGTTCCAGCGCCACCATGCCCGGTGTGAACCGCGCCAGCCTGCCGGCAAGCTCGCCGACCAGCGCCCGGTAGAGCTCGAAGGCCGGTGCCTCGGTGCTGGAGGTCATACGGTCGGGGTTCCAGTAATGGGTGGCGCCATTGGCCTGGACGTTGACGATGATGCCGAGACCGGCGTCGAGCGTGGCGGCGACGGCAGCATCCAGCATGTCCAGCAGCTTGCCGCGCGTGGCGGTGTCGGCGGCCAGGAACGGGCCGGGATCGACCGGCAGGCGGATGAAATCGAGCCCGGTCTGGCGTAGCCGACCAAGGTCGTCCGGGGTCGGCACCGGCCGCTGCGACTGGAAGGGCGGCCAGTCATAATCGGTGCGCGGCGCGGGAAATTCGCGTGTCAGCGAGAACCAGGGCCAGGCGTTGACGCCACGGCGGAAACGCCATGCGCCATTGGCGGCAAGGGCGGACGAGGCGGAAAGTGGCGCCAGCGATGCGGCGGTGGGCACCAGCGCCGTCGACAGCGCGGTGGTGAGAAGCCGCCGGCGCGACCAGCCCGTCATACCGCGCCGGGCGAGGGGCGTTCGATCGCGGCCGTTCTCGCGGCGCTCACGCCGAGAAGCCGGTAGGCCTCATTCTCGTAGGCCAGCAACACATCCTCCCAGCGGAACGCTTCGCGGGCGCGTGTCCTGGCGGCCTCGCCGCAGGCCTTGACCAGCGCGTCGTCCTCCATCGCCTGCTGCATTCGCTCGGCGCAGCCTTGCGTATCGGTGAAATAGATGGCGGCGGCTCCGGCGACCCATCTGTTGTAGGGATTATCGTGCGCGATCACCATGTTGCCGGCGGCCAGCGCCTCGACCAGCGACGGGTTGGTGCCGCCGACCGTGTGGCCATGCATATAGGCGCGCGCATGGTATCGCAGCGCCTTCACCGCGGCCTGGTCGTAGATGGCGCCGGGCAGCACCACGGAGGCGTTCGCCGCCTTGCGGACCGCGACGTGATAGGGGATCTGGTCGGACAGCGTGCCCAGCACCACCAGCTTCATGTCGCGCTTGCGGCTGCAGAAGGCTTCGACGATCGGCAGGATGCTGTTGTCGGGCTCGATGCGCGCGATCGAGATCAGGTATTTTCCAGGCTCGAGGCCGAGCGCGCGCACCGGCGCCTCGGGTGCCGATGTCACCGGATCGGCGCCATAGGCGATGGTGGAAATGGCGCTGCGCGGCCGGCGCGTCGCCAGGTGATCGGCAATGACCGGATGGTCGGCGACCAGCCTGTGCGAAGCCCAGGCGCCGATCCACTCATTGAGCCAGAACCAGGTGCGCGCCGCGCGCCCCCATTTGGGGCGGCGCCACTCGATGCCGTCCATATTGGTGATGACCTTGCGCCGCATCAGCCTGAGCCAGGTCAGGAAGACCGCGCCATTGTAGCCGAGCACCAGGCAGACGCCGGGCCGGCGCGCGGCGTCGAGCACGCATTGCCAGTCGAATTCCAGCGTCGCGCGCGGGCCTTTCGACCCGACCTGGACGTGGATGAGGTCGATGCCGCGCCAACTGTCGAGGCGCACCCTCTGGTCGACCCGCTCGACCTCTTCCTGGCAGTAGACGCCGACCTTCCAGCCGCGTGCGACCAGGAAAAGCGCCAGTCTCTCGGCGAAGGTCTCGAAGCCGCCATGGGCCGCGGGGATGCCGCGCGTTCCCAGGATCAGGATGGAAGGCTGTTCCGGTTTCATGGCTGCTGGCGCTTTCAAATCCGTCCGACCCGCTGTGGAGGGCTGTCCCGTCTTAAAACCCGGCCCTGCAAAATGCCTGCCAGGCCCGATTCCAGCCATTGTCGCATTCGGGTTGTAAAATATTTGTTCCAGCCGCCGGCGTTGTTTCACTATCGGTCAACTTTCCGAACGTATGTGTACCGAAACGAGGCGATGCCGGGGCCAGTCGGCCCGCGAATGGATATATTAGCCCGGCATGAACCTTGCTGATGGACTTCTGCGCGCCGGAATCGGCGGAAGGCGTGCAGCGTTGGTGTGGTGAACCGGATCCAGATCCGTTTCATGACCGCACTAAAACCAGTGAAGTCCAAAGGGGTGTTGGGCTTGACGTTTCCGGTCGCCGGTATGGTCAGGCGGCGGAATCGTCACACCACCCCTGGCAGAAAGATGCGCGTGAAGATGCGGATTGCCTGCATCCATCAGGGCTACGAACTCTACGGCTCCGACCGCAGCTTCGCGGAGAGCGTGGCGGCGCTGCGCGCCGCGTTTCCGTCGGCCGACATCGAAGTGGTCCTGCCGCGCAGCGGACCGATCGTCGAAATCCTTCAGCCCCATGCCAGCCGCATCGTCTTCGAGCCGCTCTGGGTGCTCAGACGCCAGGCGATGCTGAGGCTGGCGACCATCGAGATGGCGCGGCTGCCGGTCGCGCTGTGGCGGGCATGGCGGCGCCTCAGCGTTTGCGACCTCGTCTATGTCAACACCTCGATCGTCGCCGATTATGCGCTGGCCTCGCGCCTGCTGCCTTCCAAGGCTCTGCTGCACATCCATGAAATTCCCGAAGGCGTGCTGCGCCGGATCCTCGTCGGGCTCATGCACTGGAGCCATGCCGATCTCATCTTCAACTCGAAAGCGACGCGCGACACGTTCGGCGAGCCGCGATCGGCGCGCTCCTATGTCGTCTATAACGGTGTTGCCGGTCCGGCGGCGGCGGAGGCGATGACCTATGACGGCAAGCGCCCACTGCGGGTGCTGCTGCTCGGCCGCGTCAACCGGATCAAGGGCCAGGAAGTGCTTCTGCAGGCGATCGCCTCGCTGCCGGCTGAACTCAGGTCAAGGATCGAGGTGCGGCTGGTTGGCGGCGCCTTCGAAAGCGTCGAGCGCGAACGTGCCCTGGCGGAACTGGTCGAAACCATGGGGTTGGCCGGACAGGTCAGCGCCTTGCCCTTCATCCCTGACCCTTCGGAGCATTATCGCTGGGCCGACATCGTCACCGTGCCGTCGCGGCGTCCGGAATCGCTCGGCCGTGTCGCCATCGAGGCGATGGCCTATGGCCGGCCGCCACTGGTGTCGGCGATCGGCGGGCTGGTCGAAGTGGTCGCCGACGGCGAGACCGGCTGGCATGTTCCGCCAGGCAATACCGCGGCGTTGGCCGCGAAGTTGCAGGAGATCATCCTCGCCCCTGAAACGTGGTGCGGTTTCGTCGCCGCCGGGCGCAAGCGCTACGAGACGGTGTTCAGCGAACCGGTCGCCGCGGCCGCGATCGCGGCGATCGCCGCCGACAAGCTGAAGGCTGCCATCGCAAGGCCGGGCCGGACGGCCAGCACCCGCCAGGTGGAGACAAGGCCGTGAAGTTCCCCCTCCATCTGGTGCGGCGCCTCGTGCTGATGATCGGTGGCGAGGCGATGCAGAGCGGCTTTCATTTCGCCCTCAACATCGCGCTGCTGCACATGCTGTCGGCGCAAGGCTACGGCCTTTTCGCCATCGCCATGGTGATGGGCGGCGTCGGCCTGTCCTACATCAGGTCGCTCACCGCGGTTCCGGCCTCGATATGGATGGGCAAGAGCAGCAACAGCGCCGGCGTCGATGCCCATGACGTGGCCTTCGGATCCGCGGCGCTGGTGGTGTCGCTGCTGATGGCCATCGGCACGGCTGTCCTGATGCGCCTCCTTGGCGACCCGAGCGGCATTGCGGCCGGCTGCTTCGTCGGTGCCTGGTCGCTGCGCAGCCATATGCGCACGGCATTCTTCGCGCGCCGCCAGCAGGTGATCGTCTCCGTCAGCGACGCGGCCTTCACAATCGCAGGCACCGTGTTCGCCGGCCTGGCGATCTGGTTTGCCGAGGCCGCGCTGCAGACCGTGTTCTATGCCCTTGCCGCTGCCAATGTGATCGGCATCCTCGTCCTGGCCCGGCTGGCGCCGCGCACGCTTCGCATCAGCTTCCGCATGCCGACACGGCGGCGCTACACCAGACTCTGGCGTCAGCTGTGCTGGTCGGCCTTCAGCGCGACCACCACCAACATCCAGGGGCAATGCCTGGCACTGCTGGTCGCCGGCATTGCCGGACCCGCGGCTTACGCGCCGCTGGCGGCGGTGATCGTGCTGTTCGCGCCGCTGCGCATCATCAGTCTTGCTTTCGTCAACATGACCCAGCCGGAACTCGCCAAGCTGATGCGGCGCAATGAAACGCGCCGCGTCTGGTCTCAGGCGAAGATCTGGTCGGTGGTCATGGGGCTCGGCGGCCTGGCCTATGGATGCGCCATCCTGTTCGTCCTGCCGATGATCAAGTCCCAGGCTCTGCAGGATGCCTCGGTCGGGTTCATCGGGCTTTTCGTGACGGCGAATTTTATCCCGATCATGCTCTACATCATGCCCCGCATCGTCCTTGAGATATTCGGTGATTTCCGCATCGTCGCCTTCATCACCATGGGCGGCGCCATCGTCGGGCTGGCGTTGATCGCCATCCTGCTGGCCGTCGCGTCCCCACCATGGGCGCTGCTGGGCTCCGCGGTCTCCGAGACCTTCGTGCTCGCGGCATCATGGTATTTCGCGCATCACCGCATGTGGAACATCGAGCATCCGGACCAGCAGCGTAACAGCCGTTTGGGCTCCTGGCGGCGGGCGCTCACGTTCGCCGCGGTAAAGCGATAGGAGATGGATGTGCCTGGCCAGGCGATGCAAATTGCTGCGGTGGATGACGGCTTGCCCGTGGCGGGAGCCTCCCGTCCCGTGACCGTCCCCGCAAACGATGCCTACACGGCGCGATTGCACACAAGCCTTGAAGCGGTCAGGCCGCTCTGGCTGCGCTTCCAAATGGACGGTGTCTGCACCGCCCACCAGCATTTTGCCTGGGTCGAGGGGATCGTGGCGCGGCTGATGCCGGTAGGCGCGGAGCCGCTGATCGTTGAAGTGAACGACGCGGTGACGGGCGCGCCCTTGATGCTGGTGCCGCTGATGCTGCGCTCGGCCTTCCAGCATCGGGTGATCGAGTGGCTGAGCTGCGGGGTCTGCGACTATTCGGCACCGCTGCTGGCCGACGCGGGTGCGTGGACCGCCCAATCAGCGCAGGCTGCGTGGGCCGCGGTGCGTTCCGTGCTGCCGTCGGCGGATCGCTTCCATATCACGGGAATACCGCAGCAGGTCAGCGGCGTCGCCAATCCCCTGGCCTTGCTGACGACCACGCGCGATTCCGTGCAGACCACCTTTGGACTTGCCATCGACGGCGACCCGGAAACCGTGCTCAAGCGTCTCTGCAGGCCATCTTTCGTCAAGGAATTCGGCAAGGACTGGCGCCGGCTCGAAAGGCTCGGCGATGTGGAACTCGTCCAGGCCGTTTCGCCGGACCAGGTGGAGGAAATCTTCGGCGAACTGGTCCGGATGCGGCTCAGCCGGTTCCGCGAGCTTGGCCGCTTCGACCTGCTGACGCAGGAGGCGGTTGTCGATTTCTACCGCGACGCGGCCATTCAGGGCTTGTCGGACGGTTCGGTGCGGCTCTTCGGGCTGCGCGTCGGCGGCTCCCTGATCGCGGTTCAATATCTGCTTGTCCATCAAGGGACTGTTCATGCTCTCCTGATAGCTATGGACCAGAGCGTCGTTCCCAATGTCTCGCCTGGAATGGCGATCATTGGCAGGTTGATGAGGTGGGCACGCGAGCAAGACCTTGGTTATTTCGACCTGTCGGTCGGCAACCAGAGCTACAAGGAACATATGGGCGCCAAGGGTTCGGTTCTTGTGGAACTCTGCCATGGGTACACGATGCGGGGCAGGGCGGCGAGCAACGCCATCGATCTACGCAACCGGACCGAAGCCTTCGTGCGATCCAAACCACGGCTGCTCAACGTGGCCCAGAGACTGATGCGAGGTTTGCGGCGTTCGCGTGGAGGACGTTGAGAGCAGGCCTGAACGGACGGGAGAAGTACGTGGCAGGCCAGGCAGTACGAATAGTCGCGGTGGGGGATGCACCGGACCAACCTCTTTCCCCAATTATCGCCGGTTGGGGCGCCGCCGCGCGCTTTGCCGCGCGGCTGCACACCAGCTTCGATTCCGTAAGGCCGCTGTGGCTGCGCCTCGAGGCGACCGGCGTGTGCACGGGCCATCAAGGCCTTGCCTGGGTGGAAGGGATCGCAACCCGGCTGATGCCCAAAAGCGCGGAACTGCTGGTCGTCGAGGTCAACGACGCCGATACGGGCGCGCCGGTCATGCTGTTGCCGCTGATGCGCCGCCGGGCCATGGGCCATTATGTGATCGAATGGCTGAGCTGCGGCGTGTGCGATTATTCCGCGCCGCTGCTGGCCGATGCGAGACCCTGGACCACGCAGAGCGCCGACGCCGCCTGGGCGGCGGTGCGCGCCGTTCTGCCGCCGACGGACCGCTTCCACATAGCGGGGATTCCGCGGGAGATTCACGGCGTCGCCAATCCGCTGGCGCTGCTTTCACAGGCGCGCGATTCCATCCAGATCGCTTCGAGCCTGGCCCTGAGTGGCGATCCGCAGACGCTGATCAAGCGCATCTGCAAATCGTCCTTCGCCAAGAATTTCCACAAGCACTGCCGCCGCTTCGAACAGATGGGCAAGCTCGATCTGGTCGAAGCCGAGACGCCCGACATGGTGGAGGCGCATTTCGCGACCCTGCTCGAGCTCAGGCTCAACCGCTTCCGTGAGCTCGGGCGCTTCGACCTCCTGACGCAGGCGCCGGTCGTCGATTTCTACCGCAACGCCGCCCTGCAAGGCCTGTCCGACGGCTCTGTGCGGCTGTTTGGGCTGCGTGTCGGTGAAGCCTATCTCGCCGTCATGTACGTGCTTGTCATGAAGGGCACCTTGCACGCGCTTCTGCTCGGGATCGATCAGGACGCGGTGGCCAACGCCGCGCCAGGCCTGACGACGATTGGCAAGCTGATGATGTGGGGAGTGACGCAGGGGCTCGACTGTTTCGACCTGTCGGTCGGCAGCCAGGGCTACAAGCAGCACATCGGCGCTTCGAGCGTGGCGCTGGCAGAATTGTGCGAGGCGGTGACGCTGCGCGGCCGGGGCTCGACCGCCTATATCAAGCTGCGCGGGAAGACCGAGCTTTTCGTGCGCTCCAAGCCTGGGCTGTACAAGGCCGTGCAGGGCGTGATGCGGCGGTTTCGGCGACTGAAGAATTGAAGAATTGAAGAATTGCTGCTCCCGAGGTGGCTTCGGGAGCAGCGATTGACGGCTGCACGCGACGAGGTGACGGCTCACAGCGGCTCGGTGTCGAAGAGCAGCATCGTCACCAGATCGTCATCCCCGGCGAGTTTGCGCCGGTCCACCGCGCAGGCCCGGCCGATCTCGCTGTCAAAGGCCGTGCGAATGGCCTCCAGGCTGTCGAAATAGAGGATGGCAACCCTGAAAGGTGTCTCGCCCGGCAGGACATTCATGATCGGCTGCCGGCTGATCTCGTAGCGCCGCAGTCCGGGCAATTGCTTGGCCAGCGGCACGTGAATGTCGTGGTAGTGGCGCTCGAAGGCCGCCGGATCGGCGGGGGTTTTGTAGATGACAAGCATCTTGGCCATGGTGGTGCTCCCTGTTTGAGGTGACCGCGCCGCGTCGGCGCCGCACCAATGTCGTTCGGCGGGAGCGTATTTCGACAGGCATGCGGTTTTCGCGAGACCAACGGCATGGGGCCGGCGCCAGACGACTTCCGCGCATCGCCATCGCCATCGCGGCCGCCAGCCGGTGCCTGCAGGGCGATGCGGTTGATCCATGTCAAAGCGGATCGTCGTCGACGCTTTTATCTGATCCACTGTCTTGGGAAGGACACAAGGCGGTGGGTGGTTCCGGGCCGGCAAGCTGAAAACAGCTCCGGTCCGGACTGCTTGCAAGTTTTTGCCGGTCCGCGCCGTGTTCATGCCCGAAATTGACAGGAAGGCGTGTCTCCGTCATCCTTGAGCCCAGTCGCCTGATGTGTCAGGGCGACCGAGGGCAGCGTCATGTTCAGTCCCGTCACCAGCCAGAATGCCAAGCGCGCCGCCGTGCGCAAGGCGCTCGACGCCCACAAGGTCTACATCACCGCGCAAAGCTTTTCGGACGGGGCCTATCGCGCACGCGTGCTGGTCGACGGCGAGGCCTATTGGGTGGATGAGTTCCGGCTCGCGCAGCTGCAGCAGGGCCTGTCGCCGGCCGAGCTCGAGCTGACCCCGGCTGCCGACGATTGAGAGCGTGACTTCCATCCGTTCCGGAACGCGGCGGTTGCTCCTGCTTGCCAAGCGCTTCGGTCCTTGACCATGCCCGCTCCCGCCAAACTCAAAACCTATCGCGCCAAGCGCGAATTCTCCAAAACGCCGGAACCGGCCGGCGGGCCGATCACCGGCGACGGCAACGGCTTCGTCGTCCACAAGCATCACGCCACCGCGGACCATTATGATCTGCGCCTGCAGGTCGGCGACGTGCTGAAGAGCTGGGCGGTGCCGCGTGGGCCCTCGCTCAACCCGGCCGACAAGCGGCTGACGGTCGAGACCGAGGACCATCCACTCGAATATATCGATTTCGAGGGCGTCATTCCCGAGGGTGAATATGGCGGCGGGCCGATGATCGTCTGGGACACCGGCACCTGGGCGCCGATGGACGATGTCGAGAAGAGCCTGCGCACCGGCGCTTTCAAGTTTCGGCTGAGCGGCGAAAAGCTCAATGGCGGCTGGATGCTGACCCGCCTGAAGCCCAAGCCCGGCGAGGACGAGAACAAGAAGAACTGGCTGCTGTTCAAGGAGCGCGACCTCGCCGCCGACACGGCGCTGAATATTCTGGAGGCGCGGCCGGAAAGCGTGAAATCCGGCCTGCGCATCGAGGAACTGGTGGCCGCCGCGAAATCGGCGGCGAAGTCCGCGCCAAAGCCGGGTTCCCTGAAACCCGGCGAACTGCCCGGCGCGGTGAAGGCGCCGGCGCTCAGCCGCATCGAGCCGCAGCTGGCGACGCAGGCGCTTAGGCCGCCGGGCGGCGAAGGCCCTGCCGAGAACACCAACGAACTCTGGCTGCACGAGATCAAATTCGACGGCTACCGCACCATGGCGCATCTGTCCGACGGGCAGGTGCGGCTGATCACCCGCGGCGGCATCGACTGGACGAAGCGCTATGGCGACCTGCCGCATGCCTTCGCCAAACTGCCGTGCCGCGAGGCGATCGTCGATGGCGAGATCGTCGTGCTCGACGCCAAGGGCATCAGCCGCTTCGCGCTGCTGCAGGACGCGCTGGCCGAGGGCGCCGGCAGCAAGCTGCATTTCTATGCCTTCGACCTCCTGCATCTCGACGGCTGGGACTTGCTGAAAGCACCGCTCATCCGGCGCAAGGCGCTGCTGGCCGAGCTGCTTGGCGGGCTCGGGGCGAATTCCGCCATCCAGTTCTCCGACCATGTCGAGGGCTCCGGGCAGGGGCTCTATGACCAGGCGACGGAGCTCGGTCTCGAAGGCGTCATTTCCAAGCGCGCCTCCGCGATCTACCAGAGCGGCCGCACCAAGAGCTGGACCAAGTGCAAGGCGCTGCAGAAGGACGATTTCGTCATCGCGGGTTACACGATTTCGGACGCGGCGGAAGGGCTGGCGGCACTCGGCATGGCCGAGTGGGAGGAAGGCGAACTGCACTATCGCGGCAAGGTCGGCACCGGCTTCGATGCCGAGACGGCAGCCGACCTGCTCGCCCGGCTGGAGCCGCTGACTTCCGGCGCCACGGCGCCGGAAGGCGTGCCGCGCGAGATCATGCGCGAGATGCACTGGGTGAAGCCGCTGTTTTCGGCGCGCATCCATTACGCCAACCGCACGGCGGACAATGCGTTGCGCCATGGCGTGTTTCGCGGTCTCAGGGGTGTCGGCCTGTCGACGCCGGTCTCGGCCAAGCGCAAGCGGCTGATCTCGGAGGCGGATCTCGCCACCATCTGGGTGACCAATCCGGAGCGGAGGCTGTTCGGCAAGACCGGGCCGACCAAGCTCGACATCGCCGTCTATTACGCGCTGGTCGGCGACTTCATGCTGCCGCACATCCTCGGCCGCCCGGTGTCGCTGGTGCGCTGCCCGACCGGCCTGCCAAAGGATTGTTTCTTCCAGCGCCACGCCTTCACCGGCATGCCGCCCTCGGTGGTGACGTTCCAGGCGACCAGTTCCGAGGGCGAGACCAAATCGTACCTCTCGGTCGAGGGGGCAAAGGGCTATCTGGCGCTGGCGCAGTTCGGCGTCGTCGAATTCCACACTTGGGGCACGCACCGCTTGAGCCTCGACAAGCCCGACCAGATCGTATTCGACCTCGACCCGGGCGAGGGAATTTCCTGGCGCGAAGTGGTGGAAGCCGCCGTCCACATCAAGGGCGAGCTCGAGGGGCTGGGGCTGGTGCCGTTCGCCAAGACGTCCGGCGGCAACGGCATCCACATCACCGTGCCGGTGACACCCAAGCAGAACTGGAAGAAGCTGCACCAGGCGACCAGCGCCATCTCCACGCATCTGGCGGCGACCGCGCCCGACACATTCACCACCACCATGGGCAAGGAAAACCGCAGGAAGCGCATCTTCATCGACTATCACCGCAACGCCCGCGGCCACACTTCCGCGGCGCCTTATTCACTGCGCGCCCGCACCAATCTGCCGGCCTCGACGCCAGTGAGCTGGAGCGACCTGGAGGCGATCGACGCGCCGCAGGACCTGAATTATTCCTCGCTGCCGGGGCTGCTGGAGACGTCGGGCGATCCCTGGGCGGATATCGAGGATTTTGCGCGGGATTTGCCGGTATTCGAGGGGGCGAGGAAGTAGGCGCGAGATAAGGGCCGCCCCGATCGGTGGTCCCGCCAGCGTTTAAAATTCCAGTCCATCGACGCTTCTTACAATTTGAATTATTCTCCCCAACAACCCCTCCAGCGCCCTAAAACACTTCGTCAGGGATTTGCCGGTATCATGCGGGGTCGGTGTAGGATTTCCACGGCGTCAATCGTCCTTCGGACGAAAAGCGCTGAGCAGTATCAGTGCATGGCCGCGTAGGAGTGTATCATGGCGCCCAGGGCAAGTTGGAAGGGTTATCTCAAGCTCAGCCTCGTCAGCTGTCCGGTCCGGCTCTATCCGGCGACGACGACCAGCGAGCGCATCTCGTTCAATCAGCTGCACAAGAAGACCCATAACCGCATCAACATGAAGCCGGTCGATCCCGAACTCGGGCTCGTCGAGCGCTCGGACCTGGTCAAGGGCTACGAGTACGAGGACAAGCAGTACATCATCATCGATGAAGCCGACCTCGACGCGGTGCGCATCGAATCCAACCACACGATGAACATCGAGGCCTTCGTCGACGAGGGCGAGGTCGATGTCATCTATCAGGACGCGCCCTATTACCTGGCGCCGGACGGGGCAATGGCGGAGGAAACCTTCGCCGTGCTGCGCGAAGCCATGCGCAAATCCGGCAAGCTGGCGATCGCGCGGCTGGTGCTGTCCAGCCGCGAGCGGGTGGTAACGATCGGCGCGCGCGAGAACGGCATGTTCGTGTGCACGTTGAGGAACCCGAACGAAGTGCGTGGCACGGCTGAATATTTCGGCAACATCCCGGCAGGCAAACCCGACCCGGAAATGCTCCAGCTCGCCGAAGCGCTGATCAAGCAGAAGGAAACCACCTTCGATCCGAAGGATTACGAGGACCGCTACGAGATCGCGCTGATGGCGATGATCCGCGAGAAGCTCAAGGGTCACAAGCCGATCATCGCGGCCGCGCCCGAGCGCGGCAATGTCATCAACCTGATGGATGCGCTGAAGGCCAGCCTGTCGCAGTCGAAGCCGCCGGCCAAGTCGAAGAGCAAGGCCGATGAAGTGGCGGCCAAGCCCGCCGCCAAGAAGGCGGCAGCGGGCGGCGCGCCTGAAAATCCGCTGAAGGCCAGTCTGCTCAAGGCGGTCGGCAAGAGCAAGAAATGACGGCACCGGCCGTTTCGGTTCCGGGCGCCGTTTTCGGTACCATCGGCGCGCTGGCGGCGTTCCCCTTGCGTCTCGCCGCGCGTGAGGTCGAGCGCCAGCACGGCCAGCTCAGGCGCGGCATCACCAGGCGCACGACGCATGTCGTGTTCGGCAGGACGGTGTTGGCCAAGGCCGGATTGACGAAAAGCGGCGACGCCGGGATCGAGCGCCGCGTCGCCGCCGAGCGCGCGGCCGGGCGCACGCTGATCAGCGAGAACGGCTTTTTGCGCCTGCTCGGCCTGATGAAGGCGCCGGAGGCGTCGTCATTGTCGCGGCAATCGTTGATCGAGCAATCCAGGCTGTCGGGCGCCGACCTCGACCTGCTCAGCCTGTTCGATGCCTTCGAGCATGACTGCGAACCCTATTCCTTCCGCGACCTGATCCTGGCGCGCAAATATGCCGGGCTGGTGGCCGGCGGCGCCACCTGGGGCGCGATCGCCCGCTCCGTGCACCGCTCCGGCCCGGTCGCCTCGCTCACCGCCAAATCGCTCAATGTCGGCTCGCAGCATGGCCGCCCCGACGCGATCTATCTCGAAGGCGGCCAGAGCGAACTCGACGGGCAATTGCTGTTCGACCTGGGCGCCGCGGCACCAGGCGACGACACGCTGGAAGATTTGTTCGCCGAGGCCGAAGCGGCGGAGGAGGGCGGCGACCATGATGGTGCCGCCGCGCTTTACCAGCGCTGCCTCGCCATCGACCCCAGCGACGCCATCGCCGCCTTCAACCGCGCCAACTGCCTGCGCGCCGGCGGCCACGCAGCGGATGCCGCGCATGATTATGCCAGGGCGATAAAGCTCGACCCTGCCTTCGTCGAAGCCTGGTTCAACCTCGCCGGGCTGATGAGCGAGCAGGGCCGCGACGCCTCGGCGCGAAAGCATTTGCAGAAGGCGATCGCGCTCGACAGGAGCTATGCCGATCCGGTGTTCAACCTGGCCAGGCTGGAATTCGACGCCGGCAATCTGCCCGAGGCGCGGCGGCTCTGGGTGCGGTATCTGGAGCTTGATGCGGAGTCCGAATGGGCCGGGGTGGCCGCCAGGGGCGTGCAGTTCGTGGATATGCAGCTGGCACGGACGGCGGGGTGACCATGATTGGCGAAGGTCGCGATGACAGCAGATCTCCGGCAGGACAGAGGGGGGCGCTGTCCCGCCAACGGATCGGCTCATTTGAGACCGTCTTGCCCGGGAGAGATTTGACTGAAGGCCGGCATTCCTTGGCGCCCCCCTCTGCCCTGCCGGGCATCTCCCCCACGAGGGGGGAGATTGGCAACGTCACTGCGGCGCGAGACGCCCCATGACCAGCTTCCTCTTCGACGGCTTCGACACCGCTCCCGTCACCATCCTGCTCGCGCATGGCGCCGGCGCGTCGATGGATTCGCCCTCGATGACCGCAACCGCCAAGGCTCTGGCTGCGGCCGGCTTCCAGGTTGCCCGCTTCGAATTCCACTATATGGCGGCGCGCCGCTACGGCCACCGCAAGCCGCCGCCGCGCGCCGAGACGGTCAATCCGGAATATATCAAGGCGATCGCCGATCTCCGCGCCAGGGGCGTGACCGGCAAGCTCGTCATAGGCGGCAAGTCGATGGGCGGGCGCGTCGCTTCGATGGTCGCGGACGAGATGTTCGCCAAGGGCGAAATTGCCGGGCTGGTTTGCCTCGGCTATCCCTTCCATCCGCCTGGAAAGCCCGACCAGTTGCGGACAAAGCATCTGACCGGGCTGAAGACGCCGACGCTGATTTTTCAGGGCACGCGCGACGAGTTCGGCACGCGCGACGAGGTGGCGGGTTATGGGCTGTCCGATGCGATCGAGGTGATCTGGCTGGAAGATGGCGACCATGATTTGAAGCCGCGCAAGAGTGTGTCGGGATTCTCGACGGCGGATCATCTGAAGACGCTGGCGGAGACGGTGAAGGGTTGGGCGGGGCGGTTCGCGTCCTGACCCGTCCATGAAACTCGCCACCTTCAACATCAACAACATCAACAGCCGCCTCGAAAACCTGCTGGCATGGCTGGCGGTGGCGAAGCCCGATGTCGTCTGCCTGCAGGAACTCAAGGCGCGCGACATGCAGTTTCCGCGCACCGCGCTTGCCGATGCCGGCTATGGCGCGCTGTGGAAGGGCGAGCCGACCTGGAACGGCGTCGCCATCCTGGCGCGTGGCGCGGAGCCGGTGCTGACCCGCGATGCCTTGCCCGGCGACGACGCCGACCGCCAGAGCCGCTACATCGAGGCGGCGGTCGACGGCATCGTCGTCGCTTGCCTCTATGCGCCGAACGGCAATCCGCAGCCGGGGCCGAAATTTCAGTACAAGCTGGCCTGGCACAGGCGGCTGGAGGCGCATGCCGGGCAGTTGCTCGACACCGGCCTGCCGGTCGTGCTGGCCGGCGACTACAACATCGTGCCCGAGCCGCGCGACATCTATGCCACGCGCTCCTATGACGACAACGCGCTGGTGCAGCCGGAAAGCCGCGCCGCATTCGCTGCCCTCATCGAGCAGGGCTGGCTTGACGCGCTGCGCAAGGTCTATCCGAAGGAGACGCTCTACACCTTCTGGGATTACCGCAGGAACCGCTGGCCGCGCGATGCGGGCTTAAGGCTGGACCACATCTTGCTGTCGAAGACGCTCGCTCGCCGCCTGAAGGGGGCGGGCATCGACCGCGACGTGCGCGGCGAGGACGGCGCCAGCGACCATGCGCCTGTCTGGGTGGAGTTGAAGTAGGTTGCGGCCAACGAAGCAAGGAATGTCCAGCCATTTCCGTGCGTTCGCGCCCACGCGGCATTCGCACCGGCGGCCACTCGACTCCGCCGCGGCCTTGCGTAAGATCGGTCGCGGCGAGGGAATTCGATGCGACCACAGCCTGCCAATATCGAGGCCGATGCCGTCATCGGCGGCATCATGAGCCTTGCGCCATGACCAGGGTTGCCGACAGGTTGATGGCGGTGCTGCTGATGGCGCTGGCCGCGGCTTGCCTTGTCCATCTCTATCTCTTGCCGGGCAGCAAGGATTTCGGCCTGACGGCCATGCATGAGCCTTGGGCGACGCAGATGGCGGTCTTCTCGCTGCTGGCACTCGCCTGCCTCGTCGGCGCGGTGCTGTTCTGGGCCGGGCTGTTGCCGGGGCGGCCGGCACGTCTAGCCGGGACACCGCTGTTCGGCCGCGCGGCCGACGTGCAGGAGACCGGCAGGCCCGGCCTGCGCGCGATCTTCTTCGCCTTGCCGTTGATCGTGCTGGCGGCACTGGCCATCGACCGGTTCGGCCCGTGGGGCGGCGGCGAGGTGACCGCCCAGCCGAATGAACCGAAGGTGGCCGAACCCAAACCCGCCGAGCCGAAGGACCAGGATGTCGCCAGCGCACCACCGGCACCTGAGCCGGGTCCTGCGCCGGCCCCGCAACCAGTTCCGCCACCGACAGCCGCCAACCCGCCGCCGGCACCCGCGCCGCAGGCGCCGGCCGCTCCGCCGGAGGTCGCGGTCATTCCACCGCCGACCGTGGCGCCGTTGCCGCCACCGCCACCGGCGGCGCCGACGCAGCCCGACGGCCATCGCGAGGCGGTCGTCTGGCTTGCGGTGGCGCCGGACGGCCGATCGATCATGAGCGCCAGCACCGATCGTGTGATCAAGCTGTGGGACATTGGCGGCAAGCACCTCATCCGCAACCTCGGCGTCCACAAGGACATGGCGCGCACCGCGCTCTATATGCCCGACGGCGTCAGCGCCCTGACGGGCGGCGACGATGGCGAGATCGTGCTGCGCAAACTTGCCGACGGCGCCGTGCTGCATGTCTTCCAGGCCGGCCAGAATGGCGGCGTCAACAAGCTGGCCATCAGCCCGGACGGCAGGCGCGCCGTCAGCGGGCATGACACCGGCAACGTCATCGTCTGGGACCTGGTCGACAATTCCGTGCTGCATGTGCTGAGCGGGCACGACTGGTCGATCAGCGCGGTCGCCGTCTCGCCCGACGGCAAGCAGGCGCTCAGCGGCAGCATCGACGGCACGCTGAAACTCTGGGACATCGAAAGCGGCAGGCAATTGCGCAGCTGGCACGGCCACAAGCAGGGCACATATGGCGCCGTCTTCACCGCCAACGGGCATCATCTGATCACCGGCAGCGGCGACCTGACGATCAAGGTCTGGGATCTCGACAGCGGCCGCGAGGTAAAGCGCTTCGAGGGCCATGAAGGCACGATCTATACACTGGCGCTGTCGGCCGACGGCAAGCGCTTGCTGTCGGGCTCGCTCGACGGCACGGCGCGGCTGTGGGACATGGAAACCGGCAACCAGATCGCCATGTTCGACAGCCAGACCGGCCCGATCTACGCCGTGGCTTTCGCTCCGGACGGCACAGTGTTGACCGGCGGCTACGACCGCACCATCAGGGACTGGCCGGCGGCTGGAGGGGATGGCGTGGTGCTGTTTGCCGGCGCGCCGGAGTGAGAGCTGAAAGCAGCTGGAGCGTCAACTGACGATCCGTTGTCGAGCGGAGTCAGTTTATGGCATCACGTCTCCACGGGGTTCGAGGCGAAGCAATATCTCACGCGCCTCGACATCGATTTCTTCTCGTCTGTCATCGTCGCTCGGATAATCCGCCAGTCGGCGTAAATCCTTTTCGAGGCCACGAAGAGTGTCGGTCGGCAATCTCTGCACGATCAAATTGATGCAATGCCACTTTTGAGCCCATCCGTTCCCTGAAGGACTTGTGAGATCGGATCAATCAGCGGTGGCCCGAGGGTCACAAGGAAATCGGCGAGGGGGCTGGCTGCCGGCCAATTGCTATCGGCTGTCCAATCCAGCAATTCGTCCAAAATCGGTGCTACCGCGGGATAGCCTGCTTTGACAATCAAAGGGATTGAGTCGAGATCGTACTTGTCGCGTGGCGGCAGGCTCTGCAGATCAATCATACAGCTCGCTTTCTGCATCAGTGCTTCATCGAAGAATACCAGAAGGTTGCTGTCAATGATGGCGTGCATGCCAGCCTTTCCAGCATCACGAACGCCAACATAACCGGCACCTTCCACTGTCGCCACATCCGCCATTCCCGTCCTTGACCCTCCCGCCGTCCAAGCTATGGTCGCACCCATGCCAGCACCCAGTCTCATGGCCAACGCGCCGCTCATCGTCATCGACCTCCAGACCGGAATGTTCGACGGCCTGCACGAGCCGCCGATCCACGACGCGCCCGGCATTGCGGAGCGTGCCCGGGCGGTGATCGACTGGGCAAGGCGGGATGGACGCAAGGTCGCTTTCGTCAGGCATGATGGACCTGAGGGCGATCCGCTGGCGCCGGGTGAGCCGGGTTGGCCGGTATGGCCCGCTCTTCAGCAAGCCGATCATGAACCGACCTTCGCCAAATCCGTGCGCGATGCTTTCAGCAATTCAGCCTTCGGCGACTGGGTGGTTGGGCAGGGGGCCGGTGGAATTGTGATCGTCGGTGCGCAGACTGATTTTTGTGTCGCGGCAACCGTCAGGGCCGCAATCGCCAGAGGGCTCTGCGTCACCGTGGTTTCCGACGCCCACAGCACGCTGGACAGTGCCAGCGAGAGCGCTGAGCAGATCATCGCCAGGCACAATGACGAATTCGCCGAGGCCGGCGTCAATCTGGTGACGACAAAGGCGCTGGTTGGCGGTTGAAGCGGCAACGACGATCATGACAGCCCGGCCTGCCGGACGGATCACAATGCCAAGCCATGGTCGACGCGGACGGGGCGGCGCATTGTTGGGGATGGCTGGGCGCCCGCGTCAACCAGGGCGGCTCGTACCGCCGCGATAACACAATGGCACATTGCGGGGCCGCCGAAACTTCCGCGAAAGCGGAATAGGCAAGAGCCGCGGCGCGGATTCGCGCTCTGTCTCGCCGGCACCAGCGGCAATTGCGCGAAACAGTTTCCTTGGCTGCCGCATTGACCCACGGCAGGCGGGCGGCGAGGACTGGCGTGCCTATGGGCTTGGCGACATCCCGCCCGACGCGCTGGCGAGGGCCGGCGCGATGCTGGCGGCCGCCGGCGTCGCGATCATGACCAACGCGCCCGGCAACCATGCCTTCCCGCCGGTGGCGGCCCTGCGGCAGGCCGGCGTCACCGTGTTCAGCGGTTCCGACAACATCCGCGATTCCTGGTGGCCCTATGGCGATGGCGACATGCTGAACCGGGCCAACATGATCGGCTACCGCTCCGGCTTCTACGAGGACCGCGAGCTCGCGGCGGCCTTCGATGTGGTGACCCATGCCGGCGCCAGGGCACTGGGGCTGGCGGACTATGGCATTGCCGTCGGCGCCAAGGCCGACTTCGTCGCCATGCCGGCACAGCACGTGCCCGAAGCGGTGGTGGCCGTGCCGAAGGACCGCACGGTCTACCGGCGGGGCAAGGCCGTCGCCAGAGATGGCAAGGTGCTGGCGCGCTGACACGCTCTGCCGGCAGAGGGCGACGTCGCGGATTGCGCACACATCAATCGACCGCCTGAGCCGATCGGGCTGGCACGGAGGACAGCGCGCGTTGATCAGGCGGCTGCTGGCCGAAATAGAGCAAGCCGCCCAGGACAAGGAAAACGATCCCAACCGCCACAAGTCCGACCATCAACACGGCGACCGCCGTGCCCGGGCCGTGGCCTGTTCTGGTGATGATGGACCGATGGTGCATGGCTCTTCCTCCGAAATCCCGTCCGGTCAGCAGATCTTGCGGCAAACGACGGCGGAGGCGGGATGTTCCCGGTGACGGCCCACATCGGCCTTTTGCGTTTCCTTTTGGGACCAAGGTCTTAGGTGAGGTATGCAAAGGTCCGACGGGTCCTGTTCGGTTCCGGCAATGTCCATCGGATGTTCCGCTATTTTAGCCAACTCGGATATGAAGGCTTTGCCCTGTCGAGGGCCAATTCGGGCGTCGAGCAGAGCAGATATCGGCCGCCCGGCATCTGATAGCGGTGTGCCAACTTTCACATTCATTGGAGAAAATGCCCCCCAGAAGGCAGGTGAAGTGGAACTTGGTTCAGTCCGGATGTCGCGGCAAACAGGCCGTTGCCGAGAAGCGGAACCATTTGAGGAAGCTCACCGGCTCGCAGGCCAAGCGGGCCCGGGAACCCTGGATTGCCGCAAGCCCGGAGGATTACGCGGACATTGCGGGGAGGGAGCGCTTGCAGGTCTGAAAGGGCGTTGGCCCTCATGTCTCGTCGAACCGCCCCTCGCGTGTCGGGTGCCGCTTGATCGCGGCTTCTTCCTCGTCGTCGGGCAAGGCGTCGTCGCTGTGCTGGAGAGCGTTGTCATCGTCCTCCTCCGGCAGGTCGCCGTCCTTTTCGACGGCGTACCGCATGTCGCCGTTTTCCGACACGGTATCGGGCAGGATCTGGGCACCCTTGATCGCGTCCCAGTCCTGCTGCTCGATGGTCGGACCCTCGACCTCAGGGCTTTCGTCATCGCCGGTGCGTGGTTTGCTGCGCGGTGCCATGCTGGCCTCCAATCCTTGAAAAGACTGAAAGCGAAACTCGAGGTGCGGTGGTTGGTTCCCGGTCCCCGTGGCAAGGGGTTCGGATGCCCTTCGGACTTGAGCTTGCGGGTGCAACTACCCCAGCCACCACCACAGCGCCGCAACCACCACCGCAACGGCGGCAAGCGCCAGACCCAGCATGATGTAGGAGCCCTTGATGATGTCGCGGATGATCTTCTTGATCGTCTCGCGGTCGTTGAGGTTGGGGAAGGGTTCGTTGGGCAGCGCCACGCCAAGGAAATCGCAGAGCGGCGCCCAGCCTTCGGTCACCTTGTAGACCAGCAGTCTGTCCGGGGGCACGGCCGCCTTCACTTCCTCGACATAGGCGTTGTATCGCGCCACCGCCTTGGCGCGGTCGTTCATCACGCCATCCAGCGTGCGGCCCCATATCAGCTTGCGCGACATGTCGCCGAATTTCCAGCCGAAGGGCGTCAGCCATTCCAGGATCCTGAACTGCCAGACATTCTCGGTGAAGTAGATCGTGTCGATCGTGCTTTCGTACCACGCCTCGGCGCCGCGCGGATGCAAGGTCAAAAGCACCTTGGCGTCGGGGAAGGCGGCCAGCAATTCCTTCCACACACAGCAGCCGGGATTGTCGACTGTCGCCGTATAGTTGGCGAAGACGCGGTTCCAGTCGTGCTGGCTGCCGGGTGGGCTGTTGGCCACCTTGCGCCAGAAATCGAGATGGCCCTTGTTGGCCTTGTTCATGATCACTTCCTGCATGTGATAGCAGGGCAGACCGAGCCTGTTCAGCGCGGCAAAAGTCGACCACGTGCCGGTGCGGCCGAAACCGGCTCCGATCAGTTTGAGCGTCATTTCCCCATCCCCCGGACTTATTTTCTGCGCCACCCGCAGTCCGTGAGCATCAAATTGCTCCCGACCAGGTCAACGCGCAACAAATTTCGAGGCTGGGCTAAGGTCGGACGATCACATAGTTGCGTAGTTGCTAAAATAATGAAACTTTATAGGCGGGCATTGGGAATTCGGGCAGGGAGTCGTGCGAAACCGGTGGTTTCGGCGATGCGGGATCGATGTATTTTGGACAATTTCTCGTGGGGATGTCAGCCACGACCACCTTCGTCGCGGTCTGGGCTTACATGGCCACCGGTTCTTTCTGGAAGGCGCTGGGCTGGACGATAGCCGTGCTGGTGGTCCTCCAAGTCGGCTATTTCGCGCTCGTCATGCGGCTGATCTACAGTCGCGCACGCAAGGCGGTGAGCGACGGTGAGGTCGACGGTGTTCCGCCGCTGCATCGCGACGGTGTTTCGCTGTGAGGCCGATCACTTGTGAGGCCGGATACCGGGGATAGATCGGCAGTGGGACGACCGACTACCAGCCCCCTGTTCCCGGCCGGCGAGCCTTTTAATGTCTTCCATGACGGCATGTGGAACGACAGCGTTCGCTCTACGTTAGCTGTCGCCAAGGCAATCGACGGTTCGCGTTCTATGGAAAGAGCACGTTGGATGCATCCTCCGAGTCAAGTGCATTCCGCGACATTCCTCAAATCCGGTAATTAATCGCGGATTGTCAAAAGCATAGATTGCGCGCTTTCGCTCGATTTCGAAAAAAATAGAAAATAGGCATTTGTTGGGCGTGTCGCATTTATTCCACAAATCGAAATGGAACCTCGTGACGGTGGCCGAGTTCTCCCACAGGGCCGGAAGCCCGGATAATGGATATGGAGGTTGTTATGAAACATTATCTTTCGAGTGCGGCAGCCGCGATCGTCCTGATGGGCGGCATCGGTGCGGCCCTGGCGGATACCATCGTCGTTCAGCCGGAGCAGGAAACTGTGGTTCGCGAATACGTCAAGAAGCAGCCGCTGGCGTCGGTCAATCTGCTGGGCCTTGAGCTCAAGCTCGGCTCGCCGGTGCCCGATAAGGTCGAACTGCGCGAAGTGCCCAACGTCAAGTATCGCGTCGCCGTGATCAACGACCAGACTGTCCTGGTCGACCCGGACACCCGTCAGATCGTAGAAGTGCTGCACTGACCGGTTCAGCATCAGGCATTTGAAAAAACCCGCTACCAATCTGGTGGCGGGTTTTTCTTGCCAGCTTTTGCCGCCGCCTATTCGGCGGCCAGCTTGTCCTGCGTCTTGGTGTCGAAGTCGCTGGCGTCGTGGCGCTCATGCAGTTGCAGGGCCGGCTCGCCGAAGGCGCGGTTGACCATGCGGCCGCGCTTGACCGCCGGCCGGGCGTCGATGGCCTTGGCCCAGCGCTGGACGTGCTTGTATTCCTGCACCGACAGGAACTCGCCGGAATCATTGTACATGCGTCCGAGCGCCAGCCCGCCATACCAGGGCCACACCGCCATGTCGGCGATCGTGTAATCCTCGCCGCCGAGATATTCCGTCTCCGCCAGCCGGCGGTCGAGCACATCGAGCTGCCGCTTGGTTTCCATGGCGAAACGGTCGATGGCATATTCGAATTTCTGCGGCGCGTAGGCATAGAAATGGCCGAAGCCGCCGCCCAGATACGGTGCCGAACCCATCTGCCAGAACAGCCAGGACAGGACTTCCGCGCGCGCCGGCTGCTCGGTGGGCAGGAATTCGCCGAACTTTTCGGCGAGATAGACCAGGATCGAGCCGGATTCGAAGATGCGCACCGGCGTGGCGCCGCTGCGATCCATCAGGGCCGGGATCTTGGAGTTGGGGTTGACCTCGACGAAGCCGCTGCCGAACTGGTCGCCATCGTTGATCCGGATGAGCCAGGCATCGTATTCGGCGCCCTTGTGGCCGCGCGCCAGAAGCTCCTCCAGCATGACGGTGACCTTGACGCCATTCGGCGTCGCCAGCGAATAGAGCTGCAGCGGATGCTTGCCGACGGGCAATTCCTTGTCATGCGTCGGCCCGGCGATCGGCCGGTTGATGCTGGCAAAGGCGCCGCCATTTGCCTTGTTCCAGGTCCATACTTTCGGCGGGGTGTAGTCTGTCATGTCGGGCCTCGGGTGGGGATGGGAAGGATGTGATTGAGCGGATGCATCTACAGCTAGGGCCGCGGAGGCGAAAGTTCAACTTGCGTTGAACTATTGTTTTATGTGGGCGCCGCGCCCCCAGCCCTTCAAAACGCCCACTGGAACTTTTGATCTGCCTGAAGGCGGACCGGGCCTTCACCGTTCGAAACTCGAAAGCCAAGCAATTGGCTTTTCGTGGCCTGCGGCCACCGCTTCTCACCCCTTGCAGCATCCCCTCCGAGCCATACCTATAGGAGAAGCCGCCAAGCATTTGCATCGCAGGACAAAATCATGGCCATCAATCCCAATCCGCGCTCCGTCGTTGCCGTGCGCGCCACTGTTCCCGAGGATGCCTTCACCGCCGGCGCGCTGGGCACGCTCAGGGAAGGCAGTGGCGTCGTCATCCGCAATGACGGGCTGGTGCTGACCATCGGCTATCTCATCACCGAGGCCGAAGAGGTCTGGCTGACCGCGCATGACGGCCGGGTCATCCCGGCGCACGCGCTGGCCTATGACCAGGAATCGGGTTTCGGCCTTGTCCAGGCGCTGGCGCCGACCGGCCTGCCGGCCGTGGCGCTGGGCGATGCCGGCAAGGCCAGGATCGGCGACGCGGTGGTGCTTGCCGACGGCGTCGGCCGGGCGGTCGAGGCCAAGATCGTCACCAAGCAGGAATTCGCCGGCTATTGGGAGTATCTGCTCGACGAGGCGATCTTCATCGCGCCAGCGCATCCGTCCTGGGGCGGGGCGCCGCTGTTCAGCGCCGACGGGGCGCTGCTTGGCATCGGTTCGCTGCGCCTGCAGATGAGCCGCGCCGGCGAGGTCGCCGATATCAACATGGTGGTGCCGATCGACCTGTTGCCGCCGATCCTCGACGATCTGCTGACGCGCGGCCAGGTGGCCAAGCCGCCGCGCCCGTGGCTCGGCGCCCTGTCGGCCGAAAGCGACGGCAAGGTGGTGGTGATGAGCGTGACCGAGGGCGGCCCGGCGGCAAAAGCCGGCCTGCGCCAGGGTGACGTCATCTCAGAGGTGCGCGACGGCGCCGTCGACGGGCTCGCGGATTTCTATCGCAAGCTGTGGGACAGCGGCTCGGCCGGCGCCGAGATCCCGATGCGGGTGGTGCGCGACGGCCGCGAGACCTGGCTGCGCGTCAAATCCGCAGACCGCGGCAGTTTCTTGAAGAAGCCGCAACTGCAATAGGCCCGGTGTCGGCCCGGCAATGCACCCCAGACTGCTCAAGACCTTCCTCGCGGTTGCGCGCAGCCGCAACATCACGCGTGCCGCCGAGGCGGTTCACCTCGCGCAATCGAGCGTCAGCGACCAGATCCAGTCTCTCGAGGCCGAACTGGGTGCTGCCCTGTTCACGCGTTCGAAGTCCGGCCTTGAACTGACGCCGGCGGGGCTGGCGCTGAAGCCGATCGCCGAAGAGCTGCTGCGGCTCGACGGCGAGGCGCGCGCCGCGGTGCTGGCGGCTGCCGGGCGCAGCAGCGGGGAACTGACCATCGGCGCGCTGGAAACGATCGCCTCGGCCCGGCTGGCGCCCTGGCTTCCGGGGTTCCAGGCTGGCCATCCCGACATCACCGTGCGGATGAAGGTGGCCGACAGCGGCACGCTGCGGCGCCTGCTGGAGGACGGCGACATCGACGTCGCCTTCTGCTTCGAGCGTCAGAACGGTGCGAAGCGCGCCGCCGACGGACGCCTGGCCAGGCGCACGATAGGGGCCGAACCGCTGGTGCTGGTCGCGGCTCCCGGGCAAGCCGCCGCGCCGCGCGACCTGGCAGACCTGGCCGCTCTGCGCTTCGTGGCGACGGAGCCCGGATGCGTCTACCGGCACATGTTCGACACCGCTTTTGCCGAGGCGGATATGGTTCCGCCCCAACCCGCGGCCGAAGTCGGCAGCATCGGCGCCATTGCCCGGCTGGTGGCGACGGGTGCCGGGCTCGGCCTCCTTCCCCGTCTCGCCGTCAGCGATGCGCTGGCGCGTGGCGAGCTCAGGGAATTGCCATGGCCCGGCCGAATGCGGACGGCACCACTGACGATGATCTGGCGACGCCGGCGCATCCAGCCGCCGGCGCTCAGGCAATTGCTCGCCGCCGCGCGCGACGCGCTGGTGCCGGAACGTCTTGAGACGGGCTCAGGACTTGAATCGGCAGATGGCTCCAAAGCATTGTTTCCAAACAACTCCCTGGCGAAGACCGCCACCGGCTAAACCAGCCGGTGCCCGCCTTCGACATGCAGCGTCGTGCCGGTGGCAAATCCGTTGCCGATGAGGAAGAAAATGGCGTCGGCGATGTCTTCGGGCTGGCCGACCCTGCCGACCGGCAGCCGCTCGGCCATCGCCGCCAGCATCTCGGCCTTGCGGTCGCCGGCGACCTGAGCCCAGATCGTGGTGTCGACCCAGCCGGGCGAAACGGCGTTGACGCGGATCGGCGCAAGTTCGACGGCCAGCGCCCGCACCAGCCCTTCGAGCGCGGCGTTGACGGCGGCGACGACCGAGCCGCGCGCGGCCGGCCGGTAGGCGGCGATGCCGGAGATGAAGGTCATCGAGCCGCCCGCGGCAAGCCGTGGCGCGCCGTGCTTGGCAAGCAGCAGCGGGCCGAACAGCTTGCTGTCGACCATGCGTTGCGCCGCCTTCAGGTCAAGCTCCGGCAGCAGCCTGTAGGCGCCGTCGATGTCGGCCGCCGTGCTGACGATGTGGTCGAGCCCGCCGATCTCGGCGAACAGCGCCGCAACCTGGGCTTCCCGGGCGATGTCTACAACGGCAACGTCCAGGCCGGCGGGATTGCCAAGCGCCTCGCTCGCCTGTTGCAGCCTGTCTCCGCTGCGCCCGGCGATGATGACCATGGCACCGGCCTCGAAGCAACGCCTGGCCAGCGCCAGGCCCATGCCGGAGCCGCCGCCGACGATCAGGATCTTCTGGTTCGAAAGGTTCATTTCGCTCTGCCTTTGCTTTGATGGGACAAGGACAGGGGATTGGCAGGTCGGTGTGCCGAGAAGGAAACGGAAGAAACCGATAGCGTCATCGGAAATGCCGATGACGATGCACGAATGCGGTTTCGGTCAGCGCACCAGCGGACTGTCCCAGACGGCGAACAGCAGCGCTTTGAGCTGGTCGAAGCGCTCCGGCCCGAGCTCGGTGCGCCACTCCTCCTCGATGTCGCGCAATATGTCGACCATCTTCCAGAAGGCGGCGTGGCCGCGTTCGGTGGCGTGCACCACGCGCGCGCTGCCTTCGCCGTCGGAGCGGACGATATAGCCGTAGCCTTCGAGGCTGCTGAGCAACTGGTTGATCGCCTGTTTGCTCATGCCGGCACGTTCGGCGATGGTGCCGGGGCGCGCGCCGTCCGGGCCGGGAAACTGCAGCACGGCCATATGCGGCAGGCGCAATTCGTCGAAACCGGCGGCGTTGAGCTCCTTGATCAGCCGGCGCTGGATGGCCTGCGCCGGCACGCGCAGCAGGGCGCCGATCAAAAGGTCCGTGGTCTTGGTCTGCAGGACTTCTGTGGAGGTGGCCATTGACGATCCGGTAAATTGAGTTTACTGATTGCTAGTAAATGTAATTTACCGGAGGGGTTCGCGCAATGTCGGCCATGGATCTTCAGGTCAACCCAGCCAATGAGACCATCGGCACCAAGGGGCTGTCGGTCCGTTTCCTGGTGTCGGGCGAAAATTCGAACGGCAGTGTCGCCGCTTTCGAACTGATGGTGCCGGGCGCGCAGCGCCTGCCCGCGCCGGCGCACAGCCACGATCATTACGAGGAAACGATCTACGGGATTGACGGGGTCTTGACCTGGACCGTGAACGGCAAGCCGATCGAGGTTGGGCCGGGGGAGGCGCTGTGCATTCCACGCGGCGCCGTCCACCGCTTCGACAATAATGGCACCCGGGCTGCCAAGACGCTGTGCGTCATCACGCCGGCGGCAATTGGTCCGGACTATTTCCGCGAGGCATTCGGTCTGCTCAACGCCGCTGCCGGCGGGCCGCCTGACAAGGCTGCGATGATGGAGATCATGCGCCGCCACGGCCTGACGCCGGCGATGCCGCCACCGGCCTGATGCCGGCCGAAGGCCCAGCGCGCGTCACTTATTCCTGGCAAGCAGCGAAGGCGTCGCCCGAGTTCCAGTCCCGGAATGCGATGGTCTTGCTTTCAACCGACACGGTCTTGTGTTTGGTGCTGCCGTCCGGTTGCTGCTTCGAACTGGCGCCCTTGCCGGTCAGCACGTTGTAGTCGCAGGCGCTGGCGGCATTCTCCTGCAGGTAGTCATCGGAATCGTAGGCGAAGCCGGCAACGATGAAGGCGCCGTCGCGGTAGGCGATCGTCAGCGTCTGGTTGGTGCGCTCGCTGCCGATCTCTGGCGCCGGCAGATAGAATTTGATCGAGCCGTTGGGCAGCATCGTCAGCTCCGGCTCGGTGGCGGAGTTCTCGTAGCCCGGCCGGTCGTAACCGTTCCACTCGCCACCGATCTGTTCGCTCACGATTTCGACGGGCTTGAGGTAATTGTGCTCCTTATCCCCGAGGAAGAAGTGGATGTCCATCGGGTCGGTCGGCGCGGTCTCGACCACCATGGCAAGGTCGGGAGCGCCGTCGCCGTTGAAGTCGCCGGTCAGCGCGGTGATGATCTTGCGGGTTTCAATCGGTTCGGCCAGCGCCACGCCCGGCAGCAACAAGGCAAGGCCGAAAAGCAGAGATTTCATTGTGGCGTGTTCCCCAGCGTGGCATTTGTGGTCCTATAGCACGGTGGGGAAGCGTCGCGCTCCTGGCGCAAGGAAAGAGCGGATCGAGGGGAACCCCGATATCAAGCAATGTCAGCACGACGTTTGCCGAACGCTGGAACTTGACCATGCGGATGCACATGCGCCGCTTCACTCGCCTGACGAATGGGTTTTCCAAAAAGATCGAAGCTCACGCCAACGCCGTGGCGCTGCATTTCATGTACTACAACTTTGTGCGCATCCATGCCACGCTGTGCGTGCCTCCGGCGACGGCTGCTGGCGTGACTGACAAGCTTTGGGAAATCGCGGACGTCGTTGCGCTGATCGAAGCGAAAGAGGCTGAAAACCGACCGCGCGCGGTCCCTGCAAAAAGAGGTAAAAATGGCGAGGGCTTTGGTCGAAAGGTTGATTGGAAGGCGTATCGAGCGGATCCAAAATTCAGAGCCTGGCTATGGGATTGGAATAATCCTTAGCGGGAACGCCTCTTTCAACGTGAACACCGAAGTGACAGCGCGCCTGCCTGAAGAATCTACGAAGCAGATTGAAAGCGCCACCATCACAGACGGGCAGTTGACCATGCATCTGACCGGCAACGGCTTCGTTGCTATATCGCTTGATCGGGACCGCTTCCCAGACATAGTTGAGCTATACGTCTACCTGGACGACGATGGATATGTCGTCGAGAATTAGTCGCGGCCCGCAATTTCAAACTGACCCACTACCGGGAATTGACAGTGGGCGATGCCATAATGCCGGAAATCGCAGGATGATGGAGGCAAGATGACCGGGACGCCAGTAACGACAATCCTGAACCCGCGGGCGTGCTGATGGCGCCGGTCAAGGTCGATCCCGACAAGGTGCGGGAATTCTCCGACGCGGCGAGTTTTTATGCCTGGCTCGGCCAGCACCACGCCACCGAAAGCGAGGTGTGGATCAAGGTGCACAAGGTCGGGTCGGGACTTAAGTCGATCACGCCGAAGGAGGCCATCGACGTCGTGCTGTGCTTCGGCTGGATCGATGCGGTGCGCAAGGGGCTGGACGAGAACAGTTTTCTCCAGCGCTACACGCCGCGCGGCAAGAAGAGCATCTGGAGCAAGATCAACATCGACAATGTCGCGCGGCTGGTGGAGGAGGGCCGCATGACCGGGCATGGGCTGAAACAGGTCGAAGCCGCCAAGGCCGACGGGCGCTGGGCGCGCGCCTATGGCGGCAGCAAGGAGATGAAAATCCCCGACGATTTGCAGGCGGCCATCGATGCCGAGCCGGCGGCGAAGGCGATGCTGGAAAAACTCAGTGCGCAGAACCGCTTCTCGCTCGCCTTCCGCATCCACAACATGAAGACCGAGGCCGGCCGCAAGAAGAAGATCGAGACCTTTGTCGCGATGCTGAAGCGTGGCGAGACGATCTATCCGCAGAGCGAGAAGTAGCCTCAGCCGCCCGAATGCGGGTCGATGCCGTAGGGGTGAACCGGACAGCCTTGGCCGATGGCTTCGCCCACGCGGCCGGTCCAGGCGAGGAATGCCGGGTAGTCCGCTGGAGAGAAGCCGCAATCCCCGGCGCGGTGGCTGTAGGCGTAGATGGCGATGTCGGCGATGGTGAGGTCGTTTCCGGTGAGGAACGGCGTCTCGGCAAGGCTGCGGTCCAGGGCGGCCAGCGCGCGGGCGCCGGCCTCGCGCTTGCCGGCAACCATGGCCTGGTTGCGCTCGAGCCGTCCGGTCAAGGTCCAAAAACGCAGCGAGCCGATGACTGGCTCGACATTGTACTGTTCGAAGAGCAGCCACTGCATCACCTTGGCGCGCCGGTAGCGGTCCGCCGGCAGCAGGGGCGTGCCTTCGGCGAGGTAGGTGAGGATCGCGTTGGATTCGGCGATGGCGCTGCCGTCTTCGAGCTGGAGCACGAGAACCGCGCCCGCCGGGTTGAGGGCAAGGAAGGCATCGCTGTGGCTCTCGCCCTCGAAGATAGAGACGAGGCGGGTCTGGTAAGGGATCTTCAGCAGGCCGAGCAGGACCCGGACTTTCCAGCCATTTTGCGATGGCAGATAATCGTGAAGCGTGAGCATGGCCGATCCTCGTGATCGGCGAACGATCGCATGGCACGCCATCGGACGACACCCGATTCCTGTTCGGTCAATTCATGCACTCGGCGGCACAATGATTGCGATCTCCGCCGCCTAATAAATCAATTACGGCTATGCCATCTTTCCCCGAGACGATAACGGAGGCATTCCCCATGACCACGCATCCCGACAAAGTCGCCCTCATCACCGGTGCCAATCGCGGCATCGGACTTGAAACCGGCCGCCAACTGGCGAAACTCGGTTTCACCGTGCTGCTCGGCGTGCGCGATCTGGCCAAGGGCGAGGTGGCGGCGAAAGCGCTCGACGGCCATGTCGAGGCCATCGCGCTCGATGTCGCAGCATCCGACGCGGCTGCAAGGGCAGCCGATGAGGTCGAACGCCGGTTCGGGCGGCTCGACGTGCTGATCAACAATGCCGCCATCCACTACGACACCGGCTCGCGTGCCTCGCGGCCGGACTGGACTGTCATCCGCGAAGCCTTCGAGACCAATGTCTTCGGCGCCTGGCGGGTGGCGGCCGCCTTCGCGCCGCTGCTCAAGGCCGGCGGCCACGGAAGGCTGGTCAATGTGTCGTCCGAGGGCGGTTCGCTGGCCTCGATGGGAGCGGGCGCGCCGGCCTACTCGACATCGAAGGCGACGCTCAATGCGCTGACCTGCGTGCTGGCGGCGGAATTGCGCGGCTCCGGCGTGCTGGTCAATGCCATCTGCCCGGGCTGGGTCGCCACCGACATGGGCGGGCCGGGCGGACGCCCGGTGGCGCAAGGGGCGGCCGGCATCGTCTGGGCCGCGACCTTGCCGGATGACGGGCCGACGGGCGGCTTCTTCCGCGACGGCAAAAGACTGCCGTGGTGAGCGAACAGGAGGCGAAGATGAGAATTGGAATTCTGGGCGCCGGCATGATCGGTGGCACGGCCGGAGGGCTGTCGCAAGCCCGGCGCTTCGATGCCGACACCACCGTCTTCGACAGCGGCATGAGCGGTCCGCAAGTTCGGACAGCACTCGGGGTGGCTTGAGGCGGTTCACGATCTGAAGCGCGGAGTTACCGTAAGCACCTGTTTTGACTAACTTTCAGCGGATCCGGCTTGCCTTCTTGTACACAAGAAAAAGCCGCCCTCGCTTTTTAGCGAATGGCGGCCTTTTCCCGGGAGGAAGTCAGAAAAAAGCTGGCGATCAAGCCGCCTTGGCGTGGCCGTGCTTCTTGTGGGTGTGCTTCTTGGCGACGTGCCGGTGGCCGTGCCTCCTTACATGCCGATGGTGCCTCTTGCTGTGCCTAACATGCTTCTTGACGTGCTTGTGCGCGGCAGCCTGGGCCGGCTTGGCCGTGGCAGCGGGAGCCATAGTCGACGCCGCGGGAGCCGGAGCCGTGGTCGGCGCAGCGGCGGCGGTGGCGGCCGCGTTGGCCGTGCTGGTGCCGATAACCGGCATGGCCAGACCGAGCGAAATGGCGAGACCGAGGGCGGAGAGGAGGGGCTTGTTCATGATAGGCTTTCCTTCGGATTGATGGTTGCTGTCACTGGTCGAGGTCGACCGGTGTCACTCCAAGAAGTTTCAGGGCGTTGGCGTAGGTCCGGATGCCTTGCGCCTCCTTGCGCTCGGCACAAAACCGGTTGGCCTTGTCCTGCAGTGCCTCTGCCGTGGCGATCTGGCTGGCGCTGGCACCGGGTTCGGCTTTGGTCCGGATGGCTCCGTCGAGTTGAGAACCGAGCCGGCTGCAATATTCGCTCCGGGTAACCGCCGCCTGCGCAGCCGATTGCGCGACCGCAAGCATGGCGAGCGAAATGCCTGCGAGGGCACCCATCCATCCGGTCGAACGTCGTTGCATTTGTCGGGACCATCCCTTTGCGTTGTGTGGCGACCGCTGTCCGGTCGCTACGAGGATGGTTATCGCAGACGATGTTTTCTTCAGTTTTTCCCGCATGTTGAATCTTGTTTCTGAAGTGTGTCTGGCAGGGTTTTTCCTTCTCCCCTTGAGGGAGAAGGTGGCCTCGCGAAGCGAGGTCGGATGAGGGGTGCTCCAGGGAACGCCAACGTCTCACCCCACTGGAACACCCCTCAACCGTCTCGGCGCTGCGCGCCGATCCACCTTCCCCCCACAAGGGAGGGAAGAGCGTCGCGCCCGCTGCGGCGCTTGCGCCTCTTCCTCTGGCGCCCGCCATCGCGTATGGCCCGGGGAAAATCCTCCCAAATTCCAATTCCCCGGAAACCGCATGATCAGACTTGAAAGCATCAGCAAGCAGAACGGCCGTCAGCTTGTCTTCATCGAGGCGTCTGCTTCCTTGCAGAAGGGCGAGAAGATTGGCCTTGTCGGGCCGAACGGTGCCGGCAAGACCACCTTGTTCCGCATGATCACCGGCCAGGAGCAGCCCGACGAGGGCCAGGTGCAGGTCGATCGCGGCGTCACAATCGGCTATTTCAGCCAGGATGTCGGCGACATGGAAGGCCATAGCGCCGTCGCCGAAGTGATGAACGGCGCCGGGCCGGTGAGCGATGTCGCGGCCGAGATGGCGGAACTGGAAGCGGCGATGGCCGACCCGGACCAGGCCGAGCGGATGGACGAGATCATCGAGAAGTATGGTGAGGCGCAGCATCGCTTCGAGGAGCTCGACGGCTATGCGTTGGACGGCCGCGCCCGCGAAGTGCTCGACGGTCTGGGCTTTTCCCAAGAGATGATGGACGGCGATGTCGGCAAGCTGTCGGGCGGCTGGAAGATGCGCGTGGCGCTGGCGCGTATTCTGCTGATGCGGCCCGATGTCATGCTGCTCGACGAGCCGTCCAACCATCTGGATCTCGAAAGCCTGATCTGGCTGGAGCAGTTCCTGAAGGGCTATGACGGCGCGCTGCTGATGACCTCGCACGACCGCGAGTTCATGAACCGCATCGTCAACAAGATCGTCGAGATCGATGCCGGCTCGCTCACCGCCTACTCGGGCAATTACGAATTCTACCAGCAGCAGCGGGCGATTGCCGACAAGCAGCAGCAGGCGCAGTTCGAGCGCCAGCAGGCGATGCTGGCCAAGGAGATCGCCTTCATCGAGCGCTTCAAGGCGCGCGCTTCCCATGCCGCGCAGGTGCAGAGCCGGGTGAAGAAACTCGACAAGATCGACCGCGTCGAGCCGCCCAAGCGCCGCCAGATCGTCAATTTCGAGTTCCAGCCGGCGCCACGCTGCGGCGAGGATGTCGTCACCTTGAAGAACGTCCACAAGGCCTATGGCAGCCGCGCCATCTATGAGGGGCTCGACTTCCAGGTCCGCCGCCGCGAGCGCTGGTGCATCATGGGCGTCAACGGCGCCGGCAAGTCGACGCTTCTGAAGCTGGTGGCCGGCGCTTCCGACCCCGACACCGGCACGGTGGCGCGCGGGCCGAGCGTGAAGATGGGCTATTTCGCCCAGCACGCCATGGAGCTGCTCAAAGGCGAGCGCACCGTGTTCCAGACGCTGGAAGACAATTTCCCGCAGGCCGGCCAGGCGCCGCTTCGCGCACTCGCCGGCTGCTTCGGCTTTTCCGGCGACGAGATCGAGAAGAAGTGCCGGGTGCTGTCAGGCGGCGAGAAGGCGCGGCTGGTGATGGCGCTGATGCTGTTCGACCCGCCCAATCTGCTGGTGCTGGACGAGCCGACCAACCACCTCGACATCGCCACCAAGCAGATGCTGATCGAGGCGCTGTCGCAATATGAGGGCACCATGCTGTTCGTCTCGCACGACCGGCATTTTCTGGCAGCACTTTCGAACCGCGTGCTGGAGCTGACGCCGGAAGGCATCCACACCTATGGCGGCGGCTATACCGAGTATGTCGAGAGGACGGGGCAGGAGGCGCCGGGGCTGCGGAGCTAGAGCAATTCCAGGAAAAGTGTGAGCGGTTTTCCGTCCGGAATTGCGTCAAAACAAAGAGTTAGGCGGGTCGCCGTTTCCATGAAACGGTGAAACGCTCGAGGCTGCCAGGGACCTTGTGAGACGCGCCCGCCGGCATTGGTCGCTCTTGGCCATTGTCATCGCATTGCGCTCAGCCGAGTTCCTGGGCGAGGCCGATGAGAAGGTCTCCGGGTCCGCGAATGTAGCAGAGCCGATATACGTCCTTGTACTGAACGACCTCGCCTGCGAGCCGCGCACCGCGCTTGCGAAGCCGTTCAAGCGTATCGTCGATGTCGTCCACGGTGAACATGACGCGCAGGTAGCCCAGGGCGTTGACCGGGGCGTCGCGGTGATCCGCGACGACCGGCGGCGTGAGGAAGCGGGATAGTTCGAGCCGGCTGTGACCGTCGGGCGTGCGCATCATGGCAATCTCGACGTGCTGATCGCCCAGTCCGGTGACACGTCCCGCCCATTCGCCTTCGATCGTGGCCCGCCCTTCGAGTTCAAGGCCGAGCTCGCGAAAGAAATCGATCGTCTCTTCGAGGTCATCGACGACGATTCCGACATTGTCCATCCGTTTGAGCGCCATGCGTCCAACCTCGTGTCTGGATCAACAGCCTGCGGGTCTTCGGCCAGGGATCGGTCTTCGGCCAGCGAAAAGGCGGCTGTCGAGCCGACGCCGCCTTCCGGACTTTTCCGTCAGACCTCTTACCGTCGAAGGAATGGGCGAGAGTCCCTTACCTCAGCGAGATGGCCATGCCGCTGAGATCGGCGTTGACCTGCAGCCCGACCTGCTTGCCGGTGAGCTCGAGCTGGGCACCCCTGTCATTCGTCATGACGATCATCTGGGCGCCTTTGCCGAGCGTGCCGCCGCCGCCCGCCGCACCGTAGACCCCCGTCACATCGCGGACGCGCCTGATGTGGCGCACGGTGCCTCGGAAATAGGTTTTTGAAACGCCGAAGGCGAGGCCGCCCGAGACGCCGCCGATCGAGATGGGATAGGTTTTGCCGTGGAAGGTGAACGTGCCTTCGCCGCCGGAACCGCCGACGAAGAAGGCCGCCTTGTAGACGGCAAAGCGGATCGTGCCGCTGTCGGCATGCGCGGCGCTGGCAAAGCCGATGCCCGCGGTGGCGATGGCGGCAACCGCGATTCTACGAAATCCGGACGAAATATTCATGATGAAAGCTCCTCAAGTCGCCACTTGCCCACCCGACCGGGCGCGCCAGCGCTGTGTTAAAGTTACAACGGAACAGTCTCGCCCGTCATTTGGTTCCAGGCACGCGGCCTGAATCTGGCCGCGGAAAGATCGACATGAAGCGAGGCCTATGGCAAGCGCTCCGGCGGGACATCGCGTACACGTGATTGGCGCCGACGCGGCGCCTGCGAGGTTTGCGGCCAGCGAGAAGGGCTTCGGATGAGGGTTGAGATGCGAATTGCAGTGTCCGTCGCATTGGCCGCGACAGTGGCCGGATGCGCGACCTCTCCAGTCGACTATGGCGCGTCGCTTTCGCCGCAGGATCCGAAATGGGCGTCGCCGGAATGCCAGCAGGCGCGGGCGGCGGCTTCGGACTACGCGGCGCGCGAAAAACACCATCCGGGCTGGGAATTCGCGGTCCTCGGCCCGTACGGCCTGGGCATCATCGCGGCCACCAAGGAGGCCGAGCAGAAGCAGCGAAAGCGTTACGCCCGCGACGTGCACCTGCAATGCTCGAGCCTGCCTTTGCCGAAAGAGTTGCAGGGCGATCCAAACCCGGGCGCAAAGGCGAAATATCCGTAGCCGTGGCTGTTGACGGCGCCCGTCCTCTGCCGTTGCGGACATCCGGCCAACCTGCGACCATATCGTCATGGAAGAACCTGCCGCGCCATGGCCCTTGCTGCAAATCGCGATCGAGGCGAAGTCGAGAGCCGATGAGGAGAAGCTGCGTATCGCCCTGTCGAGGCTGGCGGACGAGAATCCTTGGTTCCATGTCAAGTGGGACGAGGAATCCGGTCAGACAATTGTGGCCTACATGGACGAGCCTGAGCTCGACAGCATCATTGAGCGTCTGCGCCGCGAGTTCATGATCAACGTGAACGTCGGCTCACCGCAGGTCGCCCATCGCGAGACGATCACCCGCAGCCACCAGCAAGACTACACCCACAGGAAGCAGTTCGGCGGCGCGGGCCAGTTCGCCCGCGTCAAGATTGCGTTCGAGCCGAACGCGTACAATCCGGACTTCGTTTTCGCGTCCAGGATCGCCGGCGGCGCGGTTCCGAACGAATATGGTGCGGCGGTCGAAAAGGGGCTGCGCAGCGCCCTGTCGTCGGGGCCGTTCGCGGGCTTTCCCATGATCGGCGTCAAGGCGACGCTGGTGGACGGCGCCTGGCACGAGACCGACTCCTCGGCCCCGGCTTTCGAGGTTGCGGCCCGCGCCTGCTTTCGCGAGGCCGCGCCGTATCTCGGCGTGCAACTGCTCGAACCGATCATGAAGGTCGAGGTGGTGACGCCGGCGGACTATGCCGGCAGCATCACCGGCGAGCTGAAGAGCCGCCGTGGCCGGATCGGGGACCAGGAAGGTCGCGATGTTGCCGTCGTCATCCACGCCATGGTGCCGCTCTCAGCCATGTTCAAGCTGGAAGAGACACTGCGGTCGCGTTCGAACGGGCAGGCACGCTTGAGCGCCTTCTATGCCGGATACGAGCCCGTTCCGATGCCTGACAATCGCGATCCGCCGCCCGCCGCGGCCGCGTTCGCCTGACTTCCGCTCACCTCTCCTGTGGTCGCACTGCTCCTGCTGTCGGCTCGGCTTTATGATGCGGCGTTGACCGCGAATTGCGCGGCGAAGGCCCTGGCGTAAGCGGGGCGAGCTTCGCCGCGCGCCACATAGGCCGCCAGGTTTTGATATTCGTCCAGAATGCCTGACATGCGTAGCCGCAGCAGCACCGATACCATCAAAAGGTCACCGGCGCTGAACGCACCATCGAGCCACTCGGCGGCGCCCAGATAGGCCGAGAGCTGGTCCAGCCGGGCGCGAACCCGGTCCTTGACCAATGGCAGGCGCTCCTCGCTCCAGGATCTGTCGGCTTCGAATATTCTCGCCGTCGTCAATTCGAGGATGGGCGGCTCGACGGTATTGAGGGCGGCAAACATCCAGGTGATGGCACGCGCGCGGGCATCGCGATCCCTGGGCAGCAGGCCCGCATGCCGCTCGGCAAGATGAAAGACGATCGAGCCGGTCTCGAACAGGCACAGAGATCCTTCCTCATAGGTGGGGATCTGGCCGAACGGATGGATGGCCATATGGCCAGGCGCCTTCATCCCGGCGAAGGAAACGAGACGAACTTCATAGGGTTGCCCCACTTCTTCGAGCGCCCAGCGAACGCGCGTATCGCGCGCCAGTCCCTTGCCGCCGTCGGGCGATCGTTCGAAGGCGGTGATGGTGGGGATCATGGCAGGCTCCGGCTGGTTGGTTCGGTTCTTGGTTGCACCCAGAGGACGAACGGCCGGGGCGATTCCCGACAACCGCCTGGTTTTTCCGGACCGCGGGATTTAACGCTTCGGACCGGTTAAAAAGCGTCCTCGGCTCTAGCGCAGCAGGCCTTCCGCCTCGAATGTGTCCCAGCCCTCCAGCTTCGGCGGTGGAGCATCATCGTTTCCCGAAGTCCTGGCGCTGCGCGCCTTGCGCTGTCGTTTTCCCGCGCGCGTCAGGGCGGCCTTGCCGGCACCGCGCCGTCTGTTTTCGGACGCTTCCTGCGCATCTTCCTCCCGCCAGGCGCTCGCCAGGTCGCGATCGAGAACATCCTCGATGTGGCGTGGATCGAAGACATGGAAGGTCACGGCCTTGGACCGCCCGCGCATCTTGACGGTGCGGGTGCCGATGCTCTTCAGGCGGCCGTCCTTCAGCCATTTGTGGCGCTCGCGGGCGGAGATGGTGAGAATGTCTTCTGCCTCGCGCGGAAGCACGGCGAGGGTTTCGATCCCCTCCAGTGTCCTGGAGATGATTGCCGAGGCCGCCTGGAAGGCATCCGCGTCGGTTTTCAACATGCGCAGGATGATGCGGCCGGTCTCGGCCTTGGCAAATTTCCTTACAGCCCACGGCAGGCGGGCTCGAATTTCGCGTTCGATCCCCTTCAGGCGCAAGGCGGAGCCAAGCGTTGCCGATGGCGGCAGCGGCCACTCGGCGACTGCTGACGCTTTGGCGGTGCTCAGGCCTTGCTCGCGATCAGGCGCGCCGGCAATTGCCGCGACGATGCCACTCAGGACCTTTCGCAGGGAATCGCGCTTCTTGTCCGCCATGTTTCATGTTCGCTCATCAGGTGCCTTCGTGGAACGGCACTTCGCACTGCAGACAACCGAAATCAGGTTCAAACAGTTCCTTAGCATGCGCAGCCACCTGTTGCCGCTTCGCCAAACCATTGCGATGCGGCCTGCGCAGCTTCGCCAAGGTCAGGCTCGCCATCAGCGGCCCAGGCGACGAAGCCATCGGGGCGCACGAGCAGGGCGCTCAGGCCCAGGCGGTCCCTGGCATCCCCGGCGACATAGGCGATCCGCCCGCTCCAGTGGCTGGCAAGCGCTTGCAGGGCAGGGTGGGAATCGAAGTCCAGCAACAGGCCTTGGCCGTTCCGCAAGCGCTCGCCGAGCCTCGTTGCGTCGGCCAGTTCGAAATCGGGCGCGCTGCGGCCCACCAGTGGGTGGCTGCCGCCAAGGTCGTAGCGCAGCGAAACGCCCCAGACGCGCTCGGCGAAGTAGGTCGCGCCGTCGCGCGTGTCGATGAGGTCGCGGATGATGGCTTCGAGCGCGCGTGAACTGCGGCTTGGCCGCATCAGCGCGACCTGGGCGCGCGACCAGTCGAGGATTTGCGCGGCCACCGGATGCCGCTCGTCGAAATAGCTGTCGATGAGGCCGGCCGGCGCGTCGCAGCGGATGGTGGCGGCAAGCTTCCAGCCGAGGTTCATCGCGTCGCCAATCCCAAGGTTGAGCCCCTGGCCGCCCAGCGGCGAATGGATGTGTGCGGCGTCCCCGGCAAGCAGCACCCGCCCGTTGCGGTAGGTGGTCGCCTGGTAGGCGCGATCGGTCCAGGTGGTGGCGAGGCGCAGCGCCGTCAGGGTGACGTCGGTGCCGGACACGCGGCGCAGCACCGCCTGCACGTGCTCCAGCGTGACCGGCTCTGTCCGATGGAAAGCGGCGCCGTCGAACTCAACCATCGCGATGGTGCCTGGCCGCGAGTAGGTGTACATGCCCGTCGGGGTGTAGTGGCGGCCAAGGCCGAGCGTGTCCGGATCGGCAATTTCGACGTCGACGGAATAGCCGGTGAACTCGGCAGCGGTGCCGGTGAAGGCAAAGCCGCCAAGCTTGCGCACCGTGCTGCGGCCGCCATCGCAACCGACGAGCCAGCGGGCGCGAAAGACCTCGCCACCGGCGCGGATAGTCACATCCTCGTGCGACTGGGCGAAGTTTTCGACGCCGAGCCCGCGCCTGATCTCGACGCCCATTGCGTCTGCGCGGGTGGCGAGCGCGGTTTCCAGATGCTCCATCTCGACCGCCATGCTGGTGCCCGCCGGGCCGGGCAGGCGATAGGGCCATTTCGAGCTGTCGACGGCGTCGAGATGGAACTGGATGCCGGCGAAATGGCCGCCCGGGCGGCGCGGCTGCCGCATCCAGTGCGCGGCGGCCAATGTGTCGTCGCCCGGGCCATTCTTCGCCGGCAGCGGCACAATGGCGTCCAGCAGGCCGCGACGATGGAAGGCCTCGATGGTCGGGGCTGACAGACCGCGCATGCCGAAAGGAAGCCGTTTCAGCGGCGAGCTGGGGTCGTCGGCCTTTTCCAATACCAGGACCGAGAGGCCGGCCAGGCGCAGCTCGCAAGCGAGAAACAAGCCGACCGGGCCGGCGCCGGAGATGATGACGTCATAGGAAATTGGGTGGTGGCTGTGCATGAAACTACTCCTTGGTCGATGTTCGACCGGAGCGTTCCTCGAGATAAGAACCACACGGACGAACGACAGGGCGCTGGATCAGCGTCCGATGTTCGTCGTGGGGATCTCGTGCACGAAGCCAAAGACCAGAGCTCTCGTTACCGAGAGGAGTTGGGCTTACCAAACCAACTCTGCCTTTTCCGACGTGGGTTATATAGCGATGTGGCGATTGGTCTGCAACAGGTGAGGCGGCGGCCAAGGGCAACGCCATTGGTTAGGGGCAATCTAGCCCGCGGCCAGCCATTTACGCGATAGGGCGAAGGCCTTGAAGGCCTTGGCCTCCATCGGACGGCCAAAAAGGTAGCCCTGCAGGATATCGCAGCCAAGTTCCTTGAGGATGCGCGCATGCTCCATCGTCTCGACGCCCTCGGCGACCACTTCGATGCCGAGCGATTTGCCGATCTCGATGATCGACGCCACCAAATGCCGTTGCGCCATTGAGCCGGTGATGGGTGTGATCAGTTGGCGGTCGATCTTGAGGCGGCGCGGACGCAATTTGAGCAGCGAGACGATCGAGGCGTGGCCGGTGCCGAAATCGTCGATCTCGATGTCTATGCCGAGCTCCTTGATGTGGTCGATATTCCACGTGACCAGGTCGTCGTTTTCATCGAGGAAAATGGACTCCACCAGTTCGAACGACACCGTTCCAGCCTTGATGGCGAGCTTGCGCAGACCTTCAATCAGGTCCCTGTCCTCCAGCCGCCTGGCCGAGACGTTGACCGACACGCGCGGGATGTTGAGATGACTGTGCGACCAACGCTCGAAATTCTCTAGCGCGTGTTTGAGGACGATGCGGTCGATCAGCGCCACGACGTTGAGTTCTTCAGCCACCTTGAGATAAGCGTCAGGGGCCAGGATGCCGCGTCGCGGGTGCTTCCAGCGCGACAACGCCTCGACGCCGACGATCTCGAGCGTGCTGGCGTCGAACTGCGGTTGATAGTAGGCGACGAATTCGTTCCGCTCCAACCCGCCCAGGATCTCGTCGGCGATCTGCTTGGTCCGCACGATCTCGCTCTGCAACTCCTCGTTGAAGAACTCGTAGCGGTTGCGGCCACGGCTTTTGGCCCGATAGAGCGCCAGATCGGCGTTGACCAGCAACTGTTTCACGTCGACGCCGTTGTTGGCGGCAATGCCGATACTGACCCCGAAACGGCACGGATGACCGCGGTAATCGACAGGTTGGCGCATGTCCTCGATGATGCGATGGGCAAGTGCCGACAGTCCGTCGTCGTCAAGCCCATGGCTCACCACGACGAACTCGTCGCCGCCGATGCGCGCAACGAAATCGTCATGGCCCGCATTGGCCTGGATAACCTTGGATGCATGCACCAGCATGGCATCGCCCGCAGCGTGGCCGAGCGTGTCGTTGATCTGCTTGAAGCGGTCGAGGTCCAGGTGCAGCAGTGCTGTGCGCCGGTCCGGTTCGCCGTTTTCGGCCAGCAGTTCATCGAGATAGCGGCGGTTGGGCAGGCCGGTCAGCGAATCGTGTAGCGCCGCATACTCGATATGTGCCTTGGCGAGATTGATTTCGGCGTTATTCGATTCCGTCAACTGGCGTTCACGAATGAGGTTTTCGTTGAGCAGCACGTCGCTGGTCACGTCCCATTCGGCGCCGATCAGCTTGGGCGTTCCGCCAATGTCCTGGAAGTAGGTCGCGCGCGTGCGCACATGGCGGACGGTGCCGTCGGGGCGTAGGAGCCGGTATTGTGAGGAATAGGGGCCTTGTTTGGCCGCGGCGAGATCGAAGTCCTGTCTCGCCCGTGCCAGATCTTCAGGATGGATCGCCTGCGCCCAGTCATCATAGCCGCGTGGCTTGCCGTCGGCTGACTTGCCGTAGATCTCGTTGACGCGGTCATCCCACACCATTTCATTGGTGGTGAGGTCGTGTTCCCAAACGCCAATGCCAGAGGCTTCCAGCGCCAGCTCCAGGCGCCCGGACAGGCGCCTCAGCTCGGCGTAGTTTTTCTGCCTTTCGCCAAACAGCCGACCGGCCACCATGATCGGCAGCACCACCAGCGCCCCGGCGAGCAACATAAGCGACCGCAAGGCCCACTCGTTTTTCGGAGCCTCCGGCCAGCCGCCCTTGGGGAGGGCCGAAATCTGCCAGGAACCCGATGGCAGCTGCACATCGGCCGATACGGGATTTCCGGCAATGACCTGGCCGCCGCCGAAAAAGCGTTCGCCGCCGCCGCCCAGCGCATCCTTGCCTGTGAGCGCGACATCGATGTCGAGATCCGGATCGGTCAACCCACTCGCCGCGTAGAGCCGGTCGACATCGACCACCGCCGAGACGATGCCCCAGAAACGGTCGCCGCCGTTCGCGGTCGGAACAAAGACCGGGATGCGGCCGATGAAGCCGCGCCCGCCTTGGGCGAGGTCGACCGGGCCGGCAAACACCAGGACTCGCTGGTCGCGCGCCCGCAGCGCCGCCATGCGCTGCGCTTCGTTCTTGCGGTAATCGAGCCCGATGGCCTTCTCGTTGCCTTCCATGGGGTACATCAGCGAGATCACCAGGTCAGGCGCGCCGGCAATGTTGCGCAATTGCGATTTCTGCTGGAACAGATTTCCGGCAAGCGAGGCAAATCTCTGCTGGCCCATAAAGGGTTCGGTATCGATGGCCGAGACCAAACCCTGAACAAGCTGAAGATTGCCGTTAATGTTGCCTTCGAGCTTGGCGCGGATGATGTTTACCTTGGCCAGCACGTCGGCGCGCGCCAGTTGGTCGGAGACCCTCCTGTTCTGCTGGTCGGCAACGATGGAGCAGATCAGAAGCACGACAAAAGCGATCGCCGCCGGCAAGTTGGCGGAAGAAAGAACGGCCCGTCTCAGGCGGCCGAGGCTGAATCCAGTGATGGTCAATTCGACCCTGACACCTTTCCTGAACTATAGCTCATCGATGGACTGTAGTAGAAAACGCTTAAATTTACCCTTCCAGACTGGTGGCAAGTTTCGGCATCAGCTATGGCAGGCGGACGGGCGGCGGAAGTACAATGGCAAGGCGTTTTGCGTTTCTTTTGGTTCGCGACTTCACGCTGTCGCCGCTGTCGCTGTTCATCGACACGCTGCGGCTGGCGGGCGATGAGGGCGACCGCAGCCGCAGGATCGAGTTCGACTGGGAGATCGTCGGCGAACGCGGCCTGCCGATCCGGGCCAGCTGCGGCGTCGAATTGCTGCCCACCAAGGGGATCGGCAATCCGGAGGATTTCGACAATATCGTCGTGGTCGGCGGCCTGCTCGACACCAACCGCAGCCTGAGTTCCGACAAGGAGGCCTTCCTGTTGCGGGCTGCCGAAAAGGGGGTGCCGCTGACGGCGCTCTGCACGGGAAGCTTCGTACTGGCGCGCTACGGCCTGCTCGACGGCTACGCCGCCGCCGTCAGCTGGTTCCACATCAAGGATTTCCGCAGCCAGTTCCCCGATGTCAACGCCCATGCCGACAGCCTGTATTCCGTCGACCGGGGCCGCTCGACCTGCGCCGGCGGCACGGGGGCGGCCGACCTTGCCGGCTATTTCGTGTCGCAGTTCATCGGCCAGAAGGCGGCGGAAAAGGCCGCCAAGATCCTGGTGCTCGACCGCATCAGGAGCAGCCGGGACGTGCAGCCTGTCGGCGACCTGTTCCCGGCGGCGTCAAGCCGCGCGGTCAAGCGCGCTTTGCTGTTGATGGAGAGCAACCTGCAGGAGACGCTGTCCGTCGGCGAGATCGCAACCCGGCTCAACTGCTCGAGGCGCCAGCTCGAACGGCTTTTCGGGACGGAGCTGGGTATCGGCCCGATGGCGGCATACCTGGCGCTGAGAGTGCATCATGCGAAGTCGCTGCTCGAAGGCAGCGACCTGCAGATCGGTGACATCGCCTACCGCTGCGGCTTCACCAATGCCGGCCATTTCAGCCGCGTGTTCCGCCAGCAGACAGGCGTCACGCCGACCCATCTGCGGCATCCCAACCGCCTGGCGAGCGTCTCGGCGGGGCAATGAAGCCGGCCGCGTAGCGCCGCTTCGGCGTTGCCTGAACCACTCTCGCTTCCGCGCAAAGGCGAGCGCGGGCGTACCAAGGCAAAGGCCACGCCGTCGAGACCGAGAGAACTTGGCTTGCCAACCCAAGTCTGCCTTTTATGACGAGGGAATATAAAGTTATAAGGGATTGCTCCGAAACAGGATGAAATCCAATGGTTTTCTGGACGGCAAGCGTGGCTGGATTGGCGATCGCCTATCTCCTCGGTTCGACGCCTACGGGCTATCTGGTGGGGAAACTGCTCGGGGGCATCGATATCCGGCAGCATGGCTCCCGATCCACGGGCGCGACCAACGTGTTACGTACGCTTGGAAAATGGCCCGCCTTTGTGGTGCTGCTGATCGATGTGCTGAAAGGCGTGGCGGCAATCGTATTTGCAAAGTGGTTTTACGCCTGGCTTCTTACATCGCTCGCGCCACCGACAGCGCTTGACCCGCAAACCTTTCTGCCCTGGGCCATCTGCCTGGCCGGACTTGCCGTTTTGCTGGGGCATGGCCGTTCGATCTGGTTGAATTTCACCGGCGGCAAATCCGCGGCGACGGGGCTGGGCGTACTGTTGGCGCTTGCCTGGCCGATCGGCTTGGGTGCCGCGGCGACCTTCTGCGTCGTGCTGGCAATTTCCAGAATTGTATCCCTGAGTTCGATGCTGTCCGCGTCAACAGCAATCGCTCTCGTCTGTGCCCTGGAGCAACCATTGCCCTACCGGCTGCTGGTGATTGCCGGCGGCCTCTACGTGGTCGCGCGCCATCGCGCCAACATCCAGCGGCTGGTCGCCGGGACGGAGCCGCGCCTAGGGCAAGCTAGCCCGCGTCACGAAATCCGCTGACCATCCTCGTCGAGCAGAACGCAGCCTTCGGGATCGAATCCGATGTCGATCGCCTCGCCTTCGCGAAGGACGCGGCCGGTGATCGGCGCGTTGGCGCGGATGATCGTCTTGCCGCCGATGTCGATCTCGTAGATCGCGCTGCCGCCCAGATACGAGGCCGAGACGACACGGCCGGACAGCCTGTTGATGCTTGCCGCCGTGCCGACCGACAGTTTCTGCGGCCGCAGCACGACCGTGACCTTGCTGCCCTGCGCAAGCGGCCTTGGGCAGGCCACCTCGACCGTCTGGCCGGTGGCAAGCGTCACCGTCGTCGCTTGGCCGGACCGGCTCACGGTGCCGGCGAGCATGTTGGCCTTGCCGAGGAAGTCGGCGACGAAGGCCGTGGCGGGCGTCTCATAGACTTCCTGCGGGGTTCCGATCTGCTCGACCGCGCCGGCGTTCATCACCACGATGCGATCCGACATGGAGAGCGCTTCCTCCTGGTCGTGGGTGACGAAGATGGCGGTAATGCCGGTTTCCTTCTGGATCTTCTTGATCTCGACGCGCATCTCCTCACGCATATTGGCGTCCAGCGCCGACAGCGGCTCGTCGAGCAGCAGCACCTGCGGCTCGAAGACGATGGCGCGGGCGAGCGCGATGCGCTGCTGCTGCCCGCCCGACAGCTGCGACGGCAGCTTCTTCTCGCTGCCCGGCAGCCGCACCATCTCGAGCGCCTGGCCGACCTTGCGGGCGATCTCGGGCTTCGGCACGTTGCGGTACTTCAGGCCGAAGGCGACATTGTCGAAGACGTTCTTGTGCGGAAACAGCGCATAGCTCTGGAAGACCAGTCCGATGTTGCGCTTGTAGATCGGCACGTCGTCGACCCGTCGCCCGTCGATCATGATCTGGCCGCCCGAAATGTCGACGAGGCCGGCGATGGAGCGCAGGATCGTCGTCTTGCCGCAGCCCGAAGGGCCGAGCAAGGTGACGAAGCTGCCCTTGGCGATGGACAGCGAGAAATCGCGCACGGCGACGAACTTGCCATAGGCGATGTCGATGTCGCGGAACTCGACCGCCGCCTGGCTTGTCTCGCCGCCGCCCGGAGCGGCTGCGCTCCTTGCCACCCCGGCCGCTTCCGGCCGGGGCACTTCCGAAAGGTCGTTTCTGTCAGGCACCTTTCGAGATCCTGTTCCACTGCTTGGTCCAGGCATCCTCGTTGGTCGCCCAGTAGACCGGGTCGGCGAAGGTCAGCGACTTCATCGTGCCGGTCTTGTCGAAGGCCGGCAGCTTCTCGATCTTCTCGGTGAGCTTGACCTTTGTCGGGTCGAGCGACGGCGGATAGCTCTGGCCCTCGGCAACCGCAATGGCGGTCGCCGGGTCGAGCATGAAGTTGATCAACTCCTCGCACTCGGCCATTGGCGAGCCTTTCAGGATCAGCATATCCTCCATCCAGGCATAGGAGCCGGCGGGGTCGAGATAGCCGATCGGATGGCCCTGGTCCTGCAAGGCGGCGACGCGGCCCGACCAGGCGTCGGTCACCACGATCTCGCCCTTGGAAAGCAGGTCCATCAGCTCCGCGCCGGAGCTCCAGAACTTCTTGGCGAGGTCGCGCGTTTCGCGCACCTTGGCCCAGATCGCGTCCATGTCCTTGAGGTTGTTGGGATCCTGTCCGGTGGCGAGCGCGGCGTACCAGACGCGCGTGGTCATGTCGGAATAGCCGCCGACCTTGCCGGCATATTTCTTGTCGAGCAAAAGGGCCGCGCCCTTTTCCTTGGCTTCCTCGGGCGAGATCACCTTGGTGTTGTAGGCGATGCCGGTCGTGCCATAGTCGTAAGGCACGGCCGAGAGTTTCGGCGTCAGCTTGCGGAACGGGTCGATCATCGGCTGCAGCACATTGGCCATGTTGGGGATGTTGGCCTCGTTGATCTCCGAGGTCAGGCCGCCATTCACGTATTTGATGTAGTAGTTGACGCCGGAGGAATGGATGACCTGGTAGTCGCCGGGCTTGGCGGTCTTGATCTTGGTGATGATCTCGTCCTCGTCGCCGAACGTGCCCTGGATCACCTTGATCTTGGTCTTGGCCGTGTAGGGCTTGAAGGCGTATTTGTCGATCGCGTCCTGCACCGTGCCGCCCCAGCCATCGAAGCGAACCTCCTCGACCGCGGCGAGCGCCTGCCGCATCCAGGGCATGTCGAGACCGGCCGCGGCGGCCGCGGCGGCGGTCAGCGTCAGGAAAGTGCGGCGGCTGAGATCGCCGTTTTGGTACCTATCGTGCAGCCGTTCAAGCCGCTTGCCGTTGGACAGTTTCATCGTGCTTCCTCCTTTGGTTCGTCGCGTCGTTTCAATCTGGTCAGGCTTTGCAGGATCAGGCCGCCGAGCAGCGGGATGCCGACGGTCACCAGGATCATCACGGTGCCGAGCGCGTTGATCTCCGGGCTGATCGAGATCTTGAGCATCGAAAGGATCTGGGTGGGCATGGTCTCGACGCCCGCCGGCCGCCAGAACAGGCTGGCCGACGTATTGTCGAACGAGATGGTGAAGGCGAGCAGCGCGCCGCCGATGACGGCGGGGATGAGCAGCGGCAGCGTGATCTCGCGGAAGGATGAAAAGCGCGAGGCGCCGAGCGAGAGCGCCGCCTCCTCGTAGACGCGGCGGATGCCGACCATGCGCGCCTGGGTGATCAGCACCACATAGGGCACGGCGAGCAGGATGTGGCCGAGCACCAGGAGAAGCATGGTGCGCGGCTGGTCGACCGCCTTGATCAGCACCAGAAGGCCGACGCCGAGGATGGTCTCGGGCACCAGCGCCGGCAGGATCACCAGAGTGCTCAGCGCCTGCTTGCCGCGGAATTCGAAGCGCACCAGCGCAAACGACGTGACGACGCCTATGGCCGTGGTGACGGCGGCGGTGACCAGCGCGATCCAAAGCGACGTGCGGAAGGCGGCCAGCACCGGTTCGTTGGCCATCAGCTTGACGTACCATTGCAGGCTGAAGCCGGTCATCGGGAAGCCGCCGAACATCGAGGCGTTGAACGACAGGATCACCGTCGCCACGATCGGCGCGAACATGAAGATGTAGACGCAGACCGTGACGAAGCCGGTCAGCCGCCAGGCCCATCTGCCTTCCTCTTTGCGCCGCGCCTTCATCCGCCCAATCCCTTGACGATCTGCGACATGCCCATGAAGCGTGTGTAGATGGCGGCGAAGGAGCCGAGCACGAGGAACAGCACGATCGAAAGCGTGGCGCCCATCGGCCAGTTCAGCTCGCCCATGATGGTGTCGTAGATCAGATTGCCGAACAGCGCGTCGCGGCCGGAACCGAGCAGCTGCGGCGTCACATAGCTGCCGGCGGCCAGCACGAAGCAGAGCAGCAGGCCTGCCGCTAGCCCGGGCAGCGAAAGCGGCAGCGTGACCTCGCGGAACGCCTGCGCACTGGTGCAGCCCATCGAGCGCGCGGCCGAGATCAGGGTGCGGTCGATGCCCTCGAGGCTGACATAGACGTTGAGGATCATGTAGGGCAGCAGGAAGTGCAGCATGCCCAGGATGACCGCGCCTTCATTGTAGAGCATCGGCAGCGGCTCGCTGATGATGCCCATCTTCAGCAGCGCGACATTGATGACGCCCTGTTCGCCAAGGATGTTGATCCAGGAAAAGGTGCGGATCGTGAAGCTGATCCAGAACGGCACGATGAGCAGGAGAAGCAGCAGCCATTTGTGCTTGAAGGTCGTCGCCCAGATGAAATAGGCCGGGAAATAACCGAGCACCCCGCAAAGCAGCGCGGTGATGGCGCCGACCCGCAGCGTCTTCAAAAGGAAGCCGGCATAATAGCTGTCGGTCAGGAATTCGTGCCAGTTCGCCGTCGTCAGCGCGCTGGTTTCCACGCCGGCGGTGACGAAGGTGAAGAAGGTGTAGGCGGCCATCACGGCGATCGGCAACACCAGGAAGAAGATCAGCAGCAGGAGCACCGGCGCGACCAGCAGCCATGCCAGCCGTGGATCATACAATGTCCATCGTCGTTTCATGAGCACCCGGTGCGCCTTCTTTGAAGCGCCTGTTTTGTTCCCGGGCCAAGATTGGGTGATTGGAGGCCCGATGTCTACAACAGGCGATTGAGCCAGCGGACATCGGGCGCGTCGCCGGCTGCGATGGACGCCGAAACCGTGTCGGCGGACGGCATCGCAGCGGCTCCGGTAGGCGAAGCTCAGCCCTTCGCGATGCCGCGTGCGATCAGCCGCGCCAGGCGCTCGGAGAATGCCCTGGCGTCAGCCGGTTTGTCGCCGTCGAGCACACGCGCCTCGTCGTAGAGAAGATGAGCCGCGTCGTCCTTGAACGCCTGGTCCTCGTCGCCGAGGCCGGCGAGCGCCAGCACGCGCGCGTGGCGCGGGTTGATTTCGAGGATGGGCTTGGCCGCCTTGTCGAGACGGCCGGCGGCGTTCATCAGCCGCTCGAACTGCCGGTCGGGTCCATGTTCCGGGGCGACCAGGCAGACGGCGCTCTCGGTCAGGCGGTCGGAGGCCTTCACATCCGAGACGGCATCGCCAAGCGTTGATTTGATGAAAGCCAGGAAGCCGTCGACCTCAGGCGTTGCCGCCGCGTCCGGCTTCTTCGCTTCGTCGAGCAGCGGGATGTCGGACAGTTCGGCCACGCCTTGCGTTACCGACTTGAACGGCTTGCCGTCGAAGTCCGGCGCCATCGTCACCCAGAAACTGTCGACCGGGTCGGTCAAGAGCAGCACCTCGATGCCGCGCGCCTTGAAGCCTTCGAGCTGCGGCGAGGCTTCGAGCCGGGCGCGGTCGTCGCCGGCCATGAAGAAGATCGCTTTCTGGCCCTCCTTCATCGCCGCGACATAGTCGGCAAGGCCGCGCCAGCCTTCGCCGGAGGCGGTCGAGTGGAAGCGGGCGAGCTTCAGCAATTGCTCGCGCCGCTCGTAATCCTCATAGAGCCCTTCCTTCAGCACAACGCCGAAGTTCTCCCAGATCCTGGCATAGGCCTCGGCCTCGTTCTCCGCCAGCTTGGCGAGGTCGCCGAGCACGCGGTTGGTCAGACCCTTGCGGATCGAGGCCAGCAGCGGGCTTTCCTGGATCATTTCGCGCGAGACGTTGAGCGGCAGGTCGGCGGAATCGACCAGCCCGCGCACGAAGCGCAGATAGCGCGGCAGAAGATCGGCATCGTCGGTGATGAAGACGCGGCGCACATAAAGCTTCATGCGGCCCTTGCGGTCCTGGTCGAACAGATCGAACGGCCGCGAGCCGGGCACGAAGGCGAGCACGGAGTATTCCTGCCGGCCCTCGGCGCGGAAATGGATGGTGGCGGCCGGCTCGTCATACTGGCCGGCGACGCCGCGGTAGAAGTCGATGTATTCCTCGGGCTTGATCTCGCTCTTCGGCCGCACCCAGAGTGCGGTGCCATCGGCAACGTCGCGCGCCTCGGCGCCGGGCTTTTCGATGAGCGTGATCGGCACCGGCACATGACCGGATTGCGACTTGGCCAGCTGCTCGAGCCGGTAGGAGCCGGTGTAGGAGACGGCGTCATCCATCAGGTGCAGCACGACGCGGGTGCCGCGCTTCGGCGCGGCTTCGAGCGGGGCGGGGGCGATCTCGTAGGAGCCCTTGCCGTCGGAGGACCAGCGCCAGGCCTCCTCGCTTCCGGCCAGGCGGCTGATGACGTCGACGCGGTCGGCGACCATGAAGGCGGAGTAGAAGCCGACGCCGAACTGGCCGATGAGCTGCGTGTCCTCCGTGTCCGCGCCGACGCGCTCGATGAAGGCGCGCGTGCCCGAGCGGGCGATCGTGCCCAGGGCTTCGGCCATGTCGTCGCGGCTCATGCCGATGCCATTGTCCTCGACGGTGATCTCTCTGTTGTCGGCGTCAGCCGAAATCGAGATGCGCGGCTTGGGATCGTCGCCCAGCAATTCGGGGCGGCTGATGGCCTCGAAGCGCAGCTTCTCGCAAGCGTCGGCGGCGTTGGAAATCAGTTCGCGCAGGAATACGTCCTTATCGGAATAGACCGAGTGCACCATCATGTGCAGCAGCCGCGAAACATCCGCCTCGAATGCCCTGGTTTCCGTTGCTTTCGTATCCGTCGTCATGCAGATTTTCCCACGCTGTTCATCGGCCCGCCGCGCCGAGCGCGTTCGGGACTTTCCTTTCAAACCATTTTTTGCGGTGCTGGCAACTGCGTTCAGTGTGCCAGCGCGCCGACGATATGGTGGTGGGGTGCCGGGGCAACAAGAGGGCGCCGGCGGCGAAACTGCCAATCTCCCCCCCTCGTGGGGGAGATGCCCGGCAGGGCAGAGGGGGGCGTGAAGGAACTCGTCCTTGCCGATTGACCCAGCGAGGCGCGCTCTTCTCAAGGTTACGGGTAATCCAACGCTATCAGACGTCGGCGGGCCAGCGCCCCCCTCTGGCCTGCCGGCCATCTCCCCCACAGGTGGGGAGATTGGCAGCGTCGGCGTCGCGCCCGTCTCGCGCGCCTAATTTGCCGCCATGTGATCCGCCAGCGCCTGCGCCTGGGCCAGCAGGGCGGGGTAGGCCGGGGTGTCCGGCAGGCTCTTGCCCATGCAGGCGCGGAAGTCGTTGTCGCCTTTCGTCCAGGCGGCGTTGGCGGCGTCGGATGTGTTTTCGTCGCTGTCGTCGGTGGCCTGCTTGGCGAGTTTCTGGGCGGCGGCGTCGGCGGCGGTCCACGCGGCGTCGCAGGCCGCGATCTTGGGGACGGGCGGAGTCGCAGGCGCTTCGGCGATCAGGACGCTGTTGCCCTTGACGACCGTGACGACGACCTCCTGGTCGGAGTTCGGTCCGATATCCTGTGCCCAGCCGCCGAGGCGGGCGATCGCCATGTCGGCGCCGTCAGGCTTCTTCAGCGCGAAGTCGAGCGTGCTGGTGAAGGCGGCGTCGCTGCCGATGGCCTGGGTGTAGAAGGCATCGAGCTTCAGCGCCGCGTCGAAGCTTGTGGGCAGTTTAAGATCGGCGTCCGTCTCGGCGGCGCGCGACTGCAGCCAGCGCTCGACCAGCCCGCGTGTCGAGGCCACGATGCTGGGGCCGTCCTCGGTGCCGTGGCGCAGCCCGTCCAGCATGCCGAAGCCGACATCGGAGGAACTCAGGCTTTCGATGTTGATCGTGCCGGCCGCCGGAAAATCCTTGACCGTGAAAGGGCCGAGCAGGGCGGAAAGCCGTTTTTCGAGATCGGCGCGGGCCTTTTCATTGGCCGCATCGAGCGTCTCCACGGGTGTGTTCGTGCTCTCCATCGCCGCGATGTCGGCAATCGCCTTGTCGCGCGCGGCGATATAATCATCCTCGGGCGAGGCGGCGAAGGCAGCGCTGCTCGCCAGGGCAAACATGACCGTCCAGACCAACCGCATGACAGAACCTTTCTTCGTGGCGGATCAACAGGCCAGGCAGCCATCGGGCAGCTTTGCGGCTATTGCGCGGCAGAAGACGCCGAGGCGAAATATCCTGATCGGGGAGGCGTGGCCAGTGCTGCCATTAACCATCGATTAACTATCCGTTCGCCTTTGAATCAAATTTGACGGATACTATTTCCAGGCCAAACGAGGCAGCCCGAGGGGCCGGAGAAGACAGTAATTGCAAGCCTGGCGCGCTGCTTTCCGTGGCGCAGCAGGCTGAAATCAAAGAAGAAGCGACGGACCACCGTCGCCTTTGCGGGGAGGCGTCAGCATCATTCTTGATGAGGATCGCCAGAATGAAGATCGAAGACGCAGTGACCGCTGTAACAGCCGAGGCCAACGCGCTGCTCTCATGCCTCGGCCAACCCGTCGTCGCCTACCACGTGACGGAAATCATGCGGGAGGCGGACCAGGAACACGCAAGGCAGATGCAACTCGCCCTGATGCGGCGAAGCATCGAGGCGCTGGTCGATGACGGCCTGGAGGATGTCGCCGCTGAGAGGTTTGCGTCGCAGTTCCATGGGCACGTAGGCTCGGCCTGGAGGCTGCTGCACGCGTCGGATGGCGTGGCGCACTGATTTCGGCCAAGCGTCCTTGATCGGCTCAGGTTGTCTGGGCTTCGAATGGCGGCAATGCGCCTCCATTCGGTCATTCGTGCCAAGGTTTCTTTGCTGCTAAAAGCCGCCCTTCGGTCATCTGGCCGGCGACGGCTGCACCGTCGCCTCGCGCGATACGGACAGGCCCGCGAGAAGCGGCGCGTACGCGGCGAGCCTGCGGGATACGAAGTCGGTGAAGAGCCGCACGCGCTTCGTCTTGCGTGTCTCGCCCTGCGTGAGAAGCCAGAGTGTCCCATGCATCGGCGGGTTGATGCCCGGCACCCTGACCAGCAGGGGGTCGGTATCTCCGACGAAGCACGGCAGTTTCGTCATCCCGATTCCTTGCTGCGCCGCGATGATCTGCGTCTCGGCATCCGGCGTCCTGAACGGAGCTCCCGTGGTGTGAAATTCTCCCTCGCGCGCCCAGTCCGGAATTCCATGATTGTCTATGACGATCCACCGGATGGGATCAGGCGTGCCCGCACGCAACGCGGCCAGTCGATCGCGAGACATGTAGACGCCGCTGAACAACTCCGGCCCCTTCAGGCCGTGAAGATTGAGCGGCAGGGTCTTGCGGTCGGCGACAATGCGGATCGCGACGTCGGCCTCCCGGTTGGTCAGATTCGCCACCTCGCCAGTGGTCAAGATTTCCATCTCGATGTCGCGATGCATACGCGCGAAGTCGGCGAGATCTGGCATGAGCAGGTGTGTGGCGAGAAACGGTGGAAGCGTCACCCGCAAAAGCCCGCGCGCGCTCTGGTCGCGACCGAAGACGCGCGTCTCCAGCTGGTGCGACGACGCTTCCATCTGGTTCGCCAGATCGAGGACCTCCTCGCCCGCAGCCGTCAGGCGGTAGCCCGAAGGCAGCTTTTCGAACATCTGCGCCCCGAGACGTTCCTCGAGCTGGGCGATGCGTCGCAGCACGGTTGAATGATTCACCCCGAGGTGCGCGGCGGCAGCCCGCACCGAGCCTCCGCGCGCGGCGGCAAGAAAGTAGCGAACGTCATCCCAGTCGATCATGGTGCATTCCTGCGCCGCGTAGTGCGGTTTGCAAAGCCCATTCTAACACGCTCAGCCGTGGTTCGCGCGGTCGTCGCGGCGTTCAATCATCCAGCTGGATCGTTTTCGCACCACCGATGTGCGCGATTGCGCACTCACCGCCCGACTTCGGCGAACCCATCTTGAGGCTCTCGCGGGACTTCCCCGTACAGCCAAGGACACGAGACGGCGAAACAAAGGATACATGACATGAACAGACTGAATGGCAAGACCGCCGTCATCACCGGCGGCGCCACCGGCATCGGTCGCGCCGCGGCAAAGCGCTTCATCGAGGAGGGCGCCTTCGTCTTCATCTTCGGCCGCCGGCAGGAAGCGCTCGACGCCGCCGTGGCCGACCTCGGGCCCAATGCCCGCGCGGTGAAGGGCTCGGTCTCGAATGAGGCCGACCTCGACCGGCTCTGCGCGGCGGTGAAGGCCGAGCGCGGAAGCCTCGACATCGTCTTCGCCAATGCCGGGGCCGGCGGCCCGCTTCCGCTCGGCCAGATCACCGCCGAGCACATTGACGAAACCTTCGACACCAATGTGAAGGGTACGATCTTCACGGTCCAGAAGGCGTTGCCGCTGATGGGCCAGGGCGGCTCGATCATCCTGACCGGATCGAGCGCCGGCACCACGGGCGCTCCGGGGTTCACCGCCTACAGCGCGAGCAAGGCGGCAGTGCGCAACCTCGCGCGGACCTGGGCGGAAGACCTGAAGGGCACCGGCATCCGGGTCAACGTGCTGTCGCCAGGGGCGACGGCGACCGAACTCGCGAGAGAGGCGCTGGGCGAGGAAGGCCAGAAGGCCTACGGCGCGATGACTCCGCTCCAGCGCATGGCCGATCCGGCGGAGATCGGGGCCGTGGCCGCCTTTCTCGCGTCGTCGGACAGCAGCTTCATGACTGCCAGCGAAGTCGCCGTCGACGGCGGCCTGGCACAACTGTGACCCCGATGCGGGACCACGCTTCTCAAACTCTACGAAAAACCAAACACACGACCAAAGGTGAAAGATTATGAAAAAACTCGAAGGCAAGGTTGCAGTCGTCACGGGCGGAAGCAGCGGGATTGGCTTGGCGACGGCCAAGCGCTTCGTGGAAGAAGGTGCACACGTCGTCATCACCGGGCGACGAGAGAAAGAGCTGAAGGAGGCCGCAGCGTTCATCAAGATTAACATTACGACGGTCACGGGCGACGTGGCTCGCTTGGAGGATCTGGACCGGCTCTATGCCATCGTGAAAGAGAAACATGGTCACATCGACGTTCTCTTCGCGAACGCGGGCGCGGGGACAATCGCACCGCTCGCGGTCGCTACTGAGGCCCACTTCGATCAGACCTTCGATGTGAACGTGAAGGGGCTGTTCTTCACGGTGCAGAAGGCCCTTCCCCTGTTCAAAGACGGCGGTTCGATCATCCTGAATTCTTCGGTTTCGAACGTGTTGGGATTGCCGGGGTTTAGCACATACGCCGCGAGTAAGGCGGCCGTGCGCAACTTCTCGCGCGCTTGGACACTGGAGCTGAAAGACCGCAAAATCCGAGTGAATACGATGAGCCCCGGAGCAATCGAGACCCCCGCGCTGGAGACAACGACAGGCCTTACCCCTGAGCAAGCCGAGCAAGCGGCCGCCCAGTTTGCGTCACAGATCCCAATGGGTCGCAGGGGCAAACCAGAGGAAATCGCGGCTGCCGTCACGTTCCTCGCCTCCGATGAAAGTTCTTTCATCACCGGCGTGGATCTCGCCGTCGACGGAGGCATGGCGCAGGTCTGACCCCGCGTTAAAACAAGATCGGAGAAGCATCATGAGCTATTCAATTATCGGCTTCGGCAATATCGGCCAGGCATTGGCCAAGGCGTTTGCCCGCAAGGGCATCGACGTGTCCGTTGCAACGACGCGCGGGCCGGAAAGCTTTGCAGCCGATGCGGCCGCGATCGGACCCGCGATCATTCCCAAGAAGCTGGCCGACGCGGTCAAGGCGGACATCATCTTTCTGGCTGTCCGTTTCGAGTCGCACCCCGAGGTCGCGAAGGCGCTCGCCACTTGGCAGGGGAAGACCATCGTCGATGTGACCAATGCTTACGGCGTGCCTCCTGAAAAACTGGGGGGACAGCCTTCTTCCAGGTTCATCGCACAGGCCTTCACCGGTGCAAAACTGGTCAAGGGCTTCAACCATCTGGTCGCTGCCGTCCTTGATCAGGATCCGGCCGTGCATGGTGGCAGGAGGGTCGTGTTCCTGGCGAGCGACCATGACGACGCCGCGGCGGAGATTGGTGCGCTTGCGGAAAATCTCGGTTTCTCGCCGATCAAGCTTGGCGGGCTGTCGGAAGGTGGGCTGCTCGTCCAGGCGCGCGGAAACAGCTGGGGTCAACTGATCTTCAAGGACCTGGTCAAGTTCGACTGATGAACACTGACCTGCCAACCGGCAGGGCGACGATGCACGGATCGGGTACGATCCGATCCGTGCGGAAATTCCCATGAGCCTTGAGAAGCCCGCTGCAGCCATCGGCTTTGACGGTGGCTCAGCCATGGATCGCCCCCTCGCACTCGTCGAATGCTCAACCTAAAGGAGACTCCGATGTACGACCAATCCAAGCTATCCGAATTGATCCGGTTCGCACGTATAGACGCGGGCTCCACTGTCATTGACGTTTACCCAGGCGACGGCGACTGGACGCGCTTGTTCTCCGACGTCGTGGGACCCGAAGGACGGGTCTACAGCTTCGTGCCGGCCGAAGTCGCCGACTTCAAGAACGATCCGGTCGGCCGCATGCGGACGCTTGCGAAGGAACCGGGCCGAGAGAACGTCGAAGCCGTCTCGGCGGACCTCGTCGCGATGCCGCAGGCCACGCAACCCGCGGATGTCCTGTGGCTGCACCTGTTCTACCACGATCTCCACACCGCGCTGATTCAGAAGAAGGGCGCGACGGCGGCCGACTTCAATCGAGCCGTCCACGAGCGGCTGAAGCCCGGTGGGTCATACGTCATCGTCGACCACGCCGCCGCCGCAGGGGCGGGCACGAGCGACGCCCAGTCGCTGCATCGGATTGAACCTGCATCCGTCCGCGAGGAGGTGGAGGCAGCCGGGTTCGTACTAGACGCCGAAAGCACCATACTGGCGAACAAGGACGATGCGCATTCGATCAAGGTGTTCGATCCCTCGATCAAGGGCGAGACCGATCGCTTCGCCTATCGGTTTGTGAAGATCTGACACTGTTCGCCAACGATGAGATTGGCACTGCCGCGGAAATCTGGCCGCGCGCCTGCCGGGGCATGCTCGGCGCCGCTATTTCGAACGGAGCCGTCCCCCAGCAAGGTTTCGTTCGTTCGAATGACAACAAGCAAGGCAATAGGAGGTAGCGTCCAGGTGACGCGGCATCCAGCCGTAGCTCGAATTAAGTGGAGAATACGATCGCGGTGAGGGTCGCGCCAGGTGAGGTCAAGTGATGAATCATTTGCAGGGTACCAGGTCCAAATGTCTGCGCTTTGACTTCACCTTTACCGAACGACGGCCTTCGATCGTGCTTCACGGGATATTTGGCAGCGGGTGCAACGCCATGCTGCCGGTCGTTTCGTCAATCCTCATCCTGCTGTTGGCATCTCCGGCAAATAGCCAGCTGGCGCCCGATGCGTCCGCGACCGCCGCAGCCAATGGCGGGTCGCCGGTCGCGGTTTCGGAGCGCACCGATATCGCCAAAGGCGACGATGAGCAGGCGGCCTTACGCCGCGAACTGGCCGCGGCACGGGCTGAATTGGCCAGGCAAGCGCAGGCCCTGAAAGCGCAGCAGCGGACGGACGAAGCGCTCACGCTCAATCTGGAGACGGCGCAGCGTGCCATCGAAAATTTCAGGGCGGAAGCCAGCCTCTGGGACAGCAAGAAAGCCGCGATGCCCGAAGCGCCGCCCTCCGTAGATGGCTCCCAGGCTGCCGCGACGCAGGCGCTGGATGAGGAGCGCCACAAGGTCGGGCTGCTGGAACAGGAACTCGCCACGGCCCGTCAGACCATCGATGCTCTCAAGGCAGGCGAAAATCTGTCCGCAGCGGAGCAGGCCAAGGCGGTGAAGGATCGGCAAGAGGCCGACGACGCCGCGACGCAGGCGCTGGATGAGGAGCGCCACAAGGTCGGGCTGCTGGCACAGGAACTCGCCACGGCCCGTCAGACCATCGATGCTCTCAAGGCAGGCGAAAATCTGTCCGCAGCGGAGCAGGCCAAGGCGGTGAAGGATCGGCAAGAGGCCGACGACGCCGCGAAGCAGGCTCGCAAAGCGCTCGAACTGGAACGTCAACGAGCAGATTCAGCCATGCGTGCCCTCGACATTGCTCGCAAGCAAAGCGACGCCTTGAAGCAGAGCTCGATGGATTTGAGCGCGGCGCTGGACCAGGAGCGCGAAAGAGCCAACGGCCTGGCCCGCAGCCTCAGTGCCGCGCGCGACGAAATCGACAGCGCCAAAATCGACAGTATCAGGGAGAAACGTCGGACCGCGGCAGTGGTGCGCGCGCCCAAGGCAGGTGTTTCCAAGAGCGCGCTCGCGAGTTCGCCTCCGGTCGCAGCCCATCAACCGGGCTTGCCGAAAAAATGGAAGGTGAAGGGTCGAAGGTCAGCACAAGCTGTCCTGCTGGCAACGATGGCTCTTCCCCCCGCATTGCTGCCAACCCGCCCACTCTCGCAGTGAAAGACAGGTGAGCGAAATGCACGGCGCAGGGAGGATGACAGTGAAAAAATATGTCGCGGCCGCGTTGACGATCGGCATCGCGATCGGGCCTGCCTCGGCCCTCGATGCAGGTTTAGGCGGTCAGGTCGGCGGTCTCGGGCTCGGTGCTGGAGTGAGCGCCGGTTCGCAAGGCGCATCCGCAGGGGTGGGCGCGAGCGTCGGTGGTGTCGGTGGAGCAAATGTCGGCGCTTCGGTCGGCACAGGCGGCGGATCAGTCAGCGCAGGCGTCAGTGCCGGCGGTAGCGTAGGCTCCGCAGGCGGGGGCCTCTCGACAGGTGTCGGCCTGGGCGCCGATCCGTCAGCCGGAAACGGATCGGCGTCCGCTTCCAGTGGTTCGGCCGCCACGGCAGCCAGTGGTTCTGCCGCGACAGGCAGTGGGTCCGCCGCGACGGCCGCTGCCAAGGCCGCCACTGCCAAGGCCGCCACTGCCAAGACCGTCATTGCCAAGACCGTCAGGCCATCGATCGCCCTGCCGCCCATCCTCAGGCCTTCCAAAGCCGGTCAGGGCGACCTCGCCAGGGGATATCCCTTTGCACCCGTGGAAGCACTGAAAGCGAAACCCGGCACGCCGGTCGCGGTCGTGCAAGCCTGTCGCGCGGCGATCCTGTCCGCCGCCAGGCCGCTTGGCGCCGTGCGGGTCCGCGCGGTGAGCGCAGGTGCCTTGCGTCGACGTGGGAGTGCACTGACGGCGCCGATCCAGGTGCGAATAGACTATGCAGGGCGCGGTGGCATCGAAGTCCGGCAAGCGCAAGTCGGTTGTCGCCTCGATGCGGCGGGCAGGGTCATAGCGATAATGTAGAACCGATCTGCAACAGGGCACGCGCCGCTGCGCCGGCGTCGCCCGATTTGAGCCGGCATATGCGGCCCTTCACCCCTTCCGCTTCTCCACCTCTGCCTTCCGCAGCAGGAACCGCTGGATCTTGCCGCTCGGCGTCTTCGGCAATTCGGCGACGAAATCGATCTCGCGCGGATAGGCGTGGGCCGAGAGCCGCTTGCGGACGTGTTGCGCCAGTTCCTCGGCCAAGTCAGGGCTGGCCTGGTAGGCGGGCGCCAGGATGACGAAGGCCTTGACGATCTCGGTACGCTGCGGGTCGGGCACGCCGACCACCGCCGCCTCGTTGACCGCGGGATGTTCGATGAGCGCGCTTTCGACATCGAACGGGCCGATGCGGTAGCCCGACGAGGTGATGACATCGTCGGCGCGGCCGATGAAGGACACCGAGCCGTCCGGCTCATATTCCACCGTGTCGCCGGTGCGGTAGTAGCCGCCCGCGATCGCCGGCGTCTCGGCCTGGTGGTAGCCGTCGAACCAGCGCAGCGGCGAGTTGGCGATGTCGACGGCGAGGATGCCGGGCTGGTTGGGGCCGAGCTCGTTGCCTTCGTCGTCCAGCACCACCATGCGATAGCCCGGCATGGCAAAGCCGGCCGAGCCCGCGCGCACGGAATGCGAAAGCCCATGGTGGTTGTTGACCATCATGCCGTTTTCGGTCTGGCCGTAATGGTCATGGATGGGCACGGCGAGATGGGCGTCGAACCAGCGGATCACTTCCGGGTTCAGCGGCTCGCCGGCGCTGCTCACCACGCGCAGCCGGCCCTTGATGCGGGCGGCGGCTTCAGGGCCTTCGGCGAGCAGCAGGCGGAAGGCGGTGGGCGAGCCGGCAAGGCTGGTGACGCCGAGCCGCTCGATGACATCATAGGTGTTCCTGGCGTTGAAGGGGCCCTCGTTGAAGGTGGTGGCGATGCCGAGCAGCAGCGGGCCTGTGATGGCGTAATAGAGGCCATAGGCCCAGCCGGGATCGGCGATGTTCCAGAAGACGTCATCGGGGCGCAGTCCAATCGCGTCGCGCATATAGGCGCCGAAGGCCAGCAGCGCGCTGAGCGGCACCGGCACGCCCTTGGGCAGGCCCGTCGTGCCCGAGGTCGACATCATCATGAACAGGTCGTCGCCCTTGCGCATGACGGGTTCGCAATCGGGGGAGGCAGAGGCAAGGGCGGCGCGGAAATCGATGTCGCCTTGAGGCAAGGCATCGCCGGGACCAAGAAGGGTGGCGATCGGCGGGCAGGTCTCGATCTCGTCGAGCTTGCCGCGATTGGCCGGATTGGTCACCACCAGCTTGGCGCCGCTGTAGCCGAGGCGGTGCTCGATGGCCTTCGGGCCGAAGGCGGTGAACAATGGCTGGTAGACGGCGCCGATGCGCCAGGTGCCGAGGATGAGCGCGATGAGTTCGGGAATGCGCGGCAGCATGCCGGCGACGACATCGCCGGGGCCGACGCCTGCATCCTTGAGCAGGTTGGCGACGCGACCCGACATGTCCGCGAGGTCGTCGAAGCTGAACTGCCGCAGTTCGCCGCCGGCCGAGATCGCGCGCAGCGCCAGCCGGTTCTCACCGGTATGGCGGCCGCAGCATTCGACATAGGCGTTGATGCCGGTCGCCGGGTCGCCGTCAAGCCTGGCGATTTCATCCTCGATGCGAAAGGCCGCAACGGCGTCCTCGTAGCGTGGCAAGCCGGTCATGTCAGTCCTCCCTGGCGGCGCTCCATCTCCCCATGGCGCGCCTTCATCCGTCAGATTGCCTGAAATCGTGGTGACGGTCGATTGCGACGAAGGTGGACCGTGGAGCGGCAGGCATTGGCCTCGTTTGCACCGGCCTGTATCATAGCCAGCTGAATGCAGGAGAGGAGGGTCGGACGTGCGGCTGGGACGGAACCTCTGGCGAATCTGGGTCTGCATCGCCCTACTGGCACTTTGGCCGCGTGCCGCGTCGGCCGACACCATTGCGCCGGAGCGCATCGCTGTCGCCCTGTCGAAGCTAGAAGCGCTCGCCCAAGGCGCCGTCGCGGACGGTGGCGTGCCCGGTCTCGCCATCGGCGTGGTGCATGACGATGAGGTGATCTTCCTGAAGGGTTTCGGCCACCGCGAGGCCGGCAAGCCTGAGGCGGTCGACGCCGACACGGTGTTCCAGATCGCCTCGCTCTCCAAGCCGGTGTCCGCAACCGTCGTGGCGGCGCTGGTCAGCGACGGGATCGTGTCCTGGGATTCGAAGATCGCCGACCTCGATCCGGCCTTCCGGCTGGCCGATCCCTATCCGACCAGCCAACTCACCGTCCGTGACCTGTTTTCGCACCGCAGCGGACTGCCCGGCACCGCCGGAGACGACCTCGAGGACATAGGCTACGACCGGGCCGAGATCCTGCATCGCCTGCGGTTCGTGCCGGCGTCGTCCAGCTTCCGTGCCGGCTACTCCTACAGCAATTTCGGACTGACCGAGGGCGCCGTCGCGGCCGCCCTGCCGACAGGCAAGCCCTGGGAGGAGGTCGCCGAGGAGAAGCTCTACCGTCCGCTTGGCATGGCCTCGACCAGTTCCCGTCATTCGGACTTCGTCAAGCACGCCGATCGTGCCGCGCTGCACATCAAGGTCGATGGCGCCTGGGCCGCCAAGATAGAGCGCAATCCCGATGCGCAGGCGCCCGCCGGCGGCGTCAGTTCCACCGCGCGCGATCTCTCGCAATGGGTGCGCCTCATCCTCGGCAACGGGGTCTATGCCGGCAAGACGCTGATAGCTGCCGATGCGCTCGACCAGACGCATGTGCCGCTGATGACGCGGGGCAAGAACCCCGTCTCCGGCGGCGAGTCCTTCTACGGCCTCGGCTGGAATGTCGAATTCGGCCGGCATGGCCTGAGCTGGGGCCATGCCGGTGCCTTCAGCGTCGGCGCACGCACGCTGGTGACGATCTTCCCGCGGGAGAAGCTCGGCATCGTCATCATCGCCAACGCCTTTCCGACCGGCGTGCCGGAAGGGCTGTCCGACAGTTTCGCGGACCTCGTCTTCGACGGTTCGGTGCAGAAGGACTGGGTCAAGGCATGGGACGGCATCTATGCCGGAATGTTCGGCCCGGCGGTCGCGGCGGCCAAGGCCACCTATGCCGCGCCGCCATCTCCGGCAAGGCCGGCCAGGCCGGCAAGCGCCTATGAAGGCCGCTACGCCAACGACTTCTTCGGCAATGCCGTCGTGGCAAGTGCCGGAGACGGCCTCGTGCTCAAGGTCGGCCCGGCCGGCGCCCGGTCCTATTCCCTGGCGCATTACGACGGCGATCTTTTCCTGACCTTCCCCGATGCCGAGACACCGGACAGGCCAACCGGCGTGAGCTTCGTCGTCGGCCCGGACGGCAAGGCGTCGCCCATGACCATGGGCTTCCTCGACGACAATCATCTCGGCACGCTGCGGCGCGTGGGCGATTAAGGGCTGACAGGGGCAACGAGCCGCGCGGAACGCGGATCTTGTGCCGCAGCTCCAGATGCCCGATGCCGGATCGCCGCAAAGGCGATGGTTCACTGCGCCGCAACGCGATCGCGATGGGCGACAGTGCCAGCGCTGGAAGCAGCCTGACAAGCGATCGGATTTTTCTCGCGACGCATTACTGAGGCGGGTTTTACGAAAACGACGTCCGCTTTGCGCCCAATGTCGGTCATAGCGGCGCTCCTCGCCGTTGCCTGTTAGCTGCTTTCTGTAGCCACCTCGCATCTACTGATTCTGCATGTGATGCGGTTTGATGAAGGGTGTCACGCTCCCTCGTGCCGATTTCCGGCGGGATTGGAATTCTGGCCGAGCGTGGCTGGTATCCAGGCAGTGTATTTCTATACTGTCCCGTTGATCCGCGACTACGTGGATAGTTCGTGACAACCGGGCTGCCGAAAGCAAGTGCGTGCCGGTTTGCAGGCGGGACACGTGGAAAAGCGGTGGTACCCGCAAGAGGCACCACCGCTGGTGGTCATTCTGCGGCCTTTCCTCGTGGCTTTCGCTTCGCTACAGGCTTTGCCGGTGCCGGTCGCGTCGGTCTCGATGCCGGTTCAGCCGCTGCCACAGCAACGTTTTCCTCCTCCTGTTCGATCTTCGGTCCCTCTAGCCGTTGAATTAGCCTCCACCCCCTCGCCCGCCGCGCATTATAGGTGCTCTCTTTGGCAATAATGGTCAGTGCTTCTCGGTGTGTGCCCTGACGAACAAGCAGCCAAATTTCGAGAAGGGACGTGCCTAGCGCCGTTGCTGAGGTTATATTGCCAGCACTGGGGAGGGGCGGATGAACATCAGGCGGGGACTTTTCAGGCTCTGGATGGTGCTTTCGGTCGTTTGGGCGATCGTGGTCGGCCTCATGTTCTTTGGTGAGATCCGAAACCCATACCTACCAGAAGCCAACTATCTCTACGTCGAAGGCGCCGACGCGATTGTAAAACTCCCTGACTTCAATAGTCGGTACGAGATGCGCAAGACCATGACCGAGGTCACCTTCCCGAACAATGTAAGCTTGTTCACATCACTTGCCGATCCTACTGCAAAGATGAAGGCAAAGGTGCCCGAGTTCCTGATAGCCTACGTCGAGCCGAGACAGGCTGAAACGGACGCAAGGCGTTTGGCCAAGGTTGAGATGGCTCTCGCGGTCGCGCTTATCCCGATTGCAGTCATTTTTACCCTGGTCGGTGCTCTTGTTTGGGCATTCTCCGGCTTCTCGCTAAAGCCGGAGGAGCGCCAGAGCCAATGAATATCAAACGCGGACTATTCAGGTTTTGGTTGGCCCTGTCGCTATTGTGGGTGCTGGGTGTTGGTGCGTTGGGCTATGATCAGGTCGCCAACGACATGTACTTCAACCAACCGGAGAAATCCGGATTTCATTTTGTGCCCGACGTGCCGGTCCTTTGTGGTGTTGCTCGCGGCGAGGTTGGTACGGATTACTATACCCAGGAGGGTAAGGGTCCCGGCCCGTGGGACAAATATGCCAAACCCAACCCGTTCGACACGTGCTGGTATGGTATGACGGAGTATCGAAAGCTCTGGCCCGAAAACGGTGCGCTCTCAGACGATGCGCTTGTCCAGAAGCTCTATAAGGACATGGGACGCGAACTGAATACGGCCGACCCTCTGGCCGCGACGAAGAGGGTTGGACTATTTGCATTTCTGCCACCGGTAATTCTGCTCTTTCTCGGCCTCCTCCTGGTCTGGGTGGCATCCGGCTTCGCTCGCCCTAAAGAGCCGCCACTCGCGCCCTGATGCCATCCGCCGACCCGTAGCCCTTCCGACATGTCAGCTCGACTACCTGGCTGTCATCCAGCCAGACGCCGGCAGAGGTCATCGCATCGAGAACGGACATAGCCAGGTTGTCGACATCGCCACGAGGCCACCCAGCCTCCAGACGGGCCTGTCGTGGGTTTTTGGAATCGCTCTTGGGTGGCATCTCCACACACTCCACCACAACGCTCACACGCCCGCGTATTGCGTGGTGTCACCGGGGAAAGGGAAGACCTTTTTACGCCGTCCCCGGGCGAGATCAGTTTGAAGACCGAGATCGACTCCGCCGGTGCGTCGCCGGAAGACGGTAGGACCCGCGAAGAAATGAACCCGGACTTGAGCCCGCGCGGCACGATTGATGCCGTCCCCGAATTTGTCACTCCTTGATCATTCAACCCGGAGCAGCCAAATCAGCCGCTACGGGATTTCTTCCGCCACTTCGCCCAGCCGCTGCCCTTGCCACGGTCTAGCGTGTCGTAACTCTCGCCGCCCAACTCCTGCGCCATCAGCTCCGCCTGATACGGCTCCTTGAAACGGAAGCCCAGGTACTCCCGGTTGTCGCGGCGGATGAACACGTGGCGCACTGCGCAGTTCATTTCGGTTATAGGCCGGGTCATAATTCTTCTCGCAGCAGTTTTCCCAGGGGATGACGGCGTGGTGCGGGTAGAAGCGGTCCAGATAGGTGTCGGTGTTGATGCCTTTGTGGCGGGCAGGCATCGCGTCCCCTGAAGCGGGATAGGAATATGTTCCCGGTTCGTGCCTGAGACTCAAGAGCCTTACATTAGAGGTTGAGTATCCACATATTGAGTGTGGCTCTAACGGGGGCGATTCGGATGGTGGACCTGGGCTTTCTGGACAAGTTCGAAGAATACTTCGGCAGACGCGCGGCCAAGGCTTTGGTTGGGTTGGCAGCGGCCGGTGCCGTCATCGTCATGTTGGGCGGCGCCTGGAGCTATGTCAGCCCGCTGGTCGCTTGGGCCAATACAGACGGATTGAGCTGGAGCCAGTTCGCCTTCAGGGTTGTGACTTTCCTGATATCCTTCGGAGCGGTCATTTCCTTGGGAAGTCTTGCTGCGCAGGCTATGGAAGCGCGAGCTCGGCAACGCCAGTTTATTGCGGATGTCGATAAAATCACGGATCAGCTTCACGCCTTCGTTTCTGAAATTGAGAAGGCTGCTGCCATTCAAGACGAGACGCTCGCGATTTTTGAGGAGTCCGTCGAGATACTCGACCACCTGAAAGACAGACAGGCTGCAGAATCCCTTCGCAAGACCATCAAAAAGAGCCAATCAACTCGCGACAGCATGCGGCGGTTATCCGAGCGTGCCGGGACAATGGCCACGGACCTAGTCAGCGGACTGCATGGGAACGTGGCTCAGGCTGACCAGAAGGCGCTGCCGGACAAGGACATCGTGGCCGACAGCAAGCCTGACATCGCTTAGGAAGTACCCGAGGTCACCGCCATCATGGGTCCCTTGCTCCACTAATCAGCCGCCTTTTGGACCGCCCACAGCGGGAAGTCTCGGCAGGCATTCGCCCAGATGTTGATGTCCAGTGCATGCTGCTCCTCACTCGACTTAGCGAGGGCCGAACTCCAGTACCGCTCGATATCCGTATCGCCTCCACCAAGCGCCTCCGGCTTGGTGCTGGCCGGCATCAGCGCCTTGCCCAACATGCACAAACACTGCGTCAATTGCGTCTTGTCCGTTTCCGAAAGGGTCGGGGCCGGTGTCGGTCGCAACAGGCGCCCCAGCATGTCCTTTGGCGCGGTCTGGGAAGAGTTCATCCAGTGCGCGACTGGTTGCGGCAGCCACGTGTCGTGGCGCCTGAAGCCAGCTTGTCCAGCGCCTCCTCTCGCAGGACCTGCATCCGGCTCGAGATTTTCCCCTAGGTATCGACGGCGCACGGGGCTAGCATAGGGATCACTGGGGGTGTGCGATGACAGCTGTCTCGATACGCCGGGCGGACTTCATGATGGTCCTGGCCTATGCCTCGGATCTCGCCACGGGCCATTCTCGCGACTTCGCGCTGAAATCCTGCGTGCTTGCAATGCGGATCGCCGAGCTTGCGGGTGTTTCCGATGAGGTTCGGCGCAGCGCCTACCATCAGTCGATGCTGCGCTATGTCGGCTGCAATGCCGACACGGACCTTTTGTCGGCCACGTTCGGCGACGAGATCGCGCTGCGCCAAGATCTTGTCGGCCTCGACATGGGCAATCGAGCGGAACTGGGCAGGGTCTTCGTGCAGGCCTTCAAGCGATTCTACTACGATCTCGAGCCTGACGCGCAGGCCAGGGCGATCGAGGCCGCGATGTCGCAGGCGCTCGCGGTGGCCCGCCCGGTGCTCACCGCGCATTGCGAGGTCGCGCAGCGGATCGGCGAGCGGCTCGGCCTGTCCGACGAGATCCGGCGCAATCTCGGGCAGATCTACGAACGCTGGGACGGCAAGGGCCTGCCGCGCGGGCTGAGTGGCGAGGATGTCCTGCCCGCCGTGCGCCTGATCACATTGGCGCAGGATGCGATTGCGCTCAGCGATGCCGTCGGCATCGACGGGATGGCCGAAACCGTGGCCAGCCGCGGCGACGGTCCGTACGAAGCGGATCTGGCTCGGCTCGTCTCGGCCAACGCGGCGGTCCTGATGGAGGGCATCGGCGCGACGGTCGACCGCGAGACCATCCTGGCGCTCGAGCCGGATCCGCCGGTGACGCTGGATGAGGGGGCTTGCGACGAGGCGTTCCTGGCCATAGCCGACATGATCGACATGCGCATGCCGTTTACGCAGGGCCATTCGAGGATGGTGTCGGAACTGGCCGCGGGTGCGGGTAAGCGGATCGGGCTGCCCGACCCTGATGTTCGCGCGCTGGGCTGGTCGGGCTGCATCCATGACATTGGCGAACTGGTGGTGCCGGTGGCGACCTGGATGCGCAACGGTCCGCTGTCGGTGCGCGAACGCGACGCGGCACAGCTGCACGCCTATTACGGCGAGCGGGCCCTGGCCTCGTTCGGTCGCGAGGGCGAGGCGATGGCCGCGCTGGTGCTTCGCCATCACGAGCGCCTGGACGGCTCGGGCTATCACCGCAAGGTCGGCGGCTCGGACCTGTCCCCGGCGGCAAGGATCCTGGCCGCCGCCGAAGCCTTCCAGACGTCGCGAGAGGAACGTCCGCACCGCAAGGCGCTGTCCAGCGAGGCGGCGGCGGCGCAGCTGCGAGCCGCCGTGCGTGACGGCTGTATCTGCCCCGACGCCGCCGAGGCCGTATTGTCCTTCGCCGGGCAGCCGTCGCGGCGGGCCGTGCCGCGAGCGCTGGCCGGAATGACGCCGCGCGAGGTCGAGGTGCTGCGCGTGATCGCCGCCGGACTTACGGCGAAGGAAGTGGCCCGAAAGCTCGACATCTCGCCCAAGACCGCGGACCACCATATCCAGAGCGTCTATGCCAAGATCGGCGTGACCACCCGTGCCGCGGCCGCGCTCTACGCGGTCGAGCACGGCCTTGTCCGGCCGGGCGAAACGCCGGCATAGGGAATCCACCCCATGCGCGCCTGCTCCAGGGCGCGCATCGTGATCCCGTCGACAGGCCAATGACGGCCGCAACCGACAGGAGGAAATCAGATGCTGCTCGCAACGACCAAAGTGGCTGATATCGATCACTTCATCCGTATCTTTTCGACCAAGGGCGCCGACAAGCGCCGGCTGCACGGCTCGAACGGCGCGACCGTCTTCCGCGACCCCAGCGAGCCCGACCGCGTCTGGGCGATCTTCGACTGGGACGCCGAGGGCTGGAAGAATTTCGTGTCCGATCCGGAGGTGCCAGCGATCCTGCAGGAAGCCGGCCATGTCGGCAAGCCGCAGGCGGCACTGCTGCTCGGCCACTACGAGGCCTGATGTCCCGCACCGGGCGCCGCCTCCCGCCAGGCGGCGCGCCCCCGACGAACCCCAAGATTTGGAGAAATCAAATGGATCCGAAACCCATCAAGATCGGCCTTGTCGCCGAACTCACCGGCCCATTGTCTTTCATGGGCGTCGCAAATGCGAACCTCACCACCATGCTCGTCGACGACATCAACGCCAAAGGCGGCCTCCTCGGCCGGCCGGTGGAACTCGTCATCGAGGATGGCGAGACCACAGACAGCGTTGCCAAGGCAAGGGCCGCGAAACTGGTCGACGTCGACAAGGTCGACGTGATCGTCGGCGGCATCTACAGTTCGACCCGCCTGGCCATCAAGAGCGAGGCGGTCACCCGGGGCAGGACGCTCTACATCTACACCGAGCAGTATGAGGGACAGGAAAACGATCCCCTGATCTTCTGCACCGGGCCCGTGCCCGCCCAGCAGGTCGAGCCGCTGATACCATGGCTCATGAACAGCACCGGCGCGAAGCGGTTCTATTTGCCGTCGGCCGACTACATCTGGCCCCATTTGCTGAACAAGGCGGCGAGCCGGGCGGTGCGCGCCAATGGCGGCGAGATCGTCGGCGAGGAGTATTTTCCGCTGGACACCGTCGATTTCCGGCGGACGGTGCAGCAGATCATGGCGAGCGGCACCGACGTGGTTTTCAACACCATCGTCCCGCCGGGCCTGACGCCGTTTCTCGAAGAGTTGCACAAGGCGGGTTTCGGCAAACGCGGCGGCAAGATCGTCTGCACCTACTTCGACGAGAACTTCTTCAATCTGGTGCCGTCCGATCAGATCGAGGGCCTCTACAGCTGCCTCGACTACTACCAGGAACTCGACGAACCGTTCGGTCGCGCGCTGTTGCGCCGCTACGGTGAACGGTTCCCGGGTGGGGCTACGCTCACCGCGGGCAGCGGATGCACCGGGCACTACCGGGCGATCAAGATGTGGGAAGCGGCGGTGAAGGAAGCGGGCAGTGCCGAGCGGGACGCGGTCATCCGGGCGCTCGATCACGCCCGCATCAGCGAGGGACCGGGTGGCCCGGCCGAAATGGTCCCCGGCCAGCACCATGTTCGCATGAACATGTACATTGCGCAGGCGCAGGGCGGTCGGTTCCGGGTTGTCAAGAATTTGGGTTCGATCGATCCCAACGAGCGCGCGCTCAGCGACGAACTGGGGTAACTGGCGGCGTCGGAACGGACAGTCCGCATCCGGCGCGGTCTTTGAAAGTGATTGGCTTTGTCACCAGAGCAGCGGGCCTTGCCGCTCGCTCCCGGCTCATGACCCCTGGCCGTACCGGAGCAGTTTGAAGCAGTCGCCGCTGCCCGACTTCGCCTGCGTCAGGAAGGGTTTCGAACGGTCGAGCCATTCCTGATGCGACCTGGCATCGGCCTCGATCGCATTGACCGGGGCCGCGCCGACGAAGCCGCGCCCTTGGCTGAACAGCCAGCAGGCGCGGGCCAGATGCTGCCTGGAGCGCTGGCGCAGCAGATCGGCATCGTAGAAGATGTCGAGCACCTCCCGCTTGACCCGGCTCTCCTTTTCCGGGTCGGCGACCGCTGCCTCCGGCGGATCGCCGCCGATCGTGTCCCGCAGGTCCTTGTAGTCGAGGGCGAGCTGGGTGGTGGCGTATTTGATCTCGCTCTCGTCGCGCACGATGTCGAACCACAGCCTGGAATCCAGCTCGTTGACGACGAAAGAGGATTCGAAATCGCGCGACAGGTTCAGCACCTCGAAGTCCGCGAGATCGACGTCTCGCTCGACCAGCAGGATCCTGGCCGCCTGTTTGCCGAGCTCTGTCCCGTGGAGGCTGACGGCGGTGTTCTTGCCGCCGAGCTGGGGGCTGAGATAGGGTCCGCCTTCATCCAGCAACTCGTCGAATTCTTCCAGCGACTGCATCACCGGCGCGCCGCGGGCAATGCGCGCGGCGAGTTTGGCGAGAACCTGCTGCAGCTCGGTCTCGCGCCGGCGCTGGTCCTGATAGTTCTGCTGGAAGAAGAAGATGAACAGCGACACGCCGATGCCGATCAGGATCACGCCCAGCTGTGAGAAGATGTTGCGATAATATTCGAGCAGCTTTTCACGATGGCGCACGTCGTTGCGCACGCTGTGGGCGACGCCAAGATTGACGATCAGCGACAGGATCAGCAGCCCGGTGCCGACCAGGATGAGGCCGCCAATGAGGAGGTAGCCATGGCCCGTGCTGAAATCCATCCGCTTATCCCAAGACCCCGCGCAGAATACTGCTATTTTGCTTCAATACCTACGGTTTCGTCGGCGATGGGGTCGATGGCGGCGAGAGACCCATGATGGGCGCGGACCGATGGCCGCATCCCTACAGATTGGCCTCGGCGAAGATGTGCGCGGCCCAATCGAGGAAGACGCGCAGGCGCGGCGAGAGCTGGCGGTTCTGCGGGTAGAGCGCCGATAGCGGCGTCGGCGAGGGCGGGCAGTCGGCCAGCACTTCGACAAGCGTGCCCTGGGCAAGGTCCTTCTCGAAGCGATAGCGCGGCGCCTGGATGAGGCCGAGGCCGAGCCGCGCCAGATCGGCGGCGGTGTCGGAATTGTTGGCAGCGACGCGGCCCGGCAGCCTGATCTCGCGGGTCTTGCCGTTGACGGTGAATTCGAAGGGCAGCACCTCGCCGGTGCGCGACGAGACGAAGCCCACGGCCTGATGGCCGTCGAGCGCGTCGGGGGAGGCGGGCACGCCGTGACGTTCGAGGTAGGCGGGGCTGGCGCAGGTCATCTCGCGGATCATCCCCAGCCGGCGCATGATCATGCCGCTGTCGGGCGGCTCGCCGACGCGGATGACGCAATCGACGCCCTCGCGCACGAGGTCGACCAGCCGGTCGCTCTGGCCGATCTGCAGGTCGATGCGGGGGTAGCGCGCAAGAAACTCCGGCAGGCGCGGCAGCAGGAAGGTGCGGGTGAGCAGCGTGCTGGCGTCGATGCGCAGCAGGCCGAAGGGCTCGGCCTTGCGGAAGGCGGCTTCCGCGTCCTCGATCTCGGCCAGGATCGACAGGCAGCGCCGGTAATAGGCCTCGCCGTCCTGCGTGGCGTTCACCTGCCGCGTCGTCCGCTCCAGCAGACGTGCGCCGAGATGTTCCTCGAGCCGGCGGATCGCTTCCGTCGCGGTTGAGCGCGGCAGGCCGAGATCGGCGGCGGCAGCGGTGAAACTGCGCCGCTCGAGCACGCGAACGAAGAGCCGCATCGTGTCCAGGCGATCCATGGCCTTTGTTCGCAGTTTCCGAATAGTGATGTCAAGTGACGGCTGATTATCCAAAAGGAGGCTGCATCTATATCCGTGTCACCAGCAACACGGAGAGACTCCCATGACAAACCAGCAGACAAAGACGGCCGACCCAATCAGAACCGCGATCGTGACCGGCGCTTCCAAGGGCATCGGTGCGGCGATCGCGCGGCGGCTCGCCCGCGACGGCTTCGCCGTCGTCGTCAACTATGCACGGGGCCGCGGCGAGGCCGAAGCGGTCGTCGGCGCGATCGAAGCCGAAGGCGGCAAGGCGATCGCCGTGCAGGCCGACATCGCCGGCCCCACCGGCATCGCCACCCTTTTCGATGCCGGCGAAAAGGCGTTCGGCGGCGTCGACATGCTGGTCAACAATGCCGGCATCATGAAGCTGTCGCCGATCGCGCAGACCGACGATGCGTCCTTCGACGCGCAGATCGCGGTCAATCTCGGCGGCGTGTTCCGGGGCATGCGCGAGGGCGCGAAACGCCTTCGCGACGGTGGCCGCATCGTCAATTTCTCCAGCAGCGTCGTCGGCTTCCTGCAGCCGGGCTACGGCGTCTACGCCGCCACCAAGGCGGCCGTCGAGGCGATGACGCATATCCTGGCCAAGGAGCTTGGCGGGCGCCGCGTCACGGTCAATGCCGTGGCGCCCGGCCCGGTCGAGACCGCGCTGTTCATGGACGGCAAGAGCCCGGCGCAGATCGAGGCCATCGGCAAGATGATCCCGCTCGGCCGGCTCGGCCAGCCCGACGACATTGCCGGCGTGGTTTCCTTCCTGGCCGGGCCGGACAGTGGCTGGGTCAACGGACAAATCATCCGTGCCAATGGCGGCGCGATCTGAGGAGGCCGACATGCAACGGACAATCCTGATCACCGCGTGCGCGCAACTCCTGGAACGGATCGGCCTTGCCGACCTGCTCCATCCCAAAGCCTGAAAACCCAATCCCTACAGAAAGGAAACGATCATGCCATTCGCCAACATCAAGCTGCCGCAGGCGGCACTCTCCAAGGCGCAGAAGGAAGACCTCATTCATCGGACCACGGCCATGTTCGTCGACTTTTTCGGCGAAGGCGTGCGGCCCACCACCATGGTGCTGGTCGAGGAGGTCGCCGACGGCGGCTATGGCCGGGCCGACGAGGTGTTCGTCATACCGGAAGCCTATCGCGCCAAGGAGTAGGCGCGAGCTGTCTCGGGCCGCTTGTTTCCCCCTGGGCGAGGAGCCCAGGTCTTGCAGCGCCGCGCCGCCCCACTGGACCGAAGGTCCGGGTGCTGGCGCTACCCTTGGAAGACTTGGGTTCCTCACCCAAGAAGGGGCGAGATCGTCCTCAATCCCTCCTGGACATTCCGACCCAGTCAGCCGCCACCTCGGCAAACAGCCAGTCGCGGAACGCCCTGATCTTCTTCTGCCGCAGCGCGCCGTCGGGATAGACGAGATAGTAGCTGGCCGCCGATTTCAGCGCGAGGTCGAAGGGCCGCACCAGCCGCCCCGCCGCGAGGTCGGCCGAGACCAATGCGCTGCGGCCGAGCAGCACGCCTTCGCCATGCACGGCGGCCTCGACGGCGAAGGTGGCGGAATCGAAGCGCACGCCGCGCTTGGGGTCGATGCCATCGACACCGGCCTGTTGCAGCCATGTCGCCCAGTCGATGCGAAAGGCGTCATGGATCAATTTGTGGTGCCTGAGGTCCCCGGGCCGGCGCAGGGGATGTTCGCCTTGCAGCAGTTCCGGGCTGCAGACCGGGAAGACCTCCTCGTCAGCGAGAAATTCCGCCGTCACGCCGGTGTATCCGCCCTTGCCGTAGCGGATGGCGATGTCGATGCCGTCGCTGACGAAATCGGCCAGCACGCCCGAGGTCGCCAGCCGCACGTCGATATCGGCATTGGCGCGGTGGAAGCGATGCAGCCTCGGCACCAGCCAGCGGCCGGCGAAGCCGTCCGACGTCGAGACGTTCAGGATGCGCGTCGAGCGGTCGGGCGTGGCGGCGATGGTGGCGGCGGCGATCCGGTCCAGCGCCTTGCCGACCTCGACCGCATAGGCCGCGCCCACGGCGGTCAGGCGCACGGATCGCGTTCCCCGATCGAACAGCTGGATGCCGAGCCTGTCCTCGATGTTGCGGATGGCGCGGCTGACCGCGCCATGGGTGAGGTTGAGCTCGTCGGCCGCCCTGGAGAAGCTCAGATGCCGGGCGGCGGCGTCGAACGCGGGCAGGGCGGTGAGGGGCGGCAATCGTCGCGGCATGATCGAGACCTGTGAGCGTTGCTCACAAATCCTGCACAAAGAGTCGTTTGTCGTCCAGCCCGGAAATGCCCAATATCAGGGCGTACCGCATCGATGTCGACCTTTCCGGTTCTCCGATGCGTTGAAAGACCAACGATATGTGTGAGCGATCGTCATGCTCGCCCGATGGGCGGCACCGGCACGTTTGCGCCCTGACGAACATAGGAGACAGACAATGACCTTGACCCTTGGACCCATCGGCGCCGCGATGAGCGGCCTTGCCACGCGCAGCATGGCGGCATTCGAGCGCCGCCGCGTGCTGCGCCGGATTTCCCGGTTTTCCGACCGCCGCCTGCGGGACATCGGCCTGGAGCGCGACTGGGACGGTTCGATCTTGCCCAATGGGAGGGGGATATGACCAGCACCCTGATCATCGGCGCGACGGGGCTTCTGGGCAGCGAAATGGCCAAGGCCAGCGCGCGCAATGGCGACAGCCTGCATGTCCTGGTTCGGGCAGCTACTTCAGCCAACGAAGAGCGGATGCGGCCGCTCAGGGAATTGGGCGCGACGGTGCATGTCGGCGATCTCGACGATTATGACAGCCTTGTGCGCGCCGTCGGCAAGGTCGACCGCGTCATCAGTTCGGTGCATGTCGGTTCGGCCAGCGAGATGACGCTGGTGCGCGCCGTCAGGGATGTCGGCGTCTCCCGCTTCGTGCCCTCCGCCGGCTTCGGCCTCGACTTTGCCGCCGCTGCCCCCGGCACGATCGCGCCGCTCGACATCAAGAGGGCCGTGTTCGACGCGGTCAGGGAGGCGGATCTGCCTTATACGGTGATCTACACCAACGGCTTCTTCTCCACCTGGGTGGCGACGCTGGGCGACCTGACGCGCTTCGGTTCGGCCGTGCTGCCGCCGGATGAGGTGACGCTCTATGGCGACGGCAACGTGCCGGCGACCTTCGTCAGCGAGAAGGATATCGCCGCCGTCACCATGCGGGCGCTGGCGGATCCCGCCGCTGTCCGCACGGAGATCCGCATCGCGCGAAACAGGATCACGCAGGGCGCGATGATCGATCTGTGGCGCCGGGTCAGCGGCCGCTCGCCGCGCGTCGTGAAGATGAGCGCGCAGGAGCTGGAGGGGTTGATCGCCGCGGTCCCCGGCCTCGGTCTGCTGCGGGCCTTCTGGATCCGTGGCGAGACCGCGCTTGAAACGGACACTCCGGAGGCGGGTGCGCTTTATCCGGAGCTGAGGTTCGAGACGGTCGAAAGTGCTTTCGTAGCGCTGGCCGAGAGGGGTGGAAGGGCTGGGTGAAGGCTCGCTGAACGGCCGGCACGACAGAGGGGGGCGCCGCAGGGGCGCGGCGGGCACAATTGGCTCTGCGACGATGGTTGACCGCGCCGCTCATCCGGCCGATAGGTCCGCGCGACCACTCCGAGACCTGCAATGACCGACCTCAAAGATGCAACCCGCGCCCCCGACTGGCAGGACGATGTCCGCCAGGGCGTGCGCCATGTGCGCGACCTTGACCGCCTGCCGCTGTCGCCGGCCGAGCGCGCAGCCGCTCAAGCAGCCGCCGCGCTGCACAAGGTGCGTGCGCCAAAAGCCTATCTCGACCTGATCGACTGGAATGACCCGGCCGATCCGATCCGAGCGCAAGTCATCCCGTCACTGGGCGAACTGGAGGAGGTGGAGGGCGAGCTTGGCGATCCGATCGCCGACCATGAGTTCAGTCCGGTGCCGCGATTGACGCACCGCCATGCCGACCGGGTGCTGCTGTTCCCGACCTATCAATGCGCGGTCTACTGCCGGTTCTGCTTCCGCAAGGAATCGCTGACCTCGATCGGCCGCGGCTATACGCGCGAGGCGCTCGAGCCGGCGCTGGCCTATATCGCGGATCATCCCGAGATCCGCGAGGTGATCCTGACCGGCGGCGACCCGCTGTCGCTGCCCGACAAGGCCCTGGCCGAAATCTTCGCGCGCATCGAGGCGATCCCGCATGTGCGGCTGCTGCGCATCCACACGCGCGTGCCGGTGGCGCTGCCGTCGCGCATCACATCCGGGCTGGTCGCTGTGCTGCAGGGCCGGCTGATGGTCACGGTCGTCACGCATTTCAACCACGCGCGGGAGATCACGCCCGCGACCGAGGTGGCATGCCGGATCATGCGGCAGGCGGGCTTCGTGCTGCTCAACCAGAGCGTTCTGCTCAAGGGCGTCAACGACAGTGTCGAAGTGCTGGAGGAGCTCTGCCGCGAGCTGATGTACCGGCTGGGCGTAAAACCCTACTACCTGCACCATGGCGACCTGGCGCGCGGCATGGCGCACCGGCGCACCACGATCGCGCAGGGCCAGGCGCTGGTGGAAGCGCTGAGGGCACGCCTGTCGGGCATCTGCAATCCCGTCTATGTGCTCGACCTGCCGGAAGGCGGCGGCAAGGTGCCGATCGGGCCATGTCCTATCGAGGGCCGCGACGGGGAGAGCTGGCGGATACGCGGGCAGGACGGCGCGGTGAGGACCTATCGGGAGATCGTCGGCGAATAGATCGGCGCTATTGCCCGACAAACGCCAACACCACCACGCGCGGGGCGACGCAGTAGGCGAGGCTGACCATGCGGCCGGTCTTCGTCGTCGCGCGGCCGGCATCGAGGTCCACGGCGATGTCCTCGTAGCCCAGCACCTGGCGATCGAGCGGAAAGGCTGCCTTGTAGACCGCCTCCTTGGCGGCAAACAGGATGCGGCCGGCAAGCCGCGGATCCGCCGCGCCGGTGCGATCCGCGGCGGTTGCAACGATCGCGAAAATGTCGTCGGGCAAGGGTTCGGCGGGCTCGACGTCAATGCCGAGAGAGACGATACCGCCGACAGGCGCGACCGCCGCGACGGCCATGTCGTCGTCATGGGCGAGCGAGCCAATTATCCCGTCCGGCCAGACCGGAGCGCCGGATGGCGCGCGTGGGATGGCGAGGTCGCTGATGCCGGCATCGGCCAGCAGCCGGTGCGCGATCCAGCGGGCGGCGCCGCTGGCGCGCCGCATGGCCGGCCGGCGCGCGGGGATGCAGCGCGCTTCCTCGGGCAGCAGATGGGTCTCGTCCGCATGGCCTATCACCCGGCATCCGGTCAGGACATTCCGGGGCGCGATTGCCGCCATCGCCTCGGCCAGCGCGGCTTCAGGGGAGGGCGGCCGGGTCAATGGTCATCCCTTCGCCAGGACGAGGTCGGCGATCATTTCTCCGTCCTCGTCGAGCCCTTCTTCCACGAAACCGGCGGTGCGATAGAGCTGGCGTGCCGCTTCATTCTCCGGTTCGTAGCAGATCGAGACGTGCCTGACGTGACCGAGCCCGCCGATCTCGTGCAGCACCGCGCGCAACGCGGCCTTGCCGTAGCCTCTGCCCTGCCAGGCGCGGTCGATCATGAAGCGGTAGATGCGCGCCTCGTCGTCATCTTCCGGCGCGTCGTACATCAGGAAACCGACGAGGCGATCCCCGGCCATGATTGCGCGGGGCCGCGCGTCCTCGTCGGATTGGGACTCCTCCAGCGACTCTGCGTTGCCAGCGACAAAATCCATCTGCTCCGGCGCCAGTTCCAGCGACGCGACCAAGGCCCGATTGGCCTTGGTCACTGGGGCGAGACGGATTTCTCCGGCCTTCAAGCCGACGCCTTGGCGCCGTCATTCGTGACCGGGATCACGAAGCGATGCAGCTTGGCCGGGTTGCCGCGCCAGATCGAGTAGGGCTCCAGTTCCTCGCCCTTCATCACGAAGGAATCGGTGTCGGCCACCGAGCCTTCGCCCATCACGACGCCGTAATGGACAAAGGCGGACGGTCCGAGCGTGCAGCCTTTGCCGATGCGGATATAGTCGGACTTGAACGCGCCTTCCTCCAGCGAGTGAGCCTGGATGACGCAGCCCTCGTTGAGCGTGACGTCATCGCCGATCTCGACCAGCGAGCGCTCGGTGAGGTTGGCTCCGCCATCATAGACGCGGCTACCGACCTTGACGCCCAGCATGCGCAGGATCATCGGCCGGAAAGGCGTGCCGGAGAACAGGCGCACGATCGGAGAATCGGCAAGCTTCCAATGGCGTTCGTGGCGCCAGAAGGCGACGTCGTAGATCGTCGTCATCTGCGGCTTCAGCCTGCCGAAGCCAAGGCTTGCCCGCTCGACAAAGATGTAGAACGGAATGGTGATCGCCGAGGTCAGGAGCACGGCGGCGAAGAGAGCGACTTCAGCCCATTCGGTGTAGTAGTTCAGCGCCCGGTCCCAGATCGCCAGCGTGGCGAACAGCATGACCCATTGTGTGGCCATGAACAGAAGGATCGTCACCGCGTTGTGCAGGTTCTTGTGCGGGATGCGCTGGCGTCGGTCCGCCTCGTCGACGCCGGCGATGAGTTCCTTGTCGCGATTGACCATGCGCGGGATTTCAAAGGCAGGCGAACCCAGCAGCCCGACATTCTCGCGCACCGGCCCATCGATGGGGATCATCACCTTGGTGCCAAGCAGGACGTTGTCGCCCGTGCGTCCATCCGGCGGGTAATAGATGTTGTTGCCAAGATAGTTGCGTTCGCCGATGCGCGTCCGCTCGAGCCGGAACGCGGAGGCGGATTTGTGCATGTTGATCATGAACAGGCCGTCCGACACCATGGTCTCGGTGCCGATCTCGCACAGAAGCGGGTTTTCGTGCTGCTGGTTGGAGCCGAAATTGGAGCCGGTCTGCACCACCTTGTTGAGGTTCCATCCGATGGCGCGCATGTAATAGACGATTGCCGAACTGTCGCCGAACAGCAGCCCCAGCACGCGGGAATTGCTGGTGAACTCGGTGGCGGCCTGCAGCCAGTAGCGGAAGCCGTAAAGCGTGTAGGTGCGGCCGGGTTTCAGGATCACGCTGAGCAGGCGCGGCAGCACCGTCGCGGCGATAAAAGCCGTGGCGATATAGCCGAAAAGCGTGACCGTGGTGCCGACGGCGACCACGCCGATCGTCTCCTGATAGTCGTCGCCGACATTTTCCCAATAGCTGTGGAACAGCAGCGGCAGCGGGATGACAATGGCAAACAGCCCGATCAGCTGGACCGCCTCGAAGAGGAAGCGCCGGATGTCGGAAGGGTTTTCGTTGCGCACCTTGCAATAGTCCGCCGTGGTCGGCACGGCCGGCGAGCCATGCCAGTGTTCGCCATCGGGGATGCTTTGCCCGCGCTGCAGCGAGGACGAATGGCCGAGCTGGGCGCCGTCGCCGATCGAGGCGTCGATGTCGAGCGTCGAGCCGACGCCGACGAAGGCATCGCGGCCGATGGTCAGCGGTCCCATGTGGATGTAGCCGGACTGCGCGCGAAAGCCGAGGATCAGCGATTCCTTGCGCAGGATGGTGTTGGCGCCAATCGAGATCAGATCCGTACAGACCGGCACGGATTTGGATTCGATGACGGCGTTCTTCCCGATCCTGGTTCCCAGCATCTGCAGATAGAAGCTGTAGAGCGGGCTGCCGCGGAACAGCACGACAGGGGCGGTGCGGATCAAGGTCTTGACCACCCAGAAGCGGTAGTAGCGCAGGCCCCAGATGGGGAAGGCTTCCGCCTTCCAGCGGCCGACGAGTACCCATTTCGCCAGGACGGCAAAGCCCGTCATGCCGAAGAACACGCCGGCCGATAGCGCCACGCACCTGATATAGAGCTGCAGCGGATCGTCGAGCGTGTCATACATCCAGTTGAGGCCGATGTTGAGCGCCCACAGGCCCGCATAGCTGTAGACCGCGTAGAACAGCAACTGCGCCATTCCACAGGTCCAGTAGGCAAGATTCGATGCCCGGCGGGTGAGGACAGGCTCGTTGGCGGCGGTCGTCACCTCTTCCGAGACGCTCAGGTGCTTGGCCAGGCGCGCCACCGTCGGATGGAGATAGATGTCGCGCATGGACGTCGTCGCCCATTCCTTGCGAGTGCGCACGCGGGCGCAGAAATGCGCCATCAGCAGGGAGTTGGCGCCGAGATCGTCGAAGAAATTGTCCTCGACCGACACTTCGTCGAATTTCAGCACCGCGGCCAGGGCCTCGGCCAGGAAGCGCTCGTCGTCATTGCCGGGGGCAACCATCTCCCGGTCGGCGGAAAGCCGCACGCTTGTCGGCTTCGGCAGCTGGCGAAGGTCCACCTTGTTGGAGACCGTCATCGGGATCGCGGGCAGTTCCTCGAGATAGGAAGGCACCATGTAGTCCGGCAGGCGACGCTTCATCGTCTGGGCGAGATCGGCGCGCGAGAGCGCCGGCTGGCCGGCCTTGGGCGCGTAATAGGCGACGAGTTCGACGCGGCCGGGCTCGATCTCCCAGGTGGTGACGGCCGCCTGCGCGATCTCCGGCTGGTCCAGCAGCACCGCCTCGATCTCGCCGAGCTCGATGCGATAGCCGCGGATCTTGACCTGGGTGTCGATGCGCCCGGCATATTCGATCTCGCCATCGCCGTTGATCCGGCCAAGGTCGCCCGTGCGGTAGATGCGCTGCGACGGGTTGTTCGGCAGGCCGATGAAATCGGCGATGAACTTCTGTTCCGTCAGGTCCTGCCTGTTGAGGTAGCCGACCGCGAGCCCGATGCCGGCAATGCCGATCTCGCCCAGTTCGCTGGGCTCGGCCAGTTCCGGCAGCGACGGGTCGAGGATGACGATGGAATAGGTGGGCAGCGGCGCGCCGATGGTGACGGGCTTGTCCGGCGTCAGCGCGCCCATCGTAGCCGTGACGGTCGCCTCGGTCGGGCCATAGGTGTTGAGGATCTGCCGGCCCGGCGTCGACCAGCGCACCACCAGATTGTGCGGGCAGGCCTCGCCGCCGACCAGCAGCGTGCGCAGGCTGGGCACATCCGATGTCATCGACGACAGCAGCGTCGGGCTGCAGGCCATGCAGGTGATTTCATGGTATCGCAGGAAATCCGCCAGTTCCTCGCCGACGAGCGGCATCTGGCCGGGCGCGGGCACCACGGTCGCGCCGGCGACGAACGGCACCCAGATCTCCTCGGAGGAAAAGTCGAAGGCAATCGTCATGCCCTGGTAGACGCGATCGCCCGGCCTGTAGCCGTAGGATGCGGCGGCGACCCGGATGAAGTTGACGAAGCTCTGGTGCCGGATGGCCACGCCCTTCGGCCTGCCGGTCGTTCCCGACGTGTACAGGATGTAGCAAATGTCTTCCGCCGGCGCCTTTTGCGGCTTCAGCGGCGCGCTGGACTGTTTGGCGATCTCGGCGGCGGCGCTGTCGATCAGCACATGGGGGACCGGCAGCTGGTCGGCCCGCGACGCATAGGTGGCGATGGTGACGATCAGGCTGACGCTGGCGTCTTCGATGATGAGCGCCATGCGCTCTTGCGGAAAGGCGGTGGCCAGCGGCACGAAGGCGGCCCCCGCCTTCACGACGGCGAGCAAGGCGACATAGGTCTCCGCCGACCGGTCGAGAATGAGCCCGACCCGGTGGCCCGGCCGCACGCCGCGCTTGATCAGCACACGGGCGAACTGGTTGGCGCGGCTGTCCAGCTCCTGATACGTCCAGACATTTCCGTCGGAGATCACCGCCGGCAAGGTGGCGAATGTTGCGGCGAGCTCTTCGAAGAACGCGTCGAGCCGCTCGTCGGGCTGGCCTGCGCGGGCGAAATCGGCGCCGGTCAGAATCTGGGCATGCGCGGCCCGCTGAGCGGCCCTTACAAGGGTATCGACGCCCGCCAGGCCATTTTGGGCCAGCCCGGTTTCGGGCTCCGCGCCCGGTCGTGCCGTGTCCCTGTCCAGGCTGGCAAAGTCGACACCGTAATCCATTTCCATACTTTCTCGTCCTGGCCGCGCATCGCCCGGCTGTTCATGCCGCCGTTCGAGCAGGCATTTTCGGCAGTGCCGCTGCTGCAATTTGACCCTTGTCGATGGCGGACCGAAAGTTCCGAAAAGGAAGTCCCCACAGTCCCCCGCGGGATGGTTATGCCATCCGATCTTTTCGCCAGTTTTTCCGAATTGTTGAAACTTGTTTCTGAATTGTGTCTGAGCGCTCCTCCTGCCTTGCCCTTGAAGGTCTTTTCCGGAGGTGATGCCGCCGCCTTTCACCCAGATCCTGTCTGGCCGCGCCCCTTGAATCCCCGCCTCTCAAAAAAATTTCACCACCCCCGGGAATAAAGCACCGCCTTGCCGGGTCTTCCCTTCAGCGGGGCCAATCCGGTCCGCGACGCGAAGAAACGAAACAAGGATTTACGAACATGACCAAGCTCGCTCTCAGCGTGGCCGCGATGTTGCTTGCCTCGAGTGCCGCCTTTGCCGGCAGCGACCATTTCGGCGCCGACACTGTCAATCAGCCTGTCGCTTCCGTCGACACCAATGCCACCGCCTCGATCCCCTACACCGCGCACCCGGCCGGCGTCGACACCAAGGTGACGACCGGGCCGAGCCAAGGTTCGGTCCAGGACATCATCAACCGGCACAACGACGACGGTCTCTGGGGCCGCTGAGCGCCCCCGACCTTCGAACTCGTTCTCAAACCTCACAAACAGGAAGCACCGACATGAAAACCCTCGCTCTCACCGCCGCCGCCATCCTCGTGGCCACCACCGGCGCCTTTGCCGGCAGCGACCATTTTGGCGACCGCACCGCCAACCAGACGGCCGCCATGGTCGACAACACCCACACCGCCTCGATCCGCAAGGCCGACATGGTCCGGCTCGGTGTCCAGGCGACAACGAAATCTGACGCGGACGAACCAGGCCAGGGCATCTGGGGCAACTGAGTTCTGGGTCCGGACCGCTCTCGAGGGTCCTGACCCAGCCCGCGATCAGGACGGAGGGCCATGTGGCGTGGCCCTCCGTCGCCCTTCCGCCACAACAACCCAGGAGACCACCATGTTCACCATGACACGCCGCACAGTGCTTCAATCCGCCGCCGCCGCTGCTGCCTTCGGCCTTGCCGGCAAGCTCGAATTCGCCCGCCCCGCTTTCGCGCAGACCCCGGTCGAGCCGACCGTCGGCTTCTACAAATACACGGTCGGCGACATCGAGGTCACCGCCATCTACGACGGCATCTGGAAGAAGCCGCACGACCCGGCCTTTATCAAGGATGTCTCGGTCGAAGACACCAAGGCGGCGCTCGCCAAGGCGGGGCTGACCACCGACTTCATGCCCATCCCGCTCACCGTCGTCGTGCTGAAGATGGGCGGCAAGCTGATCATGATGGATGCGGGCTCGGGCGTCGGCCAGTGGCAGGCCAATGCCACGCACCTGCCGGCCAACATGGCCGCCGCCGGCATCGACTACAAGGCGATCGACACCATCATGATCTCGCATTTCCACCCCGACCATGTCTGGGGCCTGATGGAGAAGGGCACCAACACGCCGGTGTTCCCCAATGCCGAGCTGATCGTCAACGCCACCGAATACAATTGGTGGACCGACCCGAGCCGGCTGGCCAAGCTGCCGGAGGGCCGCAAGCCGGCGGGCAAGCGCATCGCCGAAAACTTCCCGAAATGGAAGAACTGGAAGCTGGTTCAGGACGGCGCGGAAGTGGCGCCGGGCATCCAGATCGTCGCCGCGCCCGGCCACACGCCGGGACATTCGGTGTACCTCGCCAATTCCGGCAAGGAGCAGCTGATGATCTCGGCCGACACCATGTATGTGCCGGCACTGCTGGCGCCGCATCCGGAATGGCAGGGCGCCTACGACCAGGATGGGCCGACCGCGATTGCCACGCGCCACAAGATCATCGACCGGGTGATCGCGGACAATATCCGCATTTCCGGGTCGCATTTCCCGTTCCCCGGCACCGGCGTCTTCGTCAAGGACGGGAGTGCCTATGGCTTCTCTCCCGTTCAGATTTGAGACCGTTTGGAAACTCTACTCTGGCGGCCATCTGAAGGCGTTTTCTGCGCTTCCGGTGCTCACGGACCCGAACGTCCGCTCCGCTCCGGTTCTCGAAACCACCATCATATGACTCGCCAAAGCGAATTTCGAAACGGTCTCTCAACGCTAACGCACAAACCAAAGCGAGAAAGACAATGAAACAGCTTATTTTGGGCAGAAACGCCCTGTTCGGCCTGCTCGGCGCCATCGCCGTGCTGACCATCGTTCCCGTCGCAACGATCATGCCGGCCTATGCGGTGGATGATATCGAGGGCGCCGATGCGCCCGACCTCACCGCCGTCCAGGCCAAGATCGCCGCCAAGGATTACAAGGGCGCGCTGGCCGATCTGCGCGACCTCGCGCAGGACAACCAGCAGGCCGACGTCTACAATCTGCTCGGTTTCACGCTGCGCAAGACCGGCGACGTCACCACCGCGCTGACCTATTACAACAAGGCGCTGGAGCTGAAGCCCGACCACAAGGCCGCCCGCGAATATCTGGGCGAGCTTTATGTCGAGACCGGCGACATGAACAAGGCCAAGGAGCAGCTGGCGTCGCTGCAGAAACTCTGCCCCGCCGGCTGCGAGGAGCTATCCGACCTGCAGAAGGCCATCGACACCAAGGTGACGCAGTAAGCGGTGACCCGTTCCAACTCCCCCACGGACGTGGCCATGAGCTTGGCCATGCATTGTCTTATGCTGCGTCGGTCGACCCCCACTCCGTCTCGGCTTCGCCGAGCCACTGCCGGGGCGAGCCACGGGTCTCGCCCGTCCTTCGGACCCCCCGATCGACGGGGCAGAGGAAAGGCGCCAGGCTTTTTGCCGGCAACGCTCGTGCGGCAATGCTCCCTTCCTTTCCCTCCGGAGGGGGGAAAGGTGGCGCTGCGAAGCAGCGACGGATTGGGGAACCACGTGGCAATCAAGCCTCGAGCTGGTCAGTGGCGGACTGGGGGAGAGGTGGCCGCCAAGCGGCCCGCGTTGGGGACTGGCACAGACCGATCCAGTCCCCCACCACCAGTTTGGGCGCTCGTGGCTGGCGCCCATTGCCGGAGCCGGCGCCTCTCCCTCGAGCCGGCTCCGGCCTTTTCGAAGATCAGACCCGTCCGGCGCCGTGCTTGTGCGCGTCCCACGGCGGGCGGCGCTTGCCTGCGCTCAAAAATTGGAGGCTGACCATGACACCGAACGAAATCGCCGCGAAGCTCACCGGCCTCGCCACGAAATACCACATCAGGGACGTGACGCTGCTTGCCGGCCGCCTGCTCATGTCCTTCATCTTCCTGCATGAAGGCGTGACGCTGGCCACCCATTTCGACGGCGGCGCCAAGGCGATGGCAGCACTTGGCGTCGGGTTGCCGCTGTTCGTCGCCACCATCGCGCTGCAACTGGGGGCAGGGCTCTCGGTGGCTTCCGGCCTGCTGACGCGGCTGGGCGGCATCGGGCTCGGCCTGTTCTGCCTGGTCACGGCCTTGCTGTTCCACGTCAACTTCGCCAGCCAGAACGAGCTGCTGCATTTCGAAAAGGACCTGGCCATATCGGGCGGCATGTTCGTGCTGGCCGCCGTCGGCGCCGGCCGGTTCTCACTGGATTGGCTGCTGGCCGGGTATCTGCAAAAGCGCCAGCGCGACAAGGAAATGGTCAGGGCCTTGCTGGCCGTGGAGAACCAGTTTTCCACGGATGTGCACCTGCCGGTGTGAGGCAGCAAGGCCGTCAGTATTGCGCTCGCTGGAACCAGTCCTGATCCCCCGCATTCTATTAGCTGAGGCTCAAGGAGTGTGTGATGAAAGCGGTTCTGGCATTGGTCGCAGGCTTCGTCCTCACCCTTGCGGTCTTTGCCAGCGGGCTGGCTTTCGCCGCCTGGCTGATACTGGCCAAGCCGGTGCATCAGGCCAGGCCCGCCGACAGTGTCTCACAGCTGTGGACCAAGGACGCACTGCCCGTGGACAAGGCCGCGCCGGGCCTGGAGCGCGTGGCCGCCGCGCAGGCTCCCGCGCCCGACGCCTCAGCCAGGATGCAGTCGCCCGACCCGACCATTACCAGCGCGGTGGCGCCCGATGCCGGCGAGCAGCCGGCCAGGCTGCCGGCGGCTCATCTCAGCTGGTGCGCGGACCGCTACCGCTCCTACAACCCTGACGACAACAGCTACATGTCCTACAGCGGACAGCAGCGCCCCTGCGTCTCGCCCTATCTCGACACCAGTGCCGACGCTGGCCACGCCGCGCAGCAGCCCGACGAAGTCAGCTATGTCGAGGGTGGCGCCGCGCCTGTGGTGGCGATAGCGGGCCTTTCGGACGACCACGTCCAATCCTGCTTCAGCCGCTACCGCTCGTATCGTCCCGAGGACAACAGCTACCAGCCCTATTCCGGTGGACCCAGGCGCCAGTGCGAATAGGCGCCGCGCGCCCTCCCACCCATCCGGCAATTCCGCCTGGACCAGCGATCACGCAAATTTTTTGGATCAATCCCATCACGGCGGCGTTCATCCCTGACACGAAGGAGGAACGGCAATGGGCGACGAACGGCACGAGAAGATCCAGAAGCGCGCATACCAGATCTGGGAGCGTGAAGGCGGCGGCGATCCCGAGCACCATTGGCACCGGGCCGAGGCCGAGATCGACAGGGAGGCGGCTCTGCCGCTGACAGCCGACGACGCGCTGCCGCGCGAGATCGCCAGCACCGACGTGCTGGAGGTCGAGGAGCTGGCCATGCGCACCGGCATATCGGGCGACGAGGCGCAAGCGCTGCTCGACCGCCTGGGCACCGACCGCGCCGCGCTGGAACAGGCAGCGCGCAGCCTGAAGGCCAGGAAGCGCGCCAAATCCTGATCAGGGAGAGCTGAGATGATCCGCAAACTCAAGGACGGCAGATACCGGCTTTATTCCCGCAAGAAGGATGAGAAGACCGGGAAGCGGCGGAACCTGGGGACATTCGAAACGCGCGAGGCGGCGGAGAAGCACGAGAAGGAGGTGCAGTATTTCAAGCGGCATTGAGGGGGCCTCTGCAGCGTCGGGCGTCCACCTCATCCCTTGGCCGGCTCTTCGTAGATGCCGATGATGAGGAGCCATGCGCCTGAAATCAGGAAGGCGAACAGGACGATGGTTCCGAGGGCCGCGATGTAAAGGCCCACGCCGCGCCCGAGAATAAGCAAGATCGCGCCTGCAACCTCGGCCAGGTAACACATCGTGCCGCCCGCCAGCCGCGGCCCGGTCAACCCGATAGTGCTCATCCCCGCCTTGATGGCCACGACATATCCTCTGACGAAGATGAATGTTGCTATGCCCCAGAGCAAAAGCCATTCGAGGCCGAGTGCCGGAAGATATTGACCTCCCAGAAGCGCAAGGCTGCATGCCATGAAAATCGCGCTGAAGCCCGACAGCATGTTGATTGCCCGGTTCTTATGCGTCGCGTTGCGGACAATGCGTTCGGGATTGATCGAGATCGCGACGAAGATCAACCCGGCAAGCCCCGCCGCGCCGCCGCCCACCATGACGAAGAAATCAGTCCATTGATCCAACATGACTTGCCCCCCATGCCCGAGCTTCAGCCGGCTCGATGGGATCAATCTCGAATGGCCTGTTAGCTTCGGTGGATGCGAGTGTGGACCACCTTCTTACAAGAATCTATCAAGTGATTGAAACACACCCGCGCTTCGCCAAAGAGTTCGGTTACCAACAACATACACAGCCTCCTTGGCGCGCGTGACGGCGACGTTCAGGAGGTTGGGTCGTCCACCAGCCCATCCTCGTGCGCCGCGTTGCTCGGCATTGGGTGCTCCAAGGATAAAGAAGACCGCCTCGGCCTCCCGCCCTTGGACCGTGTGGACCGTTCCGACGTTCGTACACCCAAGCGAACGGATTCTCGACCCACCCGTCAAGCAAGCCGCTGGAGCGCAGCATTTCACGCATACGGTCCTGCACCACCACAAACGGGGTCACAATGTAAAAGTCAGGCGCTATTTCTTGCTGTCGAAGCTGCTTGAGCATCTCCAATAATACTTCGCCTTCCCTCTGGCACCATTTCTCCTGACCTCGTCCTTCAATATCGATCCAGCGTGAAGGACCGAGGACATTCCGGATAGCCGAGGTATTTGCGGTCTTGGCCTGGACCATCAGATTCTCGTAGGCGATTGCGTTCGATATGCCGAACATCGGCTCTTCGCAGCGCCGATGAACCAAAAGGGGAACTCCGACTTCCCGCGTACCGAAGCTGGTTTCGAAGGTGCCATAATATTCTGTTGCACTGTCTGCCAGCGTCTGTGCAGACGCCCCTGGCGGGTTATAGATCAAGGGATCAACCCCGAATTGCTGACACATCGCTTCGGTCAGTTGGTCCGGAAGGACCACCACAGGTTCGATCTGAATCGGATCGCCTACAACGACTGCCCGCTTTGTTCTTATCAACGCGCCAACAGCCGCCTGCGGCAGCGCCTGGCCGGCTTCGTCTATGAGAAGCCAGCCGAATTCCTCGGGTCCGATCTTGGGGAACATACGAGAGACTGATGCGAATGTCGTTGAGACAACAGGCACGAGAAGAAAGAGAGTCGACCACAAGTGTGGGATAAGCGCGTCCTTTTCGTCACTGCCAAGCGAGCGAGTGCCAAAGCCGTCCATCAACGCATTCAGATTGTGCCGGATTGGCTGGGCGGCTGCATCAATGAATGCACGATGTAGTGCCATCGCTGCTTCAAAGACATCATTGCGAAGTCGAGCCGTTTTCTCGTCTAACCATGGGGCGGTCCTTTGCTTGTCTGCATGCCGTCGCTCGAAAAATTCCTCCGATATGGGAGTTCCAAGATATTGGCTGGCAAGAGACGCGTGGCGTAGTCTGTCTTGCTCAATCGCTGTGATCAGGCTGGAATGCGACCTTCGCAGCCTTTCCATATCTGCCGTCAGCCTAGAATGTTCGGCACTCTTGGTATCGGCTGCGTTCTTTAGGGCAGCTAGCTTGCTCCTCGCTTCAGTCAGCCTTGTCAAAAGCGCGCCGTGCTCTGCTTGCCAAACGCGATACGCAGCAGTTCGGAAAAGGCGACCTAAGAATCCAGGGCGCGAGCGTAACGCAACTGAGGCATCGCGATCGAGCGTCTCTACGGTCGGCCGGTGCTTTTGCTGTAGCAAAGCAGCAGCTTGGGCAACTACGGCAGTGCGTTCAAGCAACGGCTGGAGGGACGCAATCTCGGCTTCAACCTTGGCAATCGCGGCCTGTCCCTTTGCAAGAGCTATCAGAAGATCGTGGATCTCCTGCAAATCCACGGTCGCTGTCTTTGCCGTTGCGAGTGCCTTGGCGAACTGCTGGCGTGCCTTACCCCACCGCCGCAAGGCCTCTTCGTGATTTGCTGGCGGGCTCTCCTGTGCAACGATACGAGGCGGTCTTTGCTGTGTCCCGTTCTCGGTCTTTTCGTTGATCAGCTGCGGATTACCACTTGCCTGCTGCAAATAGCGCTGAAAGCCGATATCCTCATCCCACCAGAAGGTTTGGCGGAAATCGTTTCTATTTCGAGCGTTGCCGAGAACCGCTGCAACGGTGCCCCAGGTCTCGCGCTCCAGCAGCGCGTCTGAGACCGTTTTGAAGTAGCGCAGTTCCATCGCGTCGGCTGCGATAGCACTCATCCCCGGCAACTCGGCGCTGACATTTTCCACCGCCTTGTTGTTTGAGGAAGCGACGATGATTTCGTGCCCGCGAAGCTTGTCGTCCAATTTGTAGAGGTGAATAAACGAATTCCCTCTTTTAAGTTTCTGGCCGGAGGCCGACAGCGCGTCCTTAGGGTCGGTAAAGGAACAGAGAAGCTCTGCGCGCTTCGTGACGATAGCCGCTACAACGTCTCGCAGAAGTGTCGTTTTGCCGGTGCCTGGTGGACCGTTGACGGCGACAATTCCATCTGTTTTCAGATCGTGCAGTGCGAGATTTACGGCACATTGCTGGAGCATCGCCAATGGGTGTCGTCCGCTGCCGGGCCAGGAGCCTAAGGGAAACTTTGCAGGCTCCAATGCATCTGCAAGCGCGCGATTGTCGGTCATCAGATTTCGCCGCGCTTTCGGCTTTTGGGCACCGATGTAGCGTTTGAAATTGCCGGTAGCTTTGCCATCGGCGACCAACGCCTGCGCTCGGGCGAGGTCTTCGAGGAAGAATGAGTTCAGTAAGATCGGTTCCGGTGGACCTTGTAACCTGAAGTATTGGTACGAGCGCACCGCAAAAGCCGGAGCTTTCGTAAAGCGAGAGTCGATTCCGATTTTCGCCACCAGCCAACGATGGGCCGCTTCGATCGCATTTTGCGTGAGGGGTTTAGATCGGCCCTCATTGTCCTCGATTATAACCTTCTGACCAAGCTCCTCGATCAAACGCCGTTCGACTTGGGACCATGTGCCGAGGGCACTCAGTCGTCCGGTCAGGGCCACTGGCACACCCCAACCGAAGCTGGAAATAGACACGGAGTCGCCTTCAACAGGGCGGCCTTCGCGATCTACCATGATTGTCGCAAGTACGGCCTCGCCCCGCGCTGCCGGTCTCTCAATTCTGCTATCGGTATAGACCTGCAGAAGCGCAGAAACGGCAGCCTCCATGTCGACGCTACCCAGAATGATCTGATAATAGAGTTTCTGATTGGGCCGGCTGCGCTCACCGCCGTTTTCCCATGGAAGCTCAGGCTTATCGAGCGGCGCAATTCGTGAACGGTCGCCGCTCGCTAGGTCCTCAGGTTTGCGGAAGGACGGAGGTGAAAGGACCTCCATTGCAGTCCATGTTGACAACACATCGGCTGCATTGTTCGTGATGGGTGGCCGTTCCAGCACGGGGCGCGGCGCTACCGGTATCGCATCCCTTTCCGGCAGCGAGGGCTGTTCGATCGGTGAATGCTGCGAAGGCGTTGCCACCCTGGCGGGCGGCTCGGCTCTGGCGGCCGCATCCTGATTTCGGCTGCGGTTGCGTTGGTGGGGGGCCGTCCTCGGATTCGTACCCGCCGCTTGTATCGCTCGGCGCTTCAGTTCCTGCGCACGAGGTACTGTCCTCTCTGATAGTTCAGCAATCAGGAGCTTTAAAAAATCCGGATCATCGCGTTTTTCATCGAAGAGCTTTTCAAGCTCCGCCACCCCTTTTTGTATCAACGGTCTTGGAGGCATAACTCTTTACTCTACCTTGGTCGTCCAAAGTGTTTGCGGGTGATTCTTCTTGCAGTCGACTTATCAAGATTTTTGATGCGCCGTCCACGCTGGTGGTTCCCACAGTCGAATGCGAATCGTCGGACATGTTCGTCGCCGCCGGCGACCAAGCCCTCGCCCGCCACTCTCAGCAACCTTCTTTCTAACTCCTCCATCCACCCCCTCATTAACCATTCGTTAACCATTCCCTCGCTAGCGTTTACTTCTCAGTAAGGATTCGCCAGCCGTGACCTTTGCCGCCCCCCTCGAGGCCAAATCCATCCGCTTTCGTGCCCGTTCTTTCGTCGCTTTCACATTGACCCCGGAAGCGCCCATGGTGGAGTGGCTGCAGGGGCTGGATCACTGGATCGGCAATTCGCCGGGCTATTTTGCCGGGCGGCCGGTGCTGCTCGATCTGAACGTTTTGAAGCCGCAGCCAAGCGAGATCGCGGCACTTGTGGCGGAGCTGGGGACACGCGGCATCCGCATCTATGCCATCGAGCTGGAAGGGGCCTCGCTCGGGCCCGACCTGCCGCCCCTGCTGGTCGGCGCCAAGGAGGCGACGACGGAGGGGCTGCTGCCTGGCCGCAAGGGCGAGCAACAGGCTTCCGGCAAGACCGCCGAGGGCAGGGCGCCGGACCATGGCATGGATGCCGGCGGCGTTGCCAAGGGCAAGGCTGGCGCAAGCAAGACTGACCAAAGCGAGCCGCAGGTTTCGCATTACGATTCGGGCACGCTGATGATCAAGACGCCGATCCGCTCCGGCCAGGCGATCATGCATGCGCATGGCGATGTCATCGTGCTGGGCTCGGTCGCGTCCGGTTCGGAGATCGTCGCCGCCGGCTCGATCCATGTCTACGGCACGCTGCGCGGGCGTGCTTCGGCGGGCGCGCTCGGCAACACCGCCGCGCGCATCTTCTGCCGACGCAACGAGGCCGAGCTTCTGTCGGTCGACGGCTGGTACATCACCGCCGAGGAGATGGAAGGGGTGTCGCGCGGCAAACCGGTGCAGGCCTTCCTCGACGGCGACGGCCTGCGCGTCGAGGCTTTGAGTTGAAGCGGCTTGGGAGTTGAAGCGGCTTGGGAGCTGAAGCGGCTTGGGAGCTGACGACCGCTGACTGAATAAAGGCCGGCAAGCCGGCCCGGGACAACAAACTGACAACAACGGAGGCTTTTTTCATGGGCAAGGTAGTGGTGGTCACATCGGGCAAGGGGGGCGTCGGCAAGACCACCTCGACGGCGGCGCTCGGTGCCGCCGTGGCCAAGACCGGCAAGAAGGTGGCGCTGGTCGATTTCGACGTCGGCCTGCGCAACCTCGACCTGATCATGGGCGCCGAACGCCGCGTGGTGTTTGACCTCGTCAACGTCATCCAGGGCACGGCCAAGCTGTCGCAGGCGCTGATCCGCGACAAGCGGGTGGACACGCTGTTCCTGCTGCCGGCCTCGCAGACGCGCGACAAGGACGCGCTGACGGAAGAGGGCGTCGGCGAGGTCATCGACAAGCTGCGCTCGGTGTTCGACTATGTCTTCTGCGACAGCCCGGCCGGCATCGAGCGCGGCGCGCAGCTCGCCATGCGCTTTGCCGACGAAGCGGTCATCGTCACCAATCCGGAAGTGTCGTCGGTGCGCGATTCCGACCGCATCATCGGCCTGCTCGACGCCCGCACCATGCGCGCCGAACAGGGCGAGCAGATCGCCAAGCACGTGCTGGTCACCCGCTATGACGCGGGGCGGGCCGCGCGCGGCGAAATGCTGTCCATCGACGATGTCCTGGAAATCCTGTCGGTGCCGCTGCTCGGCATCATTCCCGAAAGCCAGGACGTGCTGCGCGCCTCCAATCTCGGTGCGCCGGTCACGCTGTCCGAGCCGCTCAACACCGCGGCCAAGGCCTATATCGACGCCGCAAGGCGGCTGGAAGGCGAGGATCTGCCGGTCGTCGTCCCCTTCGAGCGCAAAGGTTTCCTCGACCGTCTGTTGGGAAGGAGGGCGGCATGAACGTGTTCGACCTTTTCAAGCGGCGCTCGAGCGCGCCGGTGGCGCGCGAGCGGCTGCAAGTGCTGCTCGCCTATGAGCGCCGCAACCGCAGCCAGCCCGACCTCGTCTCCATCCTGCGCGAGGAGATCATGGCGGTGATCGCCAAGCACGTGCAGATCGACCAGGATTACCTGCAGGTCTCGATGGACCGCGGCGAGACCATGTCGACGCTGGAGATCGATATCCAGATCCCCAACAAGAGCGCCGTGCCGATGGCGATCGCCGGCTGATCTTCACCCTCCCCCTTGTGGGGAGGGTCGGCTCGCAGTCGGAGCAAAGCGGAGATTGCGAGACGGGGTGGGGGCTGCGCGACGCCCCAAGACTTGCGTTCCTCGCCCCCGCGAAGCCGGGGGTCCGAAGGACGGGCGAGATCCGTGGCTCGCCCCGGCAAGGTGGCCGCGAAGCGGTCGGAGAGGGGGCAGCGCGGCGCTGGCGGGTTCCCTCTCAATTTATTTGAGGCCGAGCCATTCCCCCGCTCCGTCTCGGGCTTCGCCCGAGCCACCTCTCCCCCATTTCATGGGGGCGAGGAACCCAGGTTCTGCGAGGGCGGCCCCAGCCCCCTCACGCCACTGCGAACGCCGCCGTTTTGCGCAAGGCGGCGGATGACCAGAGCAAGGGGAGGCCGGCACCGCATCTGGAGAGTAAGCGATGGGCGCCGGCCCGGGCGGATCGACAGGTCCGCCGCGAAGGAACGGTAGCGAGTCCGTGCACCGCATGGCATTGGTGCGATCGCGCAGGGTGCCAGCGGCATGTCATGGGCCGTTGATTCGCATTGCCTAGGGCCGCGCCGGGAATCGCGGCCCCGGCCCTTGTCAGTCCTGCGGTTCATGCTGGTAGAGCTCGTCCATCGAGAGCGACGCCAGGGCGCCGAAAGGGGCCTGCTTCTTCACCCGGCCACCGCTCAGGATCACCACGTCGTCGCAGAACGAGATGGTGCTGTGATGGTGGCTGATGACGATGGTCGTGCGCCGTCCCGCTCTCGACTTCAGGGTCTCGACGATGGCCGCCTCCGACAGCCCGTCGACCGCGTTGGTGGCTTCGTCGAGGATGAGCAGATCGGGGTCGCGCACCAGGGCCCTGGCCAGCGCGATCCGCTGCCTCTGTCCCGCCGACAGATTGACGCCCCTGTAGCCGACGAGCGTCTCGTAGCCCTGAGGCAGCCGTTCGATGAATTCATGTGCTTCGGCCAGTCTCGCGGCGCGCTCGGCGTCGCCAAGCGTCGCCGCGTCCTGGCCGTAGCTTATGTTTTCGAAGATCGTGCCGTCGACCAGTTCCAGCTCCTGGCTGGCCAGCGCGATGTGGCGCCGCCATTGGCTGGCGTCGATGCGGTCCAGTGGCGATCCATCGACCAGGATCCTGCCGCTGTCCGGTTCCACGAAGCGGCACAGAAGGTTGACGATCGTTGTCTTGCCGGCGCCGGAGCGGCCGATCAGCGCCGTCGAGCGGCCACTGTTGATTTCGAACGTCGCCGCATGCAGCACCACCTCACGCTGGTCCGTGCCGGAATAGGTGAACGTCACGTCATCGAACCCGATGCCCCGGCGCAAACCGTGGAACGGCCCGTCGCCTTGCGGCGGCCCGGGCTTGCCTGCGGGATCCAGCATCCATGTCACCTCTTCCAGCGATCCGCTCAGGCCCTGCAGCTGGCTCCACGATCCCTGCAGGGCCCGCATATGCGGCTGCAGCCTGTAGAGCAGGATGACGAAGGCGATGATCAGCGGGAAACTCACCTGCGCCAGCCAGGCGCCGATCACCACCGCCAGGAACAGCATGGCGTGGAGAACCTCCGTCAGCGGCGGCAATGCGCCCTGGCGGACCTGCAGGACGAAGGAGGCGCGGCGAACCGCATCGGACGCGGTGTCGAAGATCGCCTTCTCCCGGCCCTCCTGGCCGAAGATGCGGATCAGGCGTCCGGCATGCACCAGATGCAGCATCTGCGAGGCGAGGTGGCTGTTGCGCGAAGCGACGCTGCGGCTGGGCTCCTTCAGATTGGCCGAGAGGATGGCGTGCGCGATCTGGACGAGCGCCAGCCCGAGCGTGACCAGCAGCGTCATGCGCCAGGACAGCAGCAGCAGAAAGGCCAGGAGGATGATGGCGGCCGATGCGCTGACGATCGCCGACAGCATGATCTGGATGGCATCCGACGCCCGCCAGGATTCGTTCGAAATGATGTTGAGCAGCCGTCCGGGGCTCTGCCGCAAGAAGAAGGGATAGCCGACCCGCAGGAGCTGCTCCGACAGTGCGCTGCGGATCGAATGACTGGCCTTGCCGGAGATGAAGGTCGTCAGCAGCGTGTTGGCGAAGGCGAAGACATTCTTCAGGATGATCGAGCCGAGGATGGCGGCCGAAATGACGACAAGCCGGTCGCGCTCGCTGAAGCCCGATCCGACCTGCTGGAGAACAGCGGAGAAGCCGGCCATTCCCGTCGCATCGGCGTGACCCATGATGATACCCAGCAGGGGGATGATCAGGCCGATGCCGAACCCTTCGAGGGCAGCGCTGACCAGGCCGAGGCCCACCACGGCCGGAACCAGGCGCAGTTGCCGCGTTCCGAAGGCGCGGAACAGCATCGGCAGGCTAGGCGGGAGCAATGGCATCAGGCCTCGGCATTGGCTTGCTGGTCCTGCCGCACCGGCTCGGCCTGTGGCCGTCCCGCCAGCAGGAGCAGCGCGTATCTGGCCGCGCCGAGCACATTCATGCCGACGATCGGCCAGTGCGACAGATCGAGTTCACGATCGAAGGCGGGCCCGCCCGCCAATTCCCGCAAGGCTCCTCTCACGGCCCAGTAGAAATGGCGAAGCAGCCAGGGCGCGTGGCGGACATGTTTCAGGCAAAGCCCGCCATTGCCCAGGCTGTAGTCGCGATGGAGCTTTTCGATGGCTTTGCGATCGCGCCGGCCATGGTGGTGGAATATCGTCATGTCGGGCACATACTCGACCGGGATGCCGAGCAGCACCGCCCGGACGAGGTAATCGGTATCCTCCGCCGACCGCAAGGGCCCGCCCGCGCCGAAGCGCTCGTCGAAATAGCCGATGCGGGCCGCGACGTCGCGGTGCATCGTCATGTTGCAGCCGAGCACGAAGCCGCCGGGGTGAATATCGGGCGTCAGCCGCTCGCGCACCCGCGATCGCTTGATCGTGAAAGGCAGGTCCCTGGGATCGCCAAGCTCGACACGGCCTCCCCGGATGAGCCCCTGTTCCCCGGAAGAATAATGCCGCTCCAGGTCGCGCAGATAGTCGCAATGCACCGCGCAATCGTCATCGACGAAGACCAGCACGCGCCCCCTGGCGCGCCTCAACCCGGCGTTACGGGCAGCCGCCAGTCCGGGGCGCGGCTCGCAGATAGGCGTCAGTGGAATATCCGACATGGCGGCGATGCCGGCCAGGCGTTCCGCCGTGCGGTCGCTCGAGCCATTGTCGACGACCACGAGCTCGGCCGCGAAGCCGGCATGCGCACGGCACGCGGCCTGCACCGACTTGATGCAGGCCTCGAGCACCGCGACGCGGTTGCGCGTGCAGATGATGAAGGTGACTTCCGGCGCCGATCGTTCCGGTCGCGGGCCGGCCGGGGCGCCGACAAGCGCCGTCGACCGATCGCGCCGCAGTGGTTGGTGGGCTTTGACGGTCATGCCTCTAGCCCGCCCCCATGAGATGCCAGAACCGCCGCGGCGGGCGCGGATTTGAAGAAATATTCCACGGCGTCCGCTTGCTTGCCGGCCGACAGCGAGGCGGAGCTGAGCCAGGGCGCCCAGGCGCCCGGCCGCAGCGCATATTTCTCGCGCCGCCGGATGGCGTTCCACTTCGCGGTCCGCGTCAGCAGTTCATGCGTCAGTGCGGGCTGCCTTTCGTCGGCGACGAGCTGGTAGAGGAAATAGAACAGGTTGAGCGCGCCTGCCTCGAAGCTCGGCCGCGTCTCGTCCGGCAGCGAGCGGATCCGCTCCTCCAACGCGAGAATGAAGTCGGCCGCACGGGTAATCGTGTCGAAATCGACCGCTTCGCCGATGTCGCGCAGGTTCTGCGTGGCTTCCGCGAGGCCCTCGCGCTCGAGATTCTCGGCCACGATCCGCAAATGCGTCCTGCGCATCTCCTTGCTGTGGCGGCTGGTCACGCTCGCCTGATGGACGCGGTAGACGAGCAGGTTTTCGGGCATCATGGCCGCCGGGTAGCGGGCGGTCAGCCGCCTGAAGAGATCGAAATCCTCGGCGTGCCTGTAGGTCGGGTCGTAGTTGAGGTCGGCGTCTTCGATGACCTTCCTGTTATAGACGACCGTCGGGTGCATGAAGATGGTGAAGAACATCGCCAATATGGGCATGCGGCCGGACCGGAACACCGGATCGGGCTTGCCCCTGGCGATGCGGCCGCGGATCAACATGTCGACGCCGGCGCCGCAGAAGCCGAGTTCGGGCCGCTGTTCGAACAGCGCCACCTGGCGCGACAAGCGCCAGGGATAGGCGACGTCGTCGGCGTCCATCCGCGCGACCAGCTCGCCGCTCGCGACCGCCAGCCCTTCGTTGAGCGTCGCGACGAGGCCGCGGTTTTCGCGCGAGATGATCGAGACGCGGCTGTCGGCCTGCCGGTATCGCTCGAGGATTTCGAGCGAATTGTCGCTAGAGCCGTCGTCGATGGCGATGACCTCCAGGCGGCCGTAGTCCTGCCGCAGGATGCTTCCAAGTGCCGCGGCAAGGTAGGGTCCGGCATTGTAGACCGGCAGCAGGACGGAGACGAGCGGCGCGGCGGTCATGGTCTTGCATCCGTTCGCGGGAGGTCGAGGGATGGCGTGCGGCCATCGGGCGATCCGCCGGGATAGGCTTGCGCCGGCCTCGCAAACCAGCCGGCATGACCGGCCTGGGCTCGCCCGACATAGGGGAAGTGGCGCTTGAGGCTGTTGAGCGGCCTTTCGAAAACCAGCCAGAAAATCGAGGCCACGGCAATCGTGGCGGTGCTTGCAACCAGGAACCGTCCCGGCCCTTGCTCCGAGACATTGAGCGGAATCCAGGGCTGCGACTTGATGGCGAGCGACAGCAATATCGGGTGATAGAGATAGACGCCGTAGCTGATACGGCCGAGGGCGAGCAGCGGCGGCAGTTCCGCAAACCTGCCAGGGATGCCGCCAAGGCCGCGCGAACAGGCGGCGACGATGACCATCAGCGGCACCAGCGGTAGGATTTGCAGCAGCAGCCAGCGGGCCCACTCCAGCGTCGGATCGGCAGGCGCCGGGACAAACCACTCGATCATCAGGAACGCGGCCGCGAAGGCAGGCCAGCTCAGCCGCATCCATTGCGGCAGGCCGGCGCCCCTCCACCGCCAGCAGGCAAGCAGCGCGCCCGACGCCAACGCGTCCATGGATGCCGGCGGCAGCAGGTCGCGCGCCAGCGCCGGGGTGGCGGTGACCGGCCAGTAGAAGCGATAGGCCAGCGACAGCGCGATGACGCCGATGCAGATCTGTTCGAAGCGCCGGTATGGGGCCAGCAGGACGACCAGCGGCCAGGCAATATAGAACTGCTCCTCGATGCTCAGGCTCCAGAAATGGCACAGCACCCAGGGGTTCCAGTCATTGCGCAGCGCATACCAGAAATTCGACAGGTAAAGCGCATGCCAGACCAGCGATCCCCTGGACTGCTCCAGGTCAAACAGCCAGACGAAACCCAGCACGGCAAAATAGGCAGGGAATATCCGCAGCGCCCGCCTGATGTAGAAGGACCGCAGCGCCGGGCCGGCTTCAAACGCGGCGGCCGAACGCGCTTCCAGGAGCAGGCGGGTGATCAGGAAGCCGCTCAGAACGAAGAACAGCCGCACGCCGATATGGCCCCAGAACGAAGATCCTCCCGCGGCGTAGAAATGCGAGTACATCACCATCGTCACGGCGATGGCCCTGAGTGCATCCAGCTGGATGTCGCGGGCGTTTGCCATCAGCGGCTTCCACCGGCGGCGTGATGTCCGCGATGAAGCTGGCGTGCGATTTCGAGCGGCAGACCAATGCACACGAAATTCGGCGGGACACCATCAAATCCGCGCTGTGCGAGCCTGCCTGCGTCGATCTCGCAATCGACGGACGGACGGCTCAAGTCGGTGAACCCGGCGGGATCCTTCACGGCGTATGTCCAGTCGCAAATGAGTCCCCCGGCGGATGGTTCGGTCACCGCATTGTGCAGCGCAACACAAAAAATCTTGCGAGCTGAAATACTTATGTGAGCAAGGCCAAAAATTGGCAGAAAGCCGCCGGTTTTTCGGATTTTGGCGATTTTCCACAGCATTTCAACCTTATGGTTCGAGTTGTATTGGCCTGCTCGCTTTGGTTGATTGGAAGCATTGCTACCCAGAGGGATAGGTAGCGCCCGAATTTTCGTTAAAAAGACCGCTGGATTTTAGAATCTACATTTTATCTATTTGGGCTCGTTCAAAATTATCCGGTGAATTTACTGAAATCATTGGCTTCTGCGGTGCAGCATAGTCGCCTTCTTTCGTCGGGCGACCACGCGGCTTGCTTCCCTCAAAGGACAGGCATTCGGCCAAGCCGCAGGGTGTTGCAAAGGCCTTTCACACGGCAAAGAGACCGTGGCTTGCCGGCGCCTCACACCGCCGCAAACACCACCGTCTGCGTCAAACCGCCACCCTTGCGGTTCTCCAGAGTCACCGTTCCGCCGTAACGCTCGATGATCTCCTTGGCGATGGCCAGGCCGAGCCCCGCGCCGGGGATGAATTGCTGGCGGCCGGGGTCGACGCGGAAGAAGGGCTCGAAGGCCTTGTTGATCAGGTCGGGCGGGATGCCCGGGCCGTTGTCGGAAATGGTCAGCACGGCGCGCCTGTCGGTGGCGGCGAGCGCGACGGTGCAGGCCTTGCCGTGGGTGGCGGCGTTGACGATCAGATTGCGCAGCGCGCGGCGCAGGCCGAGCGCTCCGGCGCGCACCGAGACCTTGTCCAGAGGGCCGATCGAGACGGCATGGCCGAGCGAGACCATCTCGGCTTCGATGTCGCGCACCATCTTTTCCAGGTCCAGTGGCTCGACGGCGTCCTGATTCACCTCCTCGCGCACCAGGCGGATGGCGCTGTCGGCGATGCGGTCGAGCTCATCGAGGTCGTGAAGCCACTTGTCTCGGTCTTCGTCGAGGAATTCGGCGCGCAGCCGCATGCGCGTCATCGGCGTGCGCAGGTCATGGCCGGCGGCGGCCACCAGCCGCATGCGGCTTTCCATGGCCACCTTCAGCCGCGACGACAGCTGGTTCAGCGCATGCGCCGTCGCCTTGACCTCGGCCGACCCCACTTCCGGCACCGCTGCCAGCACGCCGTCGCTACCGATCTTGGAGACGGCCGCCTCCAGCATCTCCAGCGGCCGGATCAGCACCGAGGTGAAATAGACCGAGACGGCCGTGGCGCCGGCCACGATCAGCGAGATCCAGCCTGCCAGGATCAGCCATTCGCGCCCCGGCGGCTGGAGATGGGGCACCTCGACGATCGCCCAGCGATTGTCGAGCAACTGCACCGATGCGATCTGGCCGGGTCCACCAATCCTTTCGCTGACGAAAGCCAGCAAGTTGAAGCCGCGGCGGCGCAGGATGTCGGTGAGCATCGCGGTCTCCGCGCGGGCGATCCTGCCGCCGGCCGGATGGTCGGTGAATTGGACCTGCAGCACATCGGGGATAGGCCCCGGCAGCAGGCGCACCACGAGTTCCATCTGCTGGGCAACCCAGGGCACGACGAGTTCGGGCGGCGGCCCGCCGCCGCGCACGCTGATGACGGCGGCCGTCGCCAGGCCGACGACGCCGACGATCGAGGCGACAAGCAACAGGATGAGGCGGCGGCGCAGCGAGTTCACGCCGGCGTCTCCACCGTCTCGACGCGCGCGGTGAGCTGGTACCCGCCATTGCGCACGGTCTTGAACAGCGGCCCATCGCCGGTGTCGGCGAATTTGCGGCGCAGCCGGCTCATCAGCACGTCGACCGAGCGTTCGAGCGGGTCGCGCTCGCGGCCCTGCGTGAGGTCAAGCAGCTGGTCGCGCGACAGCAGCCGGCCGGGGCGGTCGAGGAACACCTGCAACAGGTCGAACTCGGCGCCGGTGAGGTCGATGAGCTCGCCCCGCCGATCCGTCACCTTGCGGGTGTCGGGTTCCAGCCGGTAGCTGGCGAAGCGGTAGATACGGGGGCGCGGCGCCGGCGCCTCCTCGGGCGCGGCGCGCCGCAGCACGGCGCGGATGCGGGCGGTGAGCTCGCGCGGATTGAAGGGCTTGCCGAGATAATCGTCGGCGCCGAGCTCAAGGCCGATGATGCGGTCGACATCTTCCTTCAGCGCCGTCAGCAGAATGACGGGGATATGCGGCTTGCGGTCGCGCAAGGTGCGGCAGATGTCCAGTCCCGACCCATCCGGCAGCATGACGTCGAGCACGACGAGGTCGAACTGGCCGGCGCCCAGCTTCTGCTCGCATTCGCGCCGGTCCGCCGCCACCGAGACGCGAAAGCCTTGGCCGTCGAGATAGCGGCCGAGCAGCGTGCGGATCTCGCGGTCGTCGTCGACGACCAGGATATGGGCCAGGATATGGGGTTGTGATTGCATGATCGTGCCCTTGCCCGTGATGATAGGGGCTCGACGGTGATTATAGGGAGAGCGTGCGCCAGCGGCATGGAAAATTGCAACGCAATGTTTCTGGCCGGGGGCGGGAAACATTCGGAAACAAATTGCCGCTTTGCGGAAACCTTCGGCAACATGCCGACGCGAAGCGGACAAACAGGCTTCCTATCCTCATGGCCGTCCGATGCATGAGAGAAAGGAACACCGTCATGCGAAGCAGACTTCTTGCGCTCGGCCTGTTTTCCGTCGCCGCAATCCACCCCGTGCTGGCGGCACAGCCCGATCCGGGCGTCGCGCCCGGCGAGCCGCCGCGGCCTGGTCCTCAGGGTTGGGGCCCGCACCGCATGGGACCACCGCCGGAATTCATGCTGGCCGCCCGGCTGGCGGCGCTGGAGACGCGCGTCGGTATCCGCGGTGAGCAACTCGACGCCTGGCGCAACTACACCAGCGCGCTGCAGGCCGTGCTTGCGCCGCCGAGGCATGATCGCGGTCCTGGGGGTGCTGGCGGCCCCGATGGTCCAGTCCCTGGCGACCCCGAGGCCAAGGGTCACGATGCGGGTCCGGCTGGAAAGCCTGATCCTTTCGCCTTCCAGGAGAGGCTGGCGGACGAGGTCACGGCGCGTGCGGCCTCGGCCGCCAAGCTGAAGGACGCGATCGCCGCGCTGCGCACCAAGCTCTCGCCCGAACAGCTCGAAATCCTCGCTTCGGCGGAGCGCCCCCACGGACCACCCCCCGGTCCCTGGGGCGGTCCGCCGGATGACGCAGCCGGAGCTGGAGGTCCGCCCGACCAGGGCGGACAGCTTCCGCCATCCCAGCCCGGGAACGGCTGACAACTTCGACCGGCTGCCCGGCCGGCCCGGCGCCCAACCCGTCCCCGGGCCGGCCGGTCTCGTGGGATGGCGGCATGTTCCGCCATCCCACCGTTCAATTCACCTACCAATTCACGCAATGGAAGCACGGCAATGTGGGAAGCCATGATGATGCTGCGGCTGATCGCATCGATGAGCCCGAGGCTCTCGCTCGGCCAGCGCGCCCGTCATGCCGCCACGCCGGCGGCGCTGCCGGCCGATACGCTGAAGGGCGCGGTGCGCCTGCATTTTGCCGCCTGGCGCTTGTCGCTGCCGGCTTCGCGGCAACCCATTAGCCACGGACATCATGACCGCCGAATTGCATGAAGTGGCCACGGTCCAGGGCAGTGCCGCGCGTTTTCAGGCTCCTCGCCGGCATGCCGCTTGGCTTGTCCGCGTCGGTCGGCATGCTGGCGCCAGTGGGCATTGTGGCCAGGAACTTGGCCTTGCTTGTCGCCTGGCCACGCAGAAGGCGCGCGACATGAGCCGCTTCGAAGCTTCACTCGACGTCGCCCGCAAGCGGGCGCAGCCCGTTGTCACGATATTGATCGCCTCTGTCGGCTCTCAGGTTTCGTCGACCGCGCCCGGTCTTGCCCGTTTTGGCCGGCGTCCGGGTTCGCTCCCGGCCGAGCGATCCGATGCCGAGGCGACCGCAACCCCAGGGAAAGTTTCAGACCATGCGCGTCAAGACTAGTCAGCCTTCTTTGCCGGCCAAGCAGCGCCGGCTCGCGCCCTGGGCAGCAGTGCTTGCCGCCACGGTTCTCCTGGCAGCCTGCTCGCAGGAGCAGGGCAAGGCCCCGGCCGGCATGGGCGGTGTCGGCAAGCCGGAAGTCGGCGTCGTCACGCTGCATCCGCAATCGGTGGCGATCACGGCCGAACTGCCGGGGCGCACCGCGGCCTCGCTGGTTGCCGAGGTGCGCCCGCAGGTGGACGGCATCATCCGGCAGCGCCTGTTCAAGGAGGGCGCCGAAGTTGTGGCGGGGCAGCCGCTCTACCTCATCGATCCGGCCAGCTACAAGGCATCTTATGACAGCGCGGTCGCGGCACAGCAAAAAGCCGAAGCGGCGGTGCCGACGGCGCAAGCCAAGTTCGACCGTTATGCCGGCCTTTTGAAGCAGAACGTTGTTTCCAAACAGGATTATGACGATGCCGCCGCCACGCTGGCGCAGGCTCAGGCGGATGTCGCCTCGGCCAAGGCCAGTGCGGAAACGGCGCGCATCAGCCTCGACCGCACCTCGATCACCGCGCCGATCGCCGGCCGCATCGACAAATCGACGCTGACGCCGGGCGCGCTGGTGACCACTAACCAGGAAACCGTGCTGACCACCATCCGCTCGCTCGATCCGATCAATGTCGACGTCACCCAGTCGAGCACCAATCTGCTCAACCTGCGCAAGGCGATTTCAGAAGGGCGGCTGAAGTTCAGCGGCCCTAATGTCAGCGTCAAGCTGAAGCTTGAGAACGGCACCATCTATCGGCAGACCGGCAAGCTGGAATTCGCCGGCGCCAATGTCGACCAGACCACCGGCACCTTTGCGCTCAGGGCCGAGTTCCCCAATCCTGACCGTCTGCTTCTGCCGGGCATGTATGTGCGCGCGCTGGTCGAGGAGGGTGTCGCCCAGAACAGTTTCCTGGTGCCGCAGCGCGCCGTTACCCGCAACACCAAGGGCGAGGCGACCGCCATGGTCATCAACGCGCAAGGGAAGGTCGAGACGCGCGTCCTGGCCGTGCGCAACAGCGTCGGCAACAACTGGCTGGTGGATTCGGGCATTGGCGACGGCGACCGTGTCATCGTCGAAGGGCTGCAGCTGGTGCGCCCAGGCGGCGATGCCAGCGGCGTTGAGGTGACGATCGACGAGACGACCGGCGAGGTGAAGGACCGGGCGCAGACCTCTTCGACCGCACCTTCCACCTCCAATGTTGCCGATAGTGGCCAGAAACCGGCGCAAGGCGCCGCCTCGGCCGGGAACTGAGCGATGTCAGCATTCTTCATCAACCGGCCGATCTTCGCCTGGGTGATCGCCATAGTGATCATGCTGGGCGGCCTGCTCGCGCTTACCACGCTGCCGATCTCGCAGTACCCGCAGATCGCGCCGACAACGGTCAGCATCAGCGCCAGCTATCCCGGAGCCGATGCGCAAACGGTCGAAAACTCGGTGACCAAGGTTATCGAGCAAGGCATGACCGGCATCGACAATCTCGACTACATGACGGCCACCTCGACCTCGACCGGCTCGGCCTCGATCACGCTGACCTTCACCAGTGCGGCCGATCCCGACACCGCCCAGGTGCAGACGCAGAACAAGCTGCAGCTGGTGCAGTCGCAGCTGCCGCAGGTGGTGCAGAGCAACGGCATCACGGTCTCGAAATCCTCCACCGGCTTCCTGATGGTCATCGGCTTCGTCTCAAGCGACGGCAAGATGAATTCGACCGATCTCGCCGACTATGTCGACAGCACCATCAACGACACGCTGAAGCGCGTCGAAGGCGTCGGCTCGACGCAGCTTTTCGGCTCGGGCTATGCCATGCGCATCTGGCTCGATCCGGACAAGCTCGCCAAATACGCGCTGATGCCGAGCGACGTGGCCTCGGCGATCGAAGCGCAGAACACGCAGGTCTCGGCCGGCCAGCTCGGCGGCCTGCCGGCGCGCAAGGGCCAGCAGCTCAATGCAACGGTGACCGCCAAGAGCCGGCTGCAGACCGCCGAGCAGTTCCGCAACATCATCCTGAAGAGCCAGACGGACGGCTCGCTGGTGCGCCTCAACGACGTCGCCACCGTTGAGCTCGGTGCTGAAAGCTACACGACGCAGGCCAATTACAACGGCAAGCCGGCGGCGGGTCTCGCGGTCAATCTGGCGACCGGCGCCAACGCCATCAGCACCGCGGAGGCGGTACGCACGACGATCAACCGGCTGAGCTCGACCTTCCCGCAAGGCGTCGAGGTCGTCTACCCCTACGACACCTCGCCCTTCGTGCGGCTGTCGATCGAGGAGGTGGTCAAGACGCTGGCCGAGGCGATCGTGCTGGTGTTCCTGGTGATGTTCGTCTTCCTGCAGAATTTGCGGGCGACGATCATCCCGACCATCGCCGTGCCGGTGGTGCTGCTCGGCACGTTCGGCGTGCTGTCGCTGTTCGGTTATTCGGTCAACACGCTGACGATGTTTGCCATGGTGCTGGCCATCGGCCTGCTGGTCGACGATGCCATCGTCGTGGTCGAGAATGTCGAACGCGTCATGCAGGAGGAAGACCTTTCGCCGAAAGAGGCGACGCGAAAATCGATGAACGAGATCACCGGCGCGCTGGTCGGCATCGCCACCGTGCTGTCGGCGGTGTTCGTGCCGATGGCCTTCTTCGGCGGCTCGACCGGCATCATCTACCGGCAGTTCTCGGTGACCATTGTCTCGGCCATGGTGCTGTCCGTGCTGGTCGCACTGGTGCTGACGCCGGCTCTGTGCGCCACGATCCTGCGACGGCCCAAGGACCATGCGACGCAGACCGGTCCGTTCGGCTGGTTCAACCGCGTCTTCGACCGCGGCACGACAGCCTATCGCGATGGCTCGCACGGTATCATCAACCGGTCGTGGCGCTTCCTGGCCGTCTTCCTCGCCATCGTCATTGCCATGGGCTGGATGTTTTCCAGGCTGCCGAGCTCGTTCCTGCCGGAAGAAGACCAGGGCATCCTGATCACCAGCGTGCAATTGCCGGTCGGCGCGACGCAGGACCGCACCGAGCGCGTGCTGGCACAGGTGACCGAGCACTATCTCAAGGACGAGAAGGATGCGGTCGAAGGTGTCTTCACCGCGTCGGGCTTCGGCTTTGGTGGCGCCGGGCAGAATGTCGGCATCGGTTTCGTGCGGCTGAAGGATTTCAGCCAGCGCAAATCGCCGGCTTCCGCCGCGCAGGCGATCGCCGGCCGCGCCATGGGGGCTTTCTCCAAGATCAGGGACGCGCAGGTCTTCGCGCTCGCGCCGCCCGCCATCCAGGGCTTTGGCAATACCAACGGCTTCGACTTCTACCTGCAGGACGTCAATGGCGCCGGCCATGACGCGCTGATCCAGACGCGCAACCAGCTTCTGGCCCTGGCCGGCCAGAGCAAGGTGCTCGCCAACACGCGCCCCAACGGCCAGGAGGACCAGCCGCAATTCTCGGTCGACATCGACCAGGAAAAAGCCAGCGCGCTCGGCGTCAGCCTTGCCGATATCAACAACACGCTGTCGACCGCCTGGGGCAGCGACTATGTCAACGATTTCATCGATCGCGGACGCGTCAAGCCGGTCTATCTGCAGTCGGATCCGAATTTCCGCATGCAGCCGCAGGATTTGGACAAATGGCAGGTGCGCAATGCCAGCGGCGCCATGGTGCCGTTCTCGGCCTTCGCCTCCAGCCACTGGACATTCGGTTCACCCAGGCTGGAACGCTACAATGGCTCGGCGGCGGTCGAGATCCAGGGTGCGGCGGCCGCGGGCGTGAGCTCAGGTGCGGCGATGGACGAGATCGATAGGCTGGTGGCGCAGCTGCCGCCCGGATATTCCCACGAATGGACCGGGCTGTCGCATCAGGAGCGGCTTTCGGGCAACCAGGCGCTGTCGCTCTATGCGATCTCGGCCCTGGTCGTGTTCCTGTGCCTGGCGGCACTCTACGAGAGCTGGTCGATCCCGTTCGCGGTCATGCTGTCTGTGCCGATCGGCATTTTCGGCGCGCTCGCGGCGGCAACGCTGTTCGGCCAGACCAACGACGTCTATTTCAAGGTCGGCCTGCTGACCACGATCGGGCTGGCTTCCAAGAACGCCATCCTGATCGTCGAGTTCGCCATAGAGCGGCAGGCGGCCGACATGGGGCTGGTCGAGGCGACGCTGGAGGCGGCGCGACAACGATTGCGGCCGATCCTGATGACGTCACTGGCCTTCATCCTCGGCGTCACGCCGCTCGCCATCGCCAGCGGCGCCGGTTCGGGGGCGCAGAACTCGGTCGGCATCGGCGTGATGGGCGGCATGATCGCGGCAACGGTGATCGGCGTCTTCCTGGTGCCGCTGCTGTTCGTCACCGTGCGGCGCATCTTCCAGGGCAGGGCGGCTAGACAAGATACGGGCGAGAAGCCGGCGACAGCCAACCAGCAATAAGGAAACTTCCCATGACAGGTTTTGAACGTGGCCCGGTGGCCGCGGGGCGGCTCATTGTGCCCATGATCACGGCTGTTCTGCTCACCGGATGCGTCGTCGGCCCCGACTATCGCACGCCCATCTTGCCGATGCCGGCAAACTGGAGCGGCGAGAAACCGACGAAATCCGTCCAGCCGGCGCAGCTGTCGCAATGGTGGCAGCGCCTGCGCGATCCGCAGCTCAACACGCTTGTGGAGGAAGCGGTCGCCGGCAATCTCGACGTCGCCACCGCCAAGGCCAAGATCCGCGAGGCGCGCGCCAGCTATCGCCAAAGCGCCGGCACGTTGCTGCCGTCGCTGGACGGCTCCGGTTCCGTCACGCGCAACCAGTCATCCGAGACCACATCGGGGAGCAATTCCATCTACAGCGAATATCAGGCCGGTTTCGACGCCAGCTGGGAACTCGACCTGTTCGGCGCCAACCGCAGGGGCGTCGAGGCGGCGCGCTACGGCGTCGACGCCGCGCAAGAGGAATTGCGCTCGACGCTTCTGACCATGGTCGGCGATGTCGCGTCCTACTACGCCCAGGCGCGCGGCTACCAGGCCCGCATAGCGCTCGCCCGGCGCTCGGCCGTTTCGCAGCGGCAGACCGCCGAACTCACCCGCACCATGGCCCTGGCAGGGTCGGCGACGGCCGCCGACGTCGCCAAGGCGATGGGGCAGGCGGCCAGCACCGAGGCCGCGGTGCCGACGCTGGAGGCAAGCTATGCCGAGGCGGTGCATCGCCTGTCGGTGCTCACCGGCCGGCCGCCGGCCGCACTCAGCGTGCGGCTGAAGCTGGGCGGGCCGATCCCGTCGCCGCGCCTGCCGATGCCGACGGGCATTCCCGCCGACATCCTTTTGTCGCGCCCGGATGTGCGCATGGCCGAGCGGCAATACGCGCAATACACCGCCAAGGTCGGCCAGGCCGAGGCGGCACGCTATCCCTCGGTCAGCCTGACCGGGAACATCAGCACGGCGGCGCTCAATCTCGGCGACCTCGGCAAGAACTCGTCGATCGGCTGGTCCTTTGGGCCGACGATCAGCGTACCGCTGTTCAATGCCGGCCAGTTGCAGGCGGCCGCCGACGTCGCCCGGGCGCAGCGCGACCAGTATTTCATCGCCTACCGGTCCTCGGTGCTGACCGCGCTGGAGGATGTCGAGAATGCGCTGGTGCTGATGGCACAGGAGCGCATCCGGATCAGCAAGCTTGCCGCGTCGGCGAAATCCTATGGCGAGGCGGCAAATCTCGAAGGCACACTCTACAAGGCCGGCGAGACCAGCCTGCTCGACGTGCTCGACGCCCAGCGCTCGCTCTACTCGGCGGAAGACTCGCTGCTGCAAAGCCGCGTGCTGTTGGCGACCAACTACATCGCCCTCAACAAGGCGCTCGGCGGCGGCTGGGATGGTGTGATCGACAGCACGAAACCCGAGATCGTCGACATCAAGACCGGGCCAAGGCTGGCCAAGGTGACGGCGCAGTGACAGGTTTGCGCCTGCCATGGGGGCTGCGCGGCATTTGCGATGGCGGCCTCATTCGCTTCCGATGCGGGCGTTCAGTCCGGTCTGGCCGGCGGCCAGTTGCAAAAGCTGGGCACGCGAGGCGACCTCCAACTTGCGATAGATGTTGTTCATATGGATTTTCAGCGTGCCTTTCGAGATGCCGATATCGAGCGCGATCCGCTCGTATGGCTTGTCCGTGGCAACGAGCCGGGCAATCTCCAATTCCCGTCTGGTCAGCCGTGACGACAGCTTCTGCCATTTGATCCGGCGGGAGGCCTCAATCTCAAGGGCTTCGCCGATAATTTCGGCAGGCAACCAGTGACCGCCGGCGGCGACCTGGTCGATGCATCTCAGCAGCGTGCCGACGGCGGACTCCTTCAGCACGATCCCGGCGACGCCGGCCATGACCACATCGTAAAGCTGGCCTTGTGACGCGCCAGCTGTCAACATCACACAGCGCGTGGCCGGCGTTTCCTTGCCGAGTTCTACGGCGACGTCGAGCCCGCTGAACCCCGGCATGTTCAGATCGATCACCGCGATGTCGGGCAAGTCCTGCCTGATCCTGGTCACAGCGCTCCTGCCGTCCAGCGCCGAGCCGACAACCCTATAGCCGGGGTCGCGGGCAATCAGGTTTTCCAGGCCGTGCAGGAGCAGCGGATGGTCGTCGACAATGAACACAGTGGTGACCATACGCTCCAACCCCATCCGGCTCGCACACCCCATGCGATAACCCACCCCGGCAGCAGCATCGCGCCTCCGATAAGAATTAGCAACTACTAATTGATGTCGATACGCTTCCGGCACCAAGGTGCGTGGTGCCGGATTGAAAACAGAGCAGTTCCGGTGCGTCATTGCCAGTTCGTGATTTGATGAGATCATGGACTTTAATCAACTCATCTCGTATTTGAGAGTAAAACACGGAAATAGTTTTATACAGTTCGGCTAACGTCGTGGTTTTTACTGAAATAACGATGCTATTTAACGATGTTGAATTTTCATTTGCGCCTATAACCGCGGTTATATGGACGTGCTCATTGCAACCTGCGAAATATGGTTAGGGGAATATTAAGGTTCTGGCGGTCGGCGTCGATCGGGCGAGCCTGGGCTATGGGGCGTGAGCGTGGCAAGCAGCAAGACGGCACCTGTGTTCCGTCGTCCAGCGATGGCTGGCGAGGCGAGTTCAGACTTCGCCGCCGCTCCAGAACTTTGTCCAAATGCGTCCCCTTCTTTTCACGAAACGATCGCTCGTCGGAATGCCGCGTTCCGCGGGAGCCGGGCGCTCGGAGCTTGCAGTCAACCTGGATAGACGGTCGCGACATGAGCGCTGACCGGACGACACTGTGGAGGAAACAACAATGGCAATAGATCTGGGCTCGGGTGTCCTTCTCGAGGCAACGACCGAAGGTTCGGGAACCGGTAACTACGATTCGTTCCTGCGGCTGCAGGCGACGGGTGTCGAGGAGGGCTTCAACACCGACCAGAACGGCAACGTCCTCGACAACAAGGCGTCCTTCACCCACGACCTGCAATACAGCAACATGCAGTCGATCACTGTCAACGGCATCCAATATATCGAGTTTCGGCTGGACCTCAACGAAAGCAACAGCGCGGCAAACGGCGACATCACGCTGACCGGCCTGGACATCTACATCTCCAATGCCGGAGCGACCCTTGCCGACTACAATGCAGGCTTTGCCGGGTTCACCTCCGTCTTCCATCTGGGTCCCGATCAGCTGCTGATCGATTCCAACCATGGTTCGGGAACGGACGACTATCGAGTGCTGGTCCCGGTCAGCGACTTCACGGCGGCCGGTGTCTCACCTGGATCCTATGTGACGCTGTTTTCGAGCTTCTCAGGTTCCAATGGCGGCTTCGAGGAGTGGCGCACCCTTACGACACCCGGCACCGGCACCGACACGCCCGGAATTGGCATCGACAAGGTCACGATCGACGGAGCGGCAGCGGGCGACGGCCTGACCGTGCTCACCGGCGATGCGATCAGTTGGCAGTACACCGTGAGCAATACAGGCAATGTCGCCTTGTCGAACGTCGCCGTCACCGACGACCAGGGTGTGGTCGTGGCGCCGGTTCTCAGCGGCGGTTTCAACGTCGGCGACGTCAATCACAACAATCTGCTCGACACCACCGAGACCTGGAGCTTCACCGGCAGCGGTACGGCCATTACCGGCGACTATGCCAATATCGGTCACGTTTCCGCTTTGGCAGGTGCTGTTTCAGTCACCGACGACGATGGCTCCAGCTATTTCGGCGCCGATCCGCAGATCGTCATCGACAAGGTGACGGTCGACGGTGCGGAAAAGGGCGACAATCTGACCATCCTGACCGGCGAACCGATCTCGTGGGAATACACGGTAACCAATGGCGGCAACGTCGCCCTGTCCGATGTCACGGTCAGCGACAGCGACGGCGGCGTGACGCCGGTCGCGGTGACCGGCAACGGCCATGTCACCAACATCGGCGACGTCAACGACAACAACATGCTCGACATCGGCGAGGTCTGGAAGTTCTCGGCAAGCGGTACTTCCATAACCGGCCCTTACAGCAACACCGGCACCGCCTCCGGCTCCTTCACCGACGATGCCCTCCACACCCGGACCGACACGGCCACCGACGATTCCGGCTATACCGGCGCCAACCCGCATATAACGCTCGACAAGAAGACCAATGGCGTCGACCACGGCCTCGACATCCTCCAGGGCAAGCCGGTTACCTGGACCTACGATGTAACGAATGACGGCAATGTCGCGCTCGCCAATCCAGCCGTCACCGACGACAAGGGCGTCACAATCACCGCGATCCTCGGGGGCGATCTCAGCCATAACATTGGCGATACCAACGTCGACGGCGTATTCGACATCGGCGAGACCTGGCATTACAAGGCCACCGGCATCGCGCAGCTTGGCGATTACGTGAACACTGCAACGGCCACCACCGATGCGTATGTCGACACGGCCGGACATCCGCGCACGCCGACCGCCACCGACAGCAGCGACTACGAGGGCTTCTCGAACAAGGCGCTGACGCAAGGTTTCTGGGGCAGCCACACCGATGCGTGGGATGGCGTCACGGGCCACGAGAGCAATCCCACCAAAAGCGCTTTCAACAGTGGCGTCATCTGGGGCCTGGACATCAACCCGCGCCACGACGGCAACCTGCTGCTCGGCGACAGCAATGGCAACGGCGCTGTCGACGCCGGCGAACACACCCTGCTGATCTCGAACTCCCTGGCCGCCTCCATCGAATCGAGCTCGACTGGCGGTGACGCGCGCACCATCATGCTGCAGCAGGCGATCGCCACCCAGCTCAACATCGACAACCACGTCGCCCAGCCCAACGACCTGATCAGCGAGGCGGTGATGTGGCTGAAGGGTGAGGGGGCATGGGCCGGTCTGGTCAATCTCGACACAAACCATGACGGCAAAATCGACACCAACGCCGCCGGTACGGCGCTGGCGGGCAGTGCCGTCAAGACCAGCTCGGATGCCTGGACCAAATATGTCGACGTCACCGATCCAAGCTCTGGCATCGCAGACTGGAATGGCGGCAAGGAAGCCGACGGCGAGGGCCTGAAGAACGCGCTGATGTGGTTCAACCAGGGGCAATTGGTGACATCCGGGCCGGGGGGCCATGTCGCCTGGTTCGATGGGACCAACATCGTCGACGAGCATCCCAATACGCTCGATCAATTCTGGCTCACGCTGCATGACGTTGGGGGCCTGACGGGCGTCGCCTGAGGCAGGCCCCGGCCTTCCGGCCGGGTGCCTTAGCCGCGGCGCCGCCCGCATGACACGGCATGGGAAGGGGCTCCACCATCTTCAGCTTGGCGCAGGCAAGGACCAGGTCCTTGGGTCTGGTTTCGATCGCCTGCGCCGTTTTTTCGGGGCTGGGCGGCGTGCTGGCGCGGTCGCCTGGCCTTGTGTCGGCCTGCCTGGCTCTGGCGGGATTCGGCGCGTTTGCGCTGTTTCGGGCACGCGGTCGCGACACCGCTGAGCCCGGTCCGGATGCCCCCCGCGTCGCGGCGGCGCGAGGCCCCGCCAGTCCCGGTGTCCGGCAGCGGCCACCCAAAGCCCGGCAGCAGGGATCGGAACTCGCGGCGGCGATCAAATCCTGCCGCTCGGCCTTCATCGCCATCGCGCTGTTCAGCGGTGTTCTCAATGTGCTGATGCTGTCCAGTTCGATCTATATGCTCGAGGTCTATGATCGCGTGCTGCCGAGCCGCAGCGTGCCGACGCTGATCGGCCTCAGCCTGCTTGTGGCCGTCCTCTATGCCGGCCAAGGCGTGCTCGATTTCATCCGCGGTCGCATCCTGGTGCGCATCGGCGGCGCGCTCGACGAGGCGCTGGGCGCTCGTGTCTATTCCAGCGTCCTCAAGCTGCCGCTCAAGGTCGGGCGCAACGGTGACACCATGCAGCCGGTGCGCGATCTCGACAGCGTGCGGACCTTCCTGTCGGGCTCCGGGCCGACCGCGCTGTTCGATCTGCCGTGGCTGCCACTCTATCTGGCCATCATCTTCATGTTCCACGTGCTTCTTGGCGTGACGGCCCTGATCGGCGCGATCGTGCTCGTGCTGTTGACCATCTTCGCCGAGCGGCTGACGCGCAAGCCGGTCACATCGGGCACCCAGACCGGCATCGTCCGCAACGGCCTGACCACGACCGGCAACCGCAACGCGGAAGTCATCGCGGCCCTCGGCATGGGCGGCCGGATGGCGAAACGATGGGAAGAGGCCAACCGCGACTACCTCGCCGAGCAGCGCAGCGTCAGCGACATCGCCGGAGGCTTCGGCGCCGTGTCCAAGGTGCTGCGCATGCTCTTGCAGTCGGCCATGCTCGGCCTCGGCGCCTGGCTGGTGATCGACCAGCAGGCGACCGCGGGCATCATCATCACCGCCTCCATCCTGAGCGGCAGGGCGTTGGCGCCCGTCGATCTGGTCATCGCCAACTGGAAAGGTTTCGTGACGGCGCGGCAGGGCTGGCAACGGCTGACCAGGATTCTCGCCGCATTGCCGGCCGATGCCGAGCCGATGGCCATGCCGGCACCGAGCCGCCACGTCTTCATGCAGAACGCCAGCGTCGCCGCGCCCGGCACGCCGCGGCTGCTGGTGCAGGACGCCAGCTTTGCGCTGGAAGCGGGACATGCCGTCGGCATTATCGGCCAGAGCGGTTCGGGCAAGTCGACGCTGGTCAGGGCGCTCGTCGGCGCCTGGCCGTCCGCCGCCGGCAGGATCAGGCTCGACGGCGCCGACCTCGACCAGTGGTCGCCGGAGGACCGAGGCAAGTTCATCGGTTATCTGCCGCAGGACGTCGAACTGTTTGCCGGCTCGATCGCCGAGAACATCGCGCGTTTCGAGCCCGACGCCGATCCCGCATTGGTGATCGCAGCCGCCAGGGCAGCCGGCGCGCATGATCTCATCGTCGGTTTCCGCGACGGGTACGAGACGCAGATCGGCGAACTCGGCGAGGCCGTCTCGGCCGGCCAGCGCCAGCGCATCGCGCTGGCCCGCGCGCTCTATCGCGATCCGTTCCTGGTGGTGCTCGACGAACCCAATTCCAACCTCGACGCCGAAGGCGAGCAGGCGCTGTTCCAGGCGATCGTTTCGGTGCGGCAGCGTGGCGGCATCGTCGTGCTCGTGGCCCACCGGCCAAGCGCGCTCGGCACGGTCGATTTCATCCTCGCCATGAACCAGGGCCGCGTCCAGGCGTTCGGCCTCAAGGACGAGGTTCTGGCCAAGCTGTTTCCGCGGCCGCAACCGGCTGTGGCCACCGTGCCGCACCTCAGGCTCGCCACCGAAGGGCCGGCGCCATCACCCGGCGTGGCGGCGGCGGGCGAGTGAGAGGCGCAACGATGCAAGGCACCTCTCACCAATCCATCCGGCACTACATGCGTTTGGGCCTCATTGCGGTCGCGCTGCTGGTCGGCGGCGTCGGTGGCTGGGCCTCGCTGACGCGGATTTCGGGAGCGGTCATCGCCTCCGGGGTCCTCGTCGTCGATTCCCACGTCAAGGATGTGCAGCATTCGACCGGAGGCATCGTCGGCGAGATCGCGGCGCGTGACGGCGACCGGGTCAAGCGCGGAGCGCTGCTCGTGCGCCTCGACCCGACCGTGCCGGCGGCCAACCTTGCCGTCGTCACCAAGGCGCTTGACCAGCTGTCGGCACGCGAGGCGCGCCTCGAGGCCGAACGCCGGGGCTCCGACACCATCGTCTTTCCGCAAGAGCTTCTCGATCGCCGCGGCGATCCGGCGATCGCCGAGATGATGGCCGGCGAGCAACAGGTTTTCGAGACAAGGCGTGCGGGTCGTTCCGGCCAGAAGAGCCAGCTGCAGGAGCGCATCCAGCAGCTGCAGAAGGAGATTGGCGGCGACACGGCGCAGGTCGAAGCCAAGTCGCAGGAAATCACGCTCGTCGAGGAGGAACTGGCCAGCATACGCGCACTGTGGAAGAAGCGGCTGATCTCGATCGATCGCCTGACCGCCATGGAGCGCGAGTCGGCCCGGCTCGACGGCGAGCGCGGCCAGCTGACGGCGGCCCTGGCACAGGCCCAGGGCAAGATCGCCGAGATCAATTTGCAGATCCTCCAGATCGACCTCGAACTCGGCACCGACGTCAACAAGGATTTGCGCGAGATCGACGGCAAGGTCGGCGAGCTGACGGAACGCAAGATCGCCGCCGAGGACCAGCTCAGGCGCATCGACATCCGCGCGCCGCAGGACGGCGTCGTGCAGCAGTCCATCGCCCACACCATAGGCGGCGTGATCACGCCTGGCCAGACGATCATGCAGATCGTGCCCGACAGCGACAGCCTGACGGTCGAGGCCAAGATCGCGCCGAGCGACATCGACCAGCTCTGGGTCGGCCAGCCGGCGGCGCTGCGCTTCTCGGCCTTCAACCAGCGCACCACGCCGCAAATCAACGGCACGGTCGAACTGACCTCACCGGACACGACGACCGACCAGCGCACCGGCATCAGCTACTACACCGTTCGCATCGCGACCACGCATGCCGAGGTGGCACGCCTCGGCGAGGTCAGGTTGGTTCCCGGCATGCCGGTCGAATCCTTTATCAAGACCGCGGACCGGACCGTGATCTCCTATCTCGTCAAACCGCTGCAGGATCAGATCAGCCGCGCCTTCAGGGAATGAGGGAACTGCAATTGCGGGGCAGGCCTCGGCCTGCGCACGATGATCGGTCTTTTCATACACGGACGGCAGGGCTGCAGGTGATCGTGCCACGGCTGGCGGGGCAGCGCACGGCGTCGTGAACAAAATGTGTAACCAAAATCGGGGCCGTCCGTTTATGATGCGACGGAGGCCATGCGATGTCGCGCACCTACGATCTTGCATCCGATGTTATCCGGCGTGTCTATGAAAGGCGCATTGACGCGCCGGCGATCCTCGATTCCGCCAGCGAATTTCCGAACGCGGCGAAATTCACCGGCGCCTGGCGCGACATACGCGACGAAGCGCTTGGCGTGCGTCTGGACAAGGTCCCGCGCTTCCATGACATCATGCCGGAGCAGGCCGATATCTCGGCCAATGACGGTCTCGACTGGCGCATGTTCGTGCTCAAGGCCTATGACATGGCGGTGCCGGAGAACCTGGCGCGCATGCCGGTGCTCAGCCGCTTGCTCGCCGAATGCCCGGAAGTCAAATCGGCGGCGATCTCGTTCCTGGCGCCGCGCAAGCACATACCCAGCCATCGCGGGCCGTTCCGCGGCATCATGCGGTTTCACCTAGGCCTGGTCATCCCGCGCCAGGCCGATGGCCGCCCGGCAACCATCATGATGATCGACCATCAGGAAAGACGGATCAGTGACGGCGAAGGCATGCTGTGGGACGACACCTATCCGCACGAGGTGATAAACAACGCCGATGAAGCGCGCATAGCCCTGCTCTTGGATGTCTGGCGCCCGGGCATGCCCTGGGACATGGAAATGCTGTCCCGGATGATCGTGCGCGGCGTGCAGGCGGGCATGCGCCGCCGGGGCGTGTCGTTCAGCGGCTGAAACGGCGAGGGCGCCAGCGCGCCTCGACACCTGTCTTGACCCTATCAAGCCGCCTTCACTGCCTCAGGACAGGCGGGCCGGTTCGGCCTATGCCGATACCGCCGCGTCAGCATATCGCGGCAGGGAAGGACAAACCGAAGTGACATCGATGCCGGTTGCCAGGCGCGAAGCGGCGCCCTTGCCTGTCGCGGCGCTGATGGGGGCCATGGTGTCGATCCAGATCGGCGCCACCTTCGCCAAAACCCTGTTCCCGCAGATCGGCGCGCAAGGCACGACGACGCTGCGGCTGGTGATCGGCGCGCTGATGCTGATCGCGGTGCTGCGGCCCTGGCAGATGCGGCCGACGCGTGCCACCTTGCCGTGGCTGGTCGCCTATGGGGTGACGCTCTGCGCGCTCAACCTGCTGTTCTACGCAGCCCTTGCCAGGATCCCGCTCGGCGTCGCCGTGGCGCTGGAATTTTCCGGGCCGCTGCTGGTGGCGACGCTGGCTTCGCGGCGCGCCAGCGACTTCGCCTGGATCGCGCTTGCACTGGCCGGCATCATCCTGTTGTCGCCCTTCATCCACTCTTTGCAGCCGCTCGATCCGACCGGGGTGATGCTGGCGCTGGCGGCAGGCGGCTTCTGGGCGCTCTATATCGTGCTGGCACAGAAGGCGGGTGCGGAGCTTGGCACCCGCACCACCGCCTATGGCATGGCGATCGCCGCCGTGCTGGTGCTGCCCTTCGGCGTGGCGCAGGCGGGAACGGGGCTGCTGGCGCCGTCGGTCCTGGCCAGCGCGCTGCTCGTCGGCCTGTTTTCCAGCGCGCTGCCATTCTTCCTGGAGATGGTGGCGCTGACCCGCATGCCGGCCCGCATCTACGGCACGCTGACCTGCCTGGAGCCGGGACTCGGCGCGCTGGCCGGCTTCCTGTTCCTGGACGAAAGCCTGACCCCGCCGCAACTGGCCGGCATCGCCGCCGTCATTGTCGCTGCCGCCGGGACGGCGCTGACCTCGAAGCCGCCGGTGCCGTCGCCGGAATAGAGCTGGACGCCAGCACCGCATGGCGACATCAATTTGGCGCGAGCCGGCGGCCTGTTGTCGTCAGAACTTGACGCTGAGGCTTGCCTTGGCGCCGTTGTCGACGGCACCGCCGCCGAACTGCCCGGAATAGGACAGGCCGAGCGTCGCATCGGGCGACATTCTCATGTCGAAACCGGCTTCGATGACGGCCGCATCCCTGGCGATAGGCACGCCGGCGATGGTGAAGGCGTCGCCGCCGGCGAAGGCGAAGCTCGAGGTCGGCGTGACGTCGCCAAGAGCGTGACGCCAGCCGAGCATACCGCGCGCGGTGGCATTGACGCCGCCAAGCGCAAAATCGGTCGAGCCGCGCAGGCCGAGCGTGGTGAAGGTGGCGTTGGTGCTCGCGCCGGCGCTGGTCAAGGCCGCCGCACCGCCGGTTTCGCTAAAGCCGTCAGTGTGCAGGCTGACATAGGCGAGGTTGGCGAAGGGTTCGAACTTGAAGCTGCCGGCATCAGCTTTGTAGGCGAGTTCGGCGAACATCTGCGCGGTGCCGGCGTCGTAGTCGGCCGAGAGCGCATCCGTGAAGCCGTTGAAGGCGAGGGAGCGCCTGGTCGAGAGGCTGCTCCAGCTGTAGGCGGCACCGGTGCGGAAGGCGATGGCGCCCCAATTGGTGCCGCCATAGAGGCCGAGATGGTAGCTGTCGCTTTTGCCGGAGGAATTGCGATCATCGGCGTCGAAGGACGAATGGCTGTAGCCGCCGAGAACACCGACGCGCCAGCCGCCGAGCAGTGTGTCAGCGCCGGCCAGCAGGCCGCCGGTCGAACGGTCGAAGGCGGCGGCGTTGCCGTCGGAATCCACCTTGCCCCATGAGCCGAAAGCTTGGCCCCAGACAGCGAAGCGATCGGTGTCGGCGGCCACCATTTCCGGTCCGCCCTCGCCATAGGCCATGACCGGCAGTGGTGCCGCGCCGGCATCGCCGAAGGCAGCATCGATGCGGTTGGTGGCGGCGTCGCGGAGGAAACGGCTGTCTTCCAGCAGCATGCCCTTGGCCGAGGCATGGATCTCGCCCGAGAGCTGGTCGAAGGCGTCCTGGGCGGCCGCCGCCGTCGGCAGCAGCAGGATGGCATCGAAGAGCGGATTGCCGGCGCCAAGGCTGTCGGCGCCGCCGCCGGTGGCGATCTGGTTGGGCGTCAGGCCTGCACTGGCAAAGCTTGCCTTGGCCAGGTTGAGATAGACATTGTTCGCGTCATAAGTGAGCGTCGGCGCAATGAAGATCGAGCTGCTGCCTTCAAAACTGACCTTGTCGAAGGCGCCGGTGACACCCCCTGCCGCGGTGACGATCGTATAGGTCGTGCCGGTCGCATAATCCGGATAGGGGATGACGTCGACCGTGCCGCCGCCGATCGTCACCGTACCGGTGGCGCTGATCCGATCGGATGTGCCGCCGCTTTCGACTTCAACCGCATAAATCGAACCCGCCGAGAAGGTTGTGTTGCTGACATTGATCGTGCCGATCGAATTGCCCGGTGCAAAGGTGCCGCCCGAAGCAATGGTCACATTGCCTGCCGTGCCCGACCCGCCAAGCAGGCCGCCGCTGACATTGATCGCGCCGCCGAGCGAGCCGTTGACATAGAGGCCGCCTCCGAGAACGTTCGTCGTCCCGGTGAAGCCGGAGGAATTACCGGTCAACTTGGTGATGCCGGCGATCTGGTTGATCGTCCCCAGTCCGCTGATCGCTGAAGCGAAGCCATTGTTCGTGCTGGTATGGTTGAAATTGAGCGTGCCGGTGCCGGCGCCGAACTGGATGCTCGCCGCATCGAGCGTGCCCGCGGCCGCCGCCGGCGATCCACTCGCTGCACCGATGTTCAGCGTGCCGACGGAGCCCGCCAGCAAGGCGATGTTGACCGCGCCGCCGGCCGACACGGCGCCGCCATCCGAGACCGTCAGCGTGCCTGTGCCACCAAGGCCGATATCGAGATCTCCGCTATTGGCCCATGTCGAGCCGGGCCCGCTGACGTCAGCCTTGCCGGTGGACCCGGCATAAAAGCCTAGATTGCCAGTGGTGCTGGAGACCTTGCCGCCGTTCGAGACGGTCAATGAGCCCGTACCACGCTGACCGACGAGAAGGAGGTTGCTGCTGGTCCAGGTTGAGCCCGCGCCGCTGACTGCGGCCGTCCCCGTGGACCCGGCCTCAAAAGCCAGATAGCCGGCAGAGCTGGTGACCGTACCGCCGTTTGAGATCGCCAGCGTGCCGGTGCCGTTTTCGCCGAGATAGAGGGAAGAATTGTTGGTCCAGACCGAGCCGACGCCGTCGACCGTCACGGCGCCGATGGCGCCGGCGGCGGAACCGACAGTGCTCACCAGGTTGACGACGCTGCCGCCATTCGAGATCGTCAACTTGCCCGTACCGAAATAGCCGACGCGCAGGTCCGAGAAATTGGTCCAGCTCGAAGTCGGTCCATCCACCGTGACGGTGCCCACGGACCCCACGTCGTAGCCCACGGAGCCAGTCTGGTTGCTGACGGCGCCGCCATTGGTGATATCGAGCGTGCCGGTTCCTGATTGGCCGACAATGAGTTTGCCGGTATTCGCCCAGTTCGAACCCACGCCATCCACACTCGCGGCTCCGCTGGAGCCCTGGTAGTAACCCAAAATGCCGTCTACGTCGCTGAGGGCACCACCTCCTGACACGGAAACGGTGCCTGCTCCGCCGACGCCCACAGTAAAGCCGCCGATGTTCATCCAGGTCGAGCCGATGCCATCGACAGTTGCCTTGCTCGAAGAATCCACCGAACCGCTACCCGCGCTTACGACGCCGCCATTCGTGATCGCCAATGTCGAGATCGAACCGGCGCCGACCTGTAGATAGCCGCTGTTGGACCATTTCGAACCCGCACCATCCACGATACCGGTACCTACGCCGGCGCCGTACCCAAGCACGGCATTGACATCGCTGACACTGCCTCCATTTGTAATGTTCAACGTGCCGGAACCATCAAGCCCGACCTGCATATCGCCGCTATTGGTCCAGGTCGAACCCGCGCCATCGACGAATACCAAGCCGGTCGAGCCGGCTTTCGCGCCAATGGCCGCCGCGCCGTTGCTGACCGTGCCGCCATTCGAAATCGTCAAGGTGCCCGTGCCGGCGTCGCCGACAAACAGGCTCGACGCGATGCTCCAGATCGAACCTATGCCATCGACCGACGCCGTGCCGGTCGAGCCCGCTATGGCACCGACAAAGCCGATGTTGCTGCTGACGAGACCGCCGTTCTGGATGTTCAGTATGCCAGTGCCGCCATTTCCAACGTAGAGGCCGTTCGTGTCGCTCCAGGTCGATCCGCTTCCGGTGACCGTAAGGGTGCCGCTCGAATCGGCATTGATGCCGAGGTAACCCGACATGGCGCTCACTGCGCCGCCGTTCTGGATCGTCAGCGCGCCGGCACCGTAATTGCCGATGGAGAGAAGGCCGGAATTGGTCCAGTGCGAGCCCGCACCGTCCACCGTCGCGGCGGCGGCCGGGCTGAAATTGTCACCGATATAGCCGTTGGTATTGCTCACCGTGCCACCGTTCTGGACCGTCAGCGTGCCGGCGCCGCTCCAGCCGACATAAAGCTCGCCGGAATTGGTCCAGGACGAGCCGGCGCCGGCGACTGTCACGCTGCCGGTCGAACCGGATTTGGCGCCGATCTGGCCGTTGGCGCTGCTCACCACGCCGCCGCTCTGGATCGTCAGCGTGCCGGCGCCGCCCCAGCCGACAAGTAGATTGCCGGAATTGGTCCAGGACGAGCCGACGCCGGTGACAGTCGCTGAGCCACTGGAACCGGCCTGCTCACCAATCGAACCGAGGGAGTTGCTTACTGCGCCGCCGTTGGAGATGGTCAGAGTGCCGACGCCGGCATGGCCGATGAAGAGCGACGAACTGTTTGTCCAGGTCGAACCCGCACCATCGACCGTCACCGCGCCGTTGGAGCCCGCATGCCAGCCGATTGTGCCTACGGCATTGCTGACCGCGCCGCCCTTGGTGATGTTCAGCGTGCCCGTGCCATGTTCGGCGATGTACAGGTCGCCGCTGTTTGTCCAGGTCGAGCCGATCCCGTCGACGGTCGCGGTGCCGGTGCCGCCGGAGCCGACATGACCCACCGTGTCGCTGACCGCGCCGCCGTTGGAGATCGACAAGGTGCCGGTGCTGCCCGGACTGGCGGCAAGGAAGAGGTCCGAACTGTTGTTCCAGGCCGAGCCTGCTCCCGTAACGGTCACGACCCCGTTCGCGTCCGTGAGGTAGCCTACAAAGCCGGCACTGCTGGCGAGCGTGCCGCCGCTTTTGATCGTCAGCGAGCCTGTGTAGCTCGCAATGGTGCCAAGAAGGAGATTATGCGCGGCCGCATTTGCCCCGTCTATCACGGTCGGATTCGGAAACTTCGGATTGAGCACGACGTCGTCACCCGAGGTGGGAACAGCGCTGTTTTTCCAGTTTCCGGCGGTGAACCAGTCCGTGGAGGCAGCGCCGGTCCATATCGCGTCTGCCGAGGCAGTGATTGGCTGGCCGAGACAGACCAGCGCGGTCGACGTCAGCGCCAGATACTTCAACGCCTTCGCCTTGCGGCTTGCAAATTCGTGTTGCGGCATTCAATCCCCTGATATGGCAGTCGTTTCGCCCTGGCGCTGACATGTCATCGGCGGCAGGCTGTTGTCTTGGGCAGGGCCGCACCGGAATTGGACTGGAGCGAGGTGCGGGGGCTTTTCCCTGCACTGTGATGGTTTGGCATCATCGGTCGCTTCGGGCGCGGCTGAAGGACCGACCGCCGCCCCGGAAGGAAGGGGATCATGTCGCCCGTCCAGCGGAACCATCCGAATCTATCGCACGCTCGTTGGCGTGTGGCCGAAACGGCGGCGGAAACAGCGGTTAAAGTAGGACACGTCGCTGAAGCCGTTTATCAGCGCAATTTCGCTGACGCGCATGGCGTCATTGTGCCTTTGCGAGAGCATCTTGCGTGCTCCCTGCAAGCGCTGTTCGAGAACACGTTCGGAAAAGCTGACGCCTGTCTCCTGGAGCAGATCCTGGACATAGCGCGCCGACAGCCCGAGTTCCTTCGCGACGCCTTGCGCGGAGATGCCGGGGTTGGCGAAATTGTCGGTGATCTTGGCCAGGATTGCCTGCAGTCTCGCCGCCCGCAGGCCGCGCAGGCCGGCCAGTTCGGCAGCCTCGCCCTTCGCGCCGGTCACCAGCCCGATCAGGTCGACGATCGTTTCCGTGGCATGTGTTATGAGATCGGGCGAGGCGAGAGGGGGGCCGGTCTCGAGCAATTGGCAATAGCGTTTGAGGAAATCGAGAGCTTCGTTTTCGGCGCCGATCTTCAACGCCAGCCTGTCATCGATCTGCGGGAAGGCCCGGGTGAGGACTGCGCGTGGCACGACCACGTTCGTCCACACATTCCAGTCGGCGCCGGTCATTTTCAGCGCTTCCGCCGCGGTGACCAGGACGGCTTCCCCCTGCCCGACGCCGTATTCACGGCCGGCCTGCGCCCCGCTCAGCACGGTGTCGGCCTTGTTGATCAGCAGCAGGTAGCCGTCATTGCCGTCATCGGCGATGTTGCTCGCCTTCCGCGTCGCCTGCCGGATCGTTCCGGCCATCTGGCCAAGCACGAGCGATCCTACGGCGGTGGCTTCGATCGCGGCCTGGAAAGGCAGTTTTTCCGATATGCCGTATTCGACCGACCAGATCTCGGCGACATGGATGTCCTGCCAGAGGGAAAAACGGTCGCTTTCGCCAAGATGCGGCGGCAAATCAGTCGATGAGAACACCGTCTTTCTTGACAAGGAAGCGCCCCCGCTAAACCCGCAGTCTCAAAAAAAATCGAACGCGGCGCTTTCCATTCCAGGAATAACCAGCGACATAGGTCGCCAAGCGTTCAACGGATCGAATTGGACCTTTAGTCGAGCTCAATCACGCTTGGCGTCACCCGAAAGTATGACGCCAGCAAAATCGTCCAGACGCGGTCGGCGTCCTTGCACCGACCCGCCGTCCAAAATTGCTGGTTTCATCTTTTGCCCACCATCCATCATGGGAGGGGCGGGCATGCCGGGGTGTAGGAGAAACGGTGGAAAGGCTGAGCAGCGAAGTCCTTTATTCGATTGTCGGCGATATCTACGACTGCGTGTTGAACCCCGACGGGTGGACTGGGGCAATGGTCCGCATCACCGAAGCCATGGATGCGGCCTATGCCACCATCGCGCTTGCCAGCACGGCCGGCAATCACGGCCGCTTCGCGGCCCAATCACCGTGGGATCCGGAGCGGATGCGCGTGCTCCAGGAGGATTATGACTTTGACGCGATTCCCGGGCTGAAGGCCGCGGTCGTCGGCGATATCGACACGCCCGTCGCGACACTGTCGCATATGAGCGAAGCTGACCTCCAGCGGACGCCCTTTTTTCAGAATTGGGCCAAACCGCAGGGATTGCGTGAGGGCTGCATCACCAAATTCGTTCATACGCCGGACCGGATCGGGCTCATGGGTTGCACCACGCGGGCAAGCAGGGGGGTGATTTCGGCCGAGGAGCAGCGCTTCCTGGCAATGCTCTCGCCGCATCTGCGCCGTGCGTCGCTGATCGGCGATCTGCTCGATCAGGCTCGCATGGCCGCCAATCTCTATCGCGCGGCGCTTGACCATCTCGCCGTGCCGGTCGTTCTGACCGGCGCCAACGGCACGATCCTCCATGCTAATGGAGCCGCCGAGCTGATGCTGTCGGGACACGGTCCCATTCTTTCCAGGAACGGTGTGCTGCAGACGGAGAATGCGGCGGTTGCCCGCGCCTTGCTGGAAGCGATCGCCGGCGCCGCGGACGCGGATGGCTCGCTTGGGTCACGCGGCATCGGTCTGCCCATTTCGGCCCCGGGCCAGCCGCCCGCCGTCGCCTATGTGCTGCCGCTGAGCGAAGGCACCGCGCGCGCAGCTTTCCGGCCCGCCTGTGCCGCTGTCTTCGTCTCGACCACGACGTCCTCTTCGCCACTGCCGGAGGCCGTTCTGACCACGCTGTTCGATCTCACGCCGGCGGAGGCGCGGGTACTGCTGCGCATCGGCAGCGGGTTGTCCGCGTCCAGAAGCGCGTTGTCGCTCGGCATCGGCGAGAACACGCTGAAGACCCACCTCAACCGCATCTTCGCCAAGACCGGCACGCGCCGCCAGGCCGATCTGGTCAAACTCATTGCGGATATTGGCACGCCCGTCGCGGCTCCCGGATCATAGTGCGGGGCCGGCTGAGGTTGCCAATCTCCGCCTCGCCGAGGAATCAGCGATTTCCTGAGGCTCCGATCGCCGCGGCTGATCGGCGACAGCGGTCGGGAAAGCGCGGCGGCGGTTTCAGGGCAATTCCAGTGCGAGCCAGCGCAAGACGCCAGGCGCGAGACAATGCAACACCGGCGCGTCGCCGAACGCCCCGCGCACGTGCCGCGCGGGGAAACGCCATTCGCCGTCACATCGGCCTAAGCCAATCGGCGCCATCAGCTCCCCATTGGACTTCGCCGGGACACCACCCATATTGAGTCCATGGAGCGTTGAGCGTGTCCTTCGCGCGGGTGGCCTTTCTTGCCGTGGCTTTTGTCGCCGCGGCTGCGTTTTCTCCCTTCGCCTCGGCTGGGAGCGAGAAGGTTGCGCTGAGCGTCGCCATTGACGGCGCCATCGGGCCGGCGAGCACCAGGCAACTCGAGGAAGCGCTCGATGTCGCCGCCAAGCGGGACGCCGCAGTCCTCATCCTGCAACTCGATACGCCCGGCGGGCTGGTCACCTCGATGCGCGAGATGATCGCCGACATCCTGGCCTCGCCGGTGCCCGTCATCGGCTATGTCGCGCCGGCCGGAGGCCATGCGGCGAGTGCCGGCACCTATATCCTCTACGCTACCCATATCGCGGCGATGGCGCCCGGCACCAATCTCGGCGCGGCGACACCGGTCGAGATCGGCGGGCTGCCGTCGCTGCCGGGCGGCGACAATGGCGACCAGAAGAACCAGGGCGACCAGAAGAACCGGGGCGACCAAAAGGGCCAAGGCGACCAGAAGGGTGAGGACGGCCGGCCGGCGGGCGACGCGATGATGGCCAAGGTGACCAACGACGCGGTCGCCCTGATCCGCTCGCTCGCCGAACTGCGCGGGCGCAATGGCGACTGGGGCGAGAAGGCGGTGCGCGAGGCGGCAAGCCTGTCGGCCAATGCGGCGCTGCAGCAGCATGTCATCGACTTCGTCGCCCACGACACCACCGAGCTGTTGCAACTGGCCGATGGGCGCACCGTCGATGTGGCCGGCAAAAAAGTGGTGCTGGCGACCAAGGGGCTGCCGGTCGAGACGCTGGAGCCCGGCTGGTTCATCCAGCTTCTTTCGGTCATCACCGATCCGAACATCGCGGTCATCCTGATGCTGGTCGGAGTCTATGGCATCGTCTTCGAGTTCACCAGTCCCGGCGCGGTCGCGCCCGGCGTCATCGGCACCATCTGCCTGGTGCTCGGGCTCTATGCGCTCAACCTCCTGCCGATCAACTATACCGGCCTTGCGCTGATGCTGCTCGGCATCGCCTTCCTCATCATCGAGGCCCTCAATCCCACCGTCTTGCTTGGGGTCAGCGGCGTGGCCGCCTTTCTTTTCGGCGCCGCCATGCTGCTGAGGGTGGAGGGGCCGGGCTTTGCCATGTCATGGGCCGTCATCGGCCCCGCCGCCGCGCTGACGCTTGGGCTGGCGCTGCTGACCGGCACCTATGTCTGGGCGGCACGCAAGAACCCGCCGCGCGTCGGCGGCGAGGCGATGCGCGGCCTGCCGGTCGAGATCCTCGACTGGCAGGGCGGCGAGGGCCATGTGCTGGCTTTGGGCGAGCGCTGGCGGGCAAGGGCGGACGAACCGATCGCAGCCGGCGACAGCGTCGAGGTGACCGAGATAAGCGACCTCGTGCTGACCGTGCGGCGGCGCGATGCGGCAAGGAATGGAGCAAGACAATGATGGTTGGTTATGTGGCCTATCTGGTCGTTGCGCTGGTCGTGATCATGTTCCTGTCGGCGGCTGTCCGTATCCTCAGGGAATATCAGCGCGGCGTGGTCTTCACGCTTGGCCGCTTCACCGGGGTCAAGGGTCCTGGCCTCATCATCCTCGTCCCCTTCGTGCAGCAGATGGTGAAGGTCGACCTGCGGGTGGTGGTGCAGGATGTGCCGCCGCAGGACGTGATTTCGCGCGACAACGTCTCGGTGAAGGTGAACGCGGTGCTCTATTTCCGCATCGTCGACGCCGAGCGCGCGATCATCCAGGTCGCGGACTACATGGCCGCCACCAACCAGCTGGCGCAGACCACCCTGCGCTCGGTGCTCGGCAAGCACGAGCTCGACGAGATGCTGGCCGAGCGCGACAAGCTCAACAGCGACATCCAGGAGATCCTCGACCAGCGCACCGACGCCTGGGGCATCAAGGTCTCGAATGTCGAGATCAAGCATGTCGACCTGAACGAGAGCATGATCCGCGCCATCGCCAAGCAGGCCGAGGCCGAGCGGCTGCGGCGCGCCAAGGTGATCAATGCCGATGGCGAGCAGCAGGCGGCGGCGAAACTGGTCGAGGCGGGCCGGATGCTGGCGGCCGAGCCGCAGGCCATGCAACTGCGCTATTTCGAGGCCCTGCACGACATTGCCGGCGAGCGCTCGTCGACGGTGGTATTCCCGCTGCCGGTGGATCTGCTCAGCCAGTTCATGAAGGGGCAGGGGAAGTGAGGCATTGACGCTGCCGGTCTCTTCCCTCGTCGGCAGAGTCAATCGGCCTCGCCGCCCGAACCCTTGCCGCATTCTGCCAGCCCCTTGCCGATCGCGGCTCCGGAGCCTTTCAGCGGAAAGCTCGCCGTGCCGTATTTGTCGGCGGAAACCGTCACCTCACCCTTGCCGCGCAAGAGCGTCAGCAGTGGGTCGGAAGGGCCGGACAGGTCTGCCGTGAAGTAATTGTACATCGCCTCCAGCACGAGCGTTTTGGTCACGCTCTTGCCGCCGGCCTTGAAGCTGAAGGTGCCCTTGGTGCCGGGCTCGATCTGTCCGCCCGCGGCGCCCAGATCATAGCTCAGCACCGGCCTGTCGAAGCAGGCCAGCATCAGATGCGCATCGCCCTTCGGCCCGCCGCAGACCGACGCCATCAGCACGCTGCCGCCTTCGTCCTCCTCCATCCGGGCGGACCAGTCGCAAGGTGCGGCATGGGTGAAAGGGGTGGCTACAAGTGCTAGTGCGACGATTGCCAGTGCGCTTTTCATTATCGGTCCCCACCGTGGCGGGGGCATCATATAGAGATTGGCGAAAACCGGCGAGCTGCCAATCTCCCCTAAGTGGATCGCTTATCTGCTCTTGGCCGGCTCGAACAGTTCCACCAGATTGCCGGAAGGGTCGACCAGCAAGATCTGCGAGCCGCCTGGCCCCGTCACGATTTCATTGCGGAAGTTGAGGCCCGCAGTGCGCAACCGGGCGACCTCCGCCGCCAGGTCCTCGACGATCAGATGAATGCGGTTCCAACCGCCGGGTCCCGGCCGTTCACCGTCGGGCATCGGTCTGCCCGCCGAGCTGGTCGGACCGCTCAAAAGCAGGCGAAGCGCTCCGCGTCTGACGTCCGCGAACGCCGGCGCATGGTTCGAAAGTTGCTCAAACCCCAGATGCTGCGTGTACCAGGCCACGGCGTCATCGACGTCGCTGACCATATAGCGGACATTGACAGTCGCGGACGCGGACATGGTCCTGCCTCTCTTTTTTCACGACGAAGCCAGGCTACCGCCAAGCTGCTTCATTCTTCTGCTCATAATCCTGGAACGCCTTGATCAATCCGCCCAGAACCTCCGCCGACGTCTCGAACATCGCCTTGAACTGGGGCTCATCGACCTTTGCGACATCTTCCCGCAGGTGGTCCTGAATCTCCTTGAATGCCTTCTGCATCTTCTGTGTGTGGTGCCGCGGATCGCGGTCAGCTGCGCTTGCCATTGTCCTTCTCCATTTCGTGGAGTCCTCCGTCACAAAACGCGGGCGATAGCGCTCGGGTTCCGCCTGCGGCGTTGCTGGCGAAGGCGATTGCACTAGGTATTTACGACAATCCGATCGCCGACGATTGCAAGGAGATAAACCGATGACCGATGACGCAACCGCGATCCGCCACGTGGTCGAGACCTGGATGGCGGCGAGCCGGAATGGCGATCTGGAGACCGTGCTTGGCCTGATGACGGACGATGTCGTCTTCATGGTTCCCGGCAAGGAGCCCTTCGGCAAGGAAGCCTTCGCCGCCACCTCCAGGAGCATGGGCGAGACCAAGATCGATGGTGACAGCGAGATCGTTGAGCTCAAACTGCTCGGCGACTGGGCCTATATACGCAACCGCATCGATATGACGGCGACACCGCCCGGCGGCGAGCCGGTGCATCGGTCGGGCTATACGCTGACGTTGCTGCGCAAGGAGAATGACGGCCGCTGGCGGCTGGCGCGGGATGCGAATTTGCTGGCGGCGAAAGGGTAGGGCGCGACCGCCGGAAGTGCCTATCTCCCCTTTTTTTTGGGGTGTGTGCACCGCGTTCGATCGCCGGCGCGAACGCCCGCTACGTCGCCCTTACCTTCGCCAGGGTGGCTCCGGCGAAAATCGCTTACCGATCCAGTCGGCGAAGGCGCGGGTCTTGGCGGCTTGTCCCTTGGCCGAGGGCACGACGACATAGACCGCGCCTTCATCGGCCAGCGTCCACTCCTCCAGGACAGGCACCAGCCGTCCGTCGGCGAGTTCGCGTCCGATCAGCCAGTCGGTGCTCATCATCAGGCCGAGGCCCTGCACCGCGGCCTCGACCAGCACCTCGGCATCGTCGCTGACCAACGGCCCGGAAACCTCGACGCGTGCGCGCCGGCCCTCGTGGTCGGTCATCTCCCAGGCCGGAAAGGTCTGGAAGCCGCTGAAGCCCAGGCAGGAATGTTCGAGCAGCGCCTGCGGCGTCCGCGGCCTGCCTCTTCGGGCGAGATAGGCGGGGGCGGCGCAAAGCAGCCGGCGCCGCGTCGCCACCTTGCGTGCCACCAGGCGCGAATCCTCCAGCGCGCCGAGCCGCACGGCGACGTCGAAATTCTCGGCGACCAGATCGGCGAAGCGGTTGGAGAATTCGGCCTCGATGCGGATATCGGGAAATTCGGCAAGGAATTGCGGCAGCAGCGGTCCGATCCACATGCGCCCGAACGTGCCAGGCAGCGCCAGCCTGAGCAGGCCGCGCGGGCTGCCGCCGGCATGCGCCGACGCGGCGGCCTCGGCCTCGTCGACGGAGGCGAGGATGGCGCGCACGCGCACCAGGAATTCGGCACCGGCTTCGGTCAGCGACACGCTGCGTGTCGTGCGATGCAGCAGCCTGACCCCCAGCCGCTCCTCCAGCGATTGCAGGCGCCGCGACAGGATGGTCGCGTCGCGCCCGACACGCGCCGCCGCCCTGGTGAAGGAGCGCGCCTCGGCGATGGCCGCGAAGGCCGCCATTTCGGCAAGGGCCGCCGGTTCGTGGGATTGCTGTATGTTTCGCATTACTCAAATGCAAAATGGAACGATTATCCATAAATAGCGCAACAGATAGGTTCACTCAACCATCAGTCATCTCACCGGAGTGAAACCATGAAAGCCATCGAACTGAGCCAACCCAGGCTCGACGCCTTCCGTGCCGCCACCGTCGCCACCCCCGAACCGCAGCGCGGCGAGGTGCTGATCCGCCAGCGTGCGGCAAGCCTCAATTTCGTCGATGTCGCGGTGGCGAGCGGCAATTATCCGGGCCCGAGCTTTCCGCTCATCCCGGTCGCCGACGGCGCCGGCGAGATCGTCGCGCTGGGCGAGGGCGTTACGAGTTTCAGCACCGGCGATCGCGTCGTCGCCCATGCCAAGCCGCGCTGGATCGGCGGCCGGCCGCGGCCCTACGAGATGACGCAGATGCGCGGCATCTCGCTGCCGGGGTCGCTGGCCGAATATGTGGCGCTGCCGGCCAATTCGCTCGTGCCGGTCCCGGCGCATCTCTCCTTCGAGGCGGCGTCGACATTGCCGATCGCCGGCACCACGGCATGGAATGCCATCCGCGCCGCCAATGTCGGGCCGGGCTCGGTCGTCGTGCTGCTCGGCACCGGCGGCGTCTCGATCTTCACCCTGCAGCTGGCGAAAGCCGCAGGCGCCACCGTCATCATCACCTCGTCGTCGGACGAGAAGCTGGAACGGGCGAAGGCGCTGGGCGCCGATCATCTCATCAACTACCGCGCGACGTCAGACTGGGACGGCAAGGTGCTTGAGCTGACGGGCGGGCTCGGCGCCGACCTCGTCGTCGAGACCGGCGGCACCGCCACCTTCGCCCGCGCCGTCAACGCCACCGCGCCCGGCGGCACGCTGTTCACCATCGGTTTCGTCACCGGCGCCGAGGCCACGATCAACCTGCTGCCGATCATCATCAAGGCGCTGAAGGTGATCGGCAACAACACCGGGTCGGTGTCCGACCTTCGCGACGCCGCCCGCGCCATCGGCGCCGCGGGGATCAAGCCGGTCGTCGACAAGATGTTTTCACCTGACGAGGCGACCGAGGCCTACGCCCACATGGCCGCCGGCGGCCTGCACTTCGGCAAGCTGGTGTTCGGGCTGGAGTGGTAGGGGCGAAAGTGACCGAGCGCGTAATCTCCACCGCAAAAGGAGATTACGCGCTCCATTTCAGATCAGCTTCTCCAGCGTGATCGGCAAATCGCGTACCCTCTTCCCCGTCGCGTGGAACACCGCATTGGCGATCGCGGGCGCGACACCGACGATGCCGAGCTCACCCACACCCTTGCCGCCGAGCGCCGAGGAGTGCGGGTCGGGAATGCCGACCGAGATCACCTCGATGTCCGGGATGTCGGCATTGGTCGGCACGAGGTAGTCGGCGAGGTTGTTGTTGACGATGCGGCCATGGCGACGATCCATGATGCCTTCTTCCAGCAGCGCCTGGCCGATGCCCATGATGATGCCGCCCTTCCATTGGCTTTCGGCGAGCTTGGGGTTGTAGAGCCGGCCGGAATCCAGCGCCGACACCACGCGCGAGACGCGCACCGTGCCGAAATCCTCGTCGACGCGGACCTCGATGAAATGCGCGCACCAGGAATAGCGCGAATAGTCGCCCTCGGTGTGCGGCAACGCCATGGCGATGGTGGTGTAGTTCTTGTAGCGGTCCTCGGCGGTCGAATTGGCCGGCATGGTGTCGCCGGTCGCCTCGATGCGGTCGCGGCCGACGCTCTTGAGCAGTTCGGCGATCGAGACATCGGGACCGTCGCCGCGCGGCGAGCCGATGCGGCCATTGGCGACAACCAGAGTGTTGGCCTGCAGTGCGTGGAAGGGCGAGCGCGGATCGCTGATGGCGAGCCCCACCAGTTGATCGAGCGCCGAGGTCGCGGCCTTGTGAACAGCACCCGTCATCACGCCGGCCAGGCGCGAGCCGCCGCTGACGCCGGCGCGGGCAAAGCGGGAGTCGCCGAGCTTCACCACCACATCGTCGGCCGGCACGCCGAGCGTCTCGGCGGCGGTCTGCGCCAGGATGGTGTAGGTGCCCTGGCCCATGTCGATCGAGGAGCTTTCGACCTCGACCGAGCCGTCGGCCAGGATGCGCACGACGGCCTCGCCATAGGCGCGCCGCACCGGATAGGTGCCGGCGGCGACGCCCCAGCCGATCAGCTGGTTGCCGTCGCGCATCGAGCGCGGTTTCGGCGAGCGCCTGGACCAGCCGAAGCGTTCGGCGCCTGCGGCAAAAGCCTCGCGCAACTGCCTGGTCGACCAGGCCTTTTTCGCGTGCGGATCCTGTTCGGCATAGTTGCGCAGGCGGATTTCCAATGGATCGATGCCGACCTCATAGGCGAGCTCGTCGATGGCGCTTTCGATGCCGAAGGCCGAGGGATTTTCGCCCGGCGCGCGCATGGCGCCCGGCACCACGGAATTGACCCGCACGACATTCTGCTTCGAGGAGAAATTCGGCGTCGCGTACATGATCGAGGTGACCGAACCCAGCGGCTCGACCCACATGCCGTCGATGGACGTTTCATTGACGCCGCGATGCACGATCGACTGGATCACGCCGTCGCGGTCGGCGCCGATGGTCACGGTCTGGCGCGTCGCGGCGCGGCCGCCATAGCCGGTAAAGGTCTGCGGCCGCGTCATCACCAGCTTCACCGGGCGGCCGATCATTTTGGCGGCACTTGCCGCCACCGCACCGTGGCTCAGCGCCAGCGCCTTGGAGCCGAAGCCGCCGCCAATATAGGGCGAGACCAGCCGCACATTCTCGAACGGCACTTCGAACCATTCGGCATAGGTGCGGGCCATGCCGTCGAGCCACTGGCTCGGCTCCCACACGGTCAGACGATCACCTTCCCAGCGCGCAATCAGGCCATGTGGCTCCATCGGCGCCTGGTATTCGCGCGGCGTGTTGTAGGCGGCGCAGATGCGCACCGGCGCGGCGGCGAAGGCGGCGGGCGCATCGCCCCATTCCTTGGTCATGGCGTCGATCGCAATGCCGTCACCGGCCTTGCCGTCGCTGAGGTCGACGATGGAAGGCGTCTCGTCGTAGCTGACGTTGACCAGGGCCGCCGCGGCGACCGCCTGCTCGAAGGTTTCGGCGACAACCGCCGCGACATGCTGGCCCGAGAAGGTGATGTCGCGGGCCAGCGGGCAATAGGACTTGTCCGGCGGCGGCGTGCCGAGCCAGTCCGACGCGGTCCTCAGGCTGATGATGGTATCCGGCGTCAGCACTCGCAGCACGCCGGGCGAGGCTTCAGCGCTTGCCGTGTCGATCGCGCGTACCTTGCCCGAGGCGATCGTGCTTTCGACCAGCACGGCATAAGCCAGTCCTTCGAGCTGCTGTTCGACCGCGTATTTCGCGGCACCGGTGATCTTGGCCGGGCCGTCGACGCGCGACAGCCGGCCGCCGACGGCCTCCGCCAGTGTGCCGTCGGAGGCGTCGCCCCGTTTCGATTCACCAACTCTGATGTTGTGAACGGTCATGCCGTCTCTCCCAATTTGAGGATGGCGCGCGCGACAGCGCGCGGCGCGAGCTCGATCTTGTAATGGTTGGCGCCATGGTCGACGGCGCCTTCGACGGCGAGCAGGCTGGCGGCACGGACGGTTTCCGGCTCCAGCACCTTCCCCTTCAGGGCGTCTTCCACGGCACGGACGCGCCAGGGCTTGGTCGCGACGCCGCCGAGCGCGACGCGCAGATCGCGGATGGTGCGGCCATCTGCTTCGAATTCGATGCCGACAGCGGCACTCGCGGCGGCGAATTCATAGGATTGCCGGTCGCGGATCTTCAGATAGGTCGAGCGGCGGGCTGCTGCGGAGCCGGGGATTGCGATTGCGGTGATCATCTCGCCCGGCTCGATCGCGTGTTCCCTGTCGGGCGTGGTGCCGGGCAGCAGGAAGAAGTCATCCACCAGAAGCTTGCGCTCGCCCAGATGAACTGTTGCGTCGAAGGCGACCAAAGCGGTGGCGAGGTCGCCGGGATACATGGCGATACAGGCCTCGCTGGTGCCGAGCACCGCGTGTCCCCTGGTGACGCCGCCGATGGCCGAGCAGCCGCTGCCTGATACACGCTTGTTGCAGGCGGCAAAATTCGCGGGATCGCGGAAATAGGGGCAACGCGTGCGCTGCATCAGATTGCCGCCGATGGTCGCCATGTTGCGGATCTGCGCCGAAGCCGCCTGCCACAGTGCTTCCGAGATGGCGGGGAAGCGGCTCTTGATGTCGGCATGGTCGGCGACATGGCCCATTCTGGCGAGCGCGCCGATGGTGGCGCCGCGCTCGTCGACCGCGATCCGGTCGAGCCCCTTGAGATGGGTGATGTCGACCAGCGTGTCGGGCTCGGCGACGCCGCATTTGGCGAGGTCGATCAGCGTGGTGCCGCCGGCCAGCAGCATGGCGCCGGGCAGGGCGGCCGCCTGGCGTGCGGCGTCAGTGGAAGTGGCGCGCAGGTATGAAAAATCCCTCATGATGCGAACTCCTGGGCTGCCTGGCGGACGGCGGCAACGATGTGCGGATAGGCGCCGCAGCGGCAGAGATTGCCGGCCATGTATTCGCGGATTTCCTCGTCGGAGCCGGCATGGCCCTCGCGGATGCAGGCCACCGCTGACATGATCTGGCCGGGCGTGCAATAGCCGCACTGGAAGGCGTCCTGTTCGAGGAAGGCAGCCTGCACGGGATGCAGTTCGCCCTCCCGTGCAAGCCCCTCTATGGTGGTGATGGCGCGGCCCTCGGCTTGCGCGGCCAGCGTCAGACAAGCCAGCACGCGCTCGCCGTCTATGTGCACGGTGCAGGCGCCGCATTGGCCGTGGTCGCAGCCCTTCTTGGTGCCGGTCAGGCCGAGCCGCTCGCGCAAGGCATCGAGCAGCGTCACGCGCGGCTCAATCTGCAATTCGTGGTGCCGGCCGTTGATGTCGAGATGGACGGGGATTTTCGTCATGGGCGTCTGGCTCCAGTTGCTTGACGCTGAGGGGAATGATCTGGTGTCGGGGCGGGGGAGGGCAAGGGCGTCTTCGTCAATCCCCGGCTGGCAGGGGAGCTGTGGCTTGCGGCTTTGAAAGACGTGACATACCCGTTCCCCTTCTTATATGATGAAGGCACTCCACTAAAGCGGAGGTGCCTCCGTTTATTACGTGGGGGCTGACCCGGCCGGGTTCAAGCCCCTGACACAATGTGGAGAAAAAATTGGCCGTCGAGCCGTCCGCAATCGCCGAAACGAAGACCGCCACGGAGGAAAAGCCGCTGCGCGCGGATGCCCGGCGCAACCGCGACCGGCTGGTCGAGGTGGCGGCTTCGGTGTTTGCCGAGCGCGGCATCGATGCCTCGCTGGAGGAGATCGCGCGTCGCGCCGGCGTCGGCATCGGCACGCTCTACCGGCATTTCCCGACGCGTGAGCATCTGGTCGAGGTGGTCTACCGCCGCGAGGTCGAGGCGCTGTGCGCCGCCGCCGGCGAGCTTGCCGCGAAACATCCCTCCGATGTCGCGCTGGAAGAATGGATGCGGCGCTTCGTCGACTACATCGCCACCAAGCGTGGCCTGGCGACCAGCCTGCGCATCCTGCTGACAACCAATTCCACCCTGTTCTCCGACACGTCGGGGCGGGTCTCGCAGGCCTTGCGCCAACTGGTCGAGGCGGCGGTGGCCGATGGCACCATCCGTGGCGACGTCGATGCCTCCGACGTGCTGCACGCGCTGTCGGGCATCTACTCAGCGCCCGATACGCCGGAGTGGCGCGACCGTTCGCGGCGGCTGGTCAAGCTCTTGATGGACGGGTTGCGGTTCGGGGCGGGGAAGGGCTGACATCGTGGACGACCTCAGCTTGCTGCTGACAAGGTTCGTCAGCGGGGAGGACACCAGCCTGGCAGCCGCCAACAATCTGGAAGCGTTGCTCGACGCGGCCTATCCCGACGATCAGCTTGTTCAAGAGCTATAGACCCGGCGGCGGCCCATTTCTCTTCGATAAGCTGGAGATTCAACGGCGCTTGCATCGCCTTCGCGATTATCTTTCGCGCCGCACCTAAAGAGATCTAGAGCGAAGCGGGACGCAGGGCTTGCAACCAAATGCGAGCGGTTGTTAAAATCCTCACATTTCAAGAGATGCACAGGCCCACGCATGACGGCTCGCAAGGCGCAAAGGACGGCACGGCTTATCGATCTGCTGTCGCAGCGGCGGGTTATCCATCTCAGCGAAGCGGCAGCGCTGCTCGGCGTTTCCGAGATGACGGTGCGGCGTGACATCGCCACCAACCAGGGGCAGATCGCCTATCTCGGCGGGCACATATTGGCGGCGGCCGAGATCGAGGCCGATATTCCCTATGAACTGGCGACCGCGGCCGACAGCCATGCGGCGGCCAAGCGCGAAGCCTGTGTGCATGCGGTGCGCAAGATACGGCCCGACGAGACGATCTTCATCGACTGCGGCACGACGCTGATCCATCTGATCGATCTCATTCCCGACAATTATCAAATAACGGCAATATGTTACGCCATGAATGTCGCGGAACGCCTGAGCCGCAAGCCCAATGTCACCATCATCATGCTGGGTGGTGTCTATCATCCGGCCTCGGCGTCTTTCTCGGGCACGCATGATTTCGACATTCTGAACAGCGTCGGCATCAACGCAGCCTTCCTGTCGGCCGCCGGCGTCGACGCCAAGCGCGGCGCCACCTGCGAGCATTTCCACGAAGCGGTGGTGAAGCAGAAGGTGATGAGCCTGGCGCGCGAAAATTATCTGGTCATCGACTCGAGCAAGATCGGCAAGCTCAAGCGGGCCTTTTTTTCGGCCATGGACGGCTTCGACGCCATCATCACCGAACATGGCGAGGTCGGGCCGGATTCATTCCTGCCGCAGGCCGTTTGACATTTTACTGGTCTGATGGAAAAGTCACAAAAAAAGTAAGAGAAGTCTCAAAAGGGACTCGACGGGGGTAGGGGACGCGTCAACGGGAGGAAGTGCGGGCGTCATGGTCGAACAGGGTTCGATTGCGCTGATTTCCGAGGCTCCCTTGCTGCGCGTCGAGGGCGTCAGGAAGCGGTTCGGCGGCGTCAATGCGCTGCGCGGCGTCAGCCTCGAGATCCTGTCCGGTGAAGTCCACGCACTGCTCGGCGAAAACGGCGCCGGCAAGTCGACGCTGATCAAGATCCTGAGCGGCGTGCACGTGCATGATGGCGGCTCGATCGAAATCGACGGCAAGCCTGTCTCGTTTTCTTCGCCCGCCCAGTCGCGCGATGCCGGCGTGGCGGTGGTTTACCAGGATCTGAGTCTGGTCGAGTCGCTGTCGGTCGCCGACAATCTGCTTTTGGGGCGAGAGCCGCAGACGCGGCTCGGCTTCCTGAAAAAGCGCCAGCTGGTGGCGCAGGCCGAGGCCTTCCTCAAATCGCAGAACATTCCGCTCGATGCCCGCGCCATGGTCGGCTCGCTGCCCTTCGCCTATCGCCAGATGACCGAGATCGCCAAGGCGCTGATGGGCGATGTCCGCCTGCTCATCCTCGACGAGCCGACCTCGGCGCTGACCGATGATGAGGAGAAGATCCTGTTCGAGGCGATCCGGGCGGTTGCAGCACGTGGCGTCGGGGTGATCTACGTCACCCACCGCCTCAACGAAGTGTTCCGCATTTCGAACCGGGTGACGGTGTTCCGCGACGGCCAGAACGCCGGAACTTTCGTCACGGCGCAAACCAATATGCGGCAATTGGTCGGCGCGATCGTCGGGCCGGATCACGCTGTGCTAAAAGCAGATGGCGCCGCATCCGGACAAGGGCAGGCGCCGTCCGCCGGTTCATCTGAAAAGCCCGTGCTCGAATTGAAAGGCGTCAGCAATGACCGGCTCGACGGGGCCAGTCTCGAATTGCGCGCGGGCGAAATCCACGGCCTTGCCGGGCTGATCGGCAGCGGACGCACCGAAATCCTGCAGACCATCTTCGGCCTGCGGCCCATCCAGTCGGGCGAGGCCAGCCTGGACGGCGTGTCGCTGAAGGGAACAGACCCGGCGGCGGCGATCGGGCAAGGCATCGCACTGGTGCCGGAGGACCGGCACGTCCAGGGCCTGGTCCTCGAACATTCGATCGAGCGCAATCTGACCTTGCCGCGGCTGCCTTATTTCTCGCGCCTTGGCTGGCTGCAGCGCCGGCCGGCGAGCGAACATGCCAATGCGGCGATGCGCAGGCTGGCCGTGAAGGCGCCAAGCGCGTCGACCATGGTGAAGAACCTGTCGGGCGGCAACCAGCAGAAGGTCGTGTTCGGCAAATGGAACGAGCCACGACCGCGCGTGCTGTTGCTCGACGAGCCGACGGTCGGGGTCGATGTCGGCGCGCGCGAGGAGATTTACGGCGTCATTCGCGCCGCTTCGGCGGCCGGCAGCGGGGTGCTGCTGGTGTCTTCGGATCTCTCCGAACTGCTGCAACTCTGCGACCGCATCTCGATCGTCGTCGATGGCCGCATCACCAGGACGATCGCGCGGCCGGAATTCGGCAGCGCCGAGGACCTGCATCACCTCATTCAACTTTCGCAGCCATCGGAAGAGCACGCGGCATGACCGACATCCAGAGCCCGGCAAAAGCCGCCACCAACCAACCGAGCGGCCGCTCGGCCTTGCAGCATCTGCTCAAGGGCGAGCGTCCCTACATGCTCTATGTCGCCTTCGCCGTCATGCTGATCGTTTTCAGCCTGGCGTCACCATGGTTCCTGTCTATCGACAATTTTCTCAACATCGGCCGTCAGACGACGCTGGTGTCGATCATTGCGGTGGGCATGACATTCGTCGTCATCTCCAGGCAGATCGACCTGTCGGTGGCCTCGACGCTGGCACTTTCGGGCATGAGCGCGTCGCTGGCGATGGCCTTTGTCGCCAACAACTGGGTCGTCGGCGCCGTGGCCGGGCTGGGCACCGGGGCGCTGATCGGGCTGCTCAACGGCGTCTTGACCACGCGTCTGGAAATCCCGTCCTTCCTGGTGACATTGGGCACGCTGAGCGGCGCACGCGGGCTGGCGCTGATGGTCACCAACACCAAGCCGGTCATCATCACCAACGAGTATTATTTCGCGATCTTCGGCGAAGGCTCGGTGCTCGGCATCCCGGCGCCGATCCTGTGGACGCTCGGCGTCACCATCGCCGGCATCTTGCTGCTGCACTACAGCGTCTATGGGCGGCGGGTTTACGCGGCGGGCGGCAACCCGACGGCGGCGCTCTATTCCGGCGTGCATATCAAGCAGGTCACGACGCTTGCCTTCGTGCTGACCGGGACGCTCGCCGGGCTGGCGTCGCTGATCCTGTCGGCGCGCTCGCACGCGGCGCGGCCCGATGTGGTGCAAGGCATGGAGCTCGATGTCATCGCCTCGGTCATCCTTGGCGGCTGCAGCCTGTTCGGCGGCCGCGGCTTCGTGCTCGGCACGCTGCTCGGCAGCCTGATCATCGGCACGCTCAACAACGGGCTGGTGCTGCTCGGCGTCAGCTCGTCACTGCAACTCGTCATTAAAGGAGCAATCATCGTCGCCGCTGTCGCGTTCACGAGGAGGTAAGGCGCACGCGGAAATCAGCAGAAGCCGCCGGCTCCAAACGGCAAGACAATATCAACAATCAACGGAGGAAGTCATGAAATCGGTTCACTCGCTTTTCTGCACATTGAGCCTCGCCGCCAGCGCCTTCGCGCTGTCGACGACCCTCAGCCTCGCGCAAACGCCGGACACCTGCGTTAGCGGCGTCGACATGGCGACGCTCGGCCCCAAGGGCATTGTCGGCCAAGGCCCGCACGGTGAAAAGGCAGCCTCGCCCGACGAGCTGAAGCTGACCGATGACGAGGCCGCCAAGGTCAAGGCCGGCAAGTTCAAGGTCGGCATTTCCATGCAGACGGTGAACCTCGACTGGTCGCAATTGCAGGTGCAAGGCATCAGCGAAACGCTGGCCAAATATGGCGTCACCGTCACCGGCGTGGCGTCGGCCGAATATCAGGTCGACAAGCAGATCGCCGATATCGAGAACACCATCCAGCAGCATCCGGACGGCATCATTTCCATTCCCGTCGATTTCACCGCGACGGCGCCGACCTACAAGAAGGTGGGCGAGGCCGGCATCAAGCTGGTGTTCATGGACAGCATCCCGGTTGGCCTCTCATCTCCAAAGGATTTTGCCTCGATGATCTCGGCCGACAGCCAGGGCAACGGCCAGATCGCTGCGCAGATCCTGGCCTCCTGCATGCCCAAGGGCGGCACGATCGGCCTGGTGAATTTCGGCGTCGACTATTTCAGCACCAATGAGCGCACCAAGGGCGTCGGCGAGTGGATGAAGAAGAACCGGCCCGACATCGTCATGAAGCAGGTCGACTTCACCGATCCCTCGAAGGTCTCGCAGATCTCCGGCGACTTCCTCACCGGCAATCCGGATGTGAAGGGCCTGTTCGCGGTCTGGGACCAGCCGGCGCTGGACACGCTGTCCTCGATGCGGGCGCAAGGCATCGACATTCCGATCACCACGGTCGATCTCGGCCTGCAGTCGGCGATCGAAATTGCCAAGGGCGGCCCGCTCAAGGCAACCGGCTCGCAGCGCCCCTATGACCAGGGTGTGGCCGAAGCGATGGCGATGATGAAGGCGCTGATCGGGCAACCCACGCCGGCCTGGGTCGGCGTGCAGTCGCTGCCGGTGGTGCAGTCCAACGTGCTGGAATCCTTCAAGACCGTCTTCCACAAGGATCCGCCGGCCGAGCTCGTCGACGCCTGCAACAGCGCCAAGCCGAAGTGCAATTGAGGTAATTGAGGTAATTGCGTGGGCGCGGGAGAGATCCCGCGCCACCAGCCGGAACGACCATTCTGGGCTGGGCCTACATGTCTCTCGACCAGGTCGGCGAGGGCAGCGCCAACCCATTCGAAGGCAATGCCAACGACGTTCCGATCTCGCAGATCTGCCGCGACATCGAGATCGAACTGCGCGCCGGACTTGGCGAGGCTGACCTGCCCAAGCCCTTGCTGCCCGTCAACGACATCGCGACCTGAAGTGCCTGATCTGGCGCGGCTACGCTTTCGCTTCGACGAGGATCACCAGCGATTCCGGCACCACGCCATCGTGCGCCATGGCGTCGGCGGCCGCCTTGCTCTGCATCAGCGCGGCCATCTTGTCCATGTCCGGCACGTCCATCATCACGGCCACCCGCTTCGGGTTCTGCGGATCGACGAAGGTGCGGATGTTGGTGATCCCCAGCGAGCCGAAAAGCTCCTTGCGCTTGGGTGAACTGAGCCAGTGCTTGCTGTCTTTCGAGATGTTGTGATGGCCGATTACGGTTGGCATGGCATCCTCCCCAGGGTGACGCCGGCGGTCGATATCGCCCGCCTGATGCTGCGATCCACCTGTACGGGCCAGTGAGCGCTGTTTCCCGTAGACTGTCAATTAGCGGTTGCTGATATACGTCCGTCCCTGGGACTGAGCCACGACGGCCCTACTGGCGGCACAATCGTCGCCGACCTATGTCGATGTCCAACCGCTGGCGATCGCAAAGATGGAACAATGCGGCACGACAGGCTTGTCCTGACCCTGATTTGGCGCGAGCTCTCGGCTGGCCTGCGCTCGATGCGCCGACGCGACCTTGCATGGATCGTCACTGGCGGCGGGGCGCTGCTCGCCTACGCCATTGCCGACATCGTCGTCGCCTTGCAGGCGGCATCCACCGCGCTGCGGCAGGCACAGGCGCTGTGGACGGCCGGCCTGCCGGGATCGCTTCTTTGCCTTGGCGGCTTCGCCGGCAGTGCAATCGCAAGACTTTGCCTGTCGTGTGCCTTCGCGCCGTTCCTGAAAGCACTGCCGCTTTCACTCATGGAGCGCCGGCGCATGGCGGCGGTGGCGGCATGCGCGCTGGGCGTTCCCCTTGCCTTCATCGTCGCGGCGACAGTGGGCCTTGGCTGTTTCGTCATCGCAAAGCCGCTGGCGCCGGCCTGGGGTCTCGGTGCCGCGATGCTGTTTGGCGCCGGATTTGGCGCGGCGGCGGTGCTGCGCCTGCGGAGCGCTCGCGACCTGGTCCACGCCGACAATACCGATCCGGTGAGCGATCCGGGCGGGCGCCGCCCGTCGCTCGGCGCCTTCGATCGATCGACGCCGGCCTGGCTCTCGAGCTGGGCCTGGGGTCTGCCCGCCGGGCGCGTAAGGTTTTCATGGCGGCTGGCGGGAGCGGCCATCCTTTTCGGCCTCGCGGCGGTCGTTGCTGGCTCCATCAGCCTTGTCCGCCATGATGCCGTGCCGGCGGCCATGGCAGGGCTGACCGGGGGCCTTCTGGTGTTCATGCTGAGCGCTCGGTTCCATCCGCTCGGCTCGCCGGTGCTGCGCACGGCTCCGCTCGGCTTCGTCAGGGCCTGGCTGCGCCTGGCGCGGCTGCCGCTGCAGTTGTCGCTTGCCTTCTTTCTCTTGCCGGCGGGCGCCGCCCTGGCGGCGGAGCCGTCGGCCTGGGCGATGCCGCTCGCCAGCGGCTTCTGGCTGCTGGCGCTGAACGGCGCCTATGCGGTGTTTGCCGCCTATTTCATGACCGCGCTGTTCGTTGCCGCGCTGAGCTTCCTCGGCGCCATTGCCTACGCCAGCTACGAGACGCTCGAATATGGGCGCACGGTGCTGATCGGCTTTGCCGCCCTTGTCCTGTTTCTGTGGCACCAGGCGCAACGGAGATATCGCCATGGATAGCAGCGTCGATCCCGCCGAAATCCTCGCGGTTCGCGGGCTCAGCGCCGGGTATGGTCGTCGCGCGGTCGTCAGCGGCATCGATCTGTCGCTCGAACGGGGCGACGTGCTGGGCCTGCTCGGCGCCAACGGCTCGGGCAAGTCCACCTTGCTCAGGGCGATCACGGGCCAGATCCGGCCGCTCGGAGGGACCGTGGCGATCGACGGCGCCGACCTTGCCAGGGCACCGGAACGCGCCAAGTCAGGCTTCGGCCTTGCCGTCGATCCATCCGACCTGCCGGCGGCGCTGAGCGGGCGGCAATACCTTCAACTCGTCGCCTCGATCCGCGGCTGCGCCGAAGACGACTGGCCTGGCGTCGATGTCGCCGAACGGCTCGGGCTCAAGCGCTGGATTGAACGGCCGATCGCCGAATATTCACTCGGCACGCGGGCCAAGATCGCCATTGCCGCGGCCTTGCTTGGCGCGCCACCGCTGCTGATCCTCGATGAGTCCCTGAACGGCCTCGATCCGCTCGCCGGCTTTGAGGTGAAGCGCATCATCCTGGCCCTGGCTTCCAGTGGCCGCCATGCCGTCATCATCTCCACCCATGTCGTGGAAGCGGTGCCGGGACTGTGCAACCGCGCCGTCCTCCTGGCCGATGGCCGCATGGCGCGCGACTGGCATGCAAGGCAACTGGCCGAGGCTGGCCAGATGCCCGGCGCCTTCGAAGCCGAAGTCATGCAGGCACTGACGGTCCAGGCGGTCGATGGGTGAGGGCACGTTGCAGTCGTTTCGCGATCGCTGCGGTCACGCAGGGCTCAAACCTCCAGGCATACCTTGCCGAAATGCTTCCGCGCTGCGTAGTGCGCGAAGGCGGCGGCTATCTCGCGCAGGGGGAAGCGGCGGTCGATGACGGGTTTGATGCGATTGGCCTCTATCGCGCGGATCATGTCCTCCTGGTCCGCCCGGCTGCCGATCGAAATGCCGCTGATGCGGATCTGGTTCGAGAATATGGCCGGGATCGAGACATCAGCCGCAAAGCCGGTGAGCACGCCGATCAGGGCGATGTGGCCGCCTGTCCGGCAGGCGGTTAGGGATTGCGCCAGCGTGGCCGGGCCGCCGACTTCGATCACGTGATCGACGCCGCGTCCGTCCGTCAACTCTCGAACCTTGCGGCTCCAGTCCGGCACGGCCTTGTAGTTGATGACGGCGTCGGCACCGAGGCGGCTTAACCGCTCCAGCTTTTCCTCATCGGAGGAGGTGGCGATGACCCTGGCGCCGGCGGCCTTGGCGAATTGCAGCGCAAACAGCGACACGCTGCCGGTGCCGAGAACCAGAACCGTGTCTCCGGGCTTGACCTTGCCGCACACGACCAGGCCTCGCCAGGCAGTGACGCCGGTGCAGGTGAGCGCCGCCGCTTGCGCGTGCGTATAGCCCGCGGGAGCTTTGGTGAAGGCCTGCGCGGGCATGCAGACATATTCGCTGGCGAAGCCGTCGAAACTTTCTCCCGGAATGTCGCGCCTGGTGGCGGGCGTCATGTCGCCATCCAGCCACCAGGGATAGAAGACACTGACGACGCTGTCGCCGGGCTTGAGCGCATCGACATTGCTGCCGACGGCGATCACGTCGCCGGCACCGTCGGACAGCGGAACGCGGCGGTCGGCCAGCGGTGTCTTGCCCTGCACGGCGAAATCGTCGCGCATGTTCAGCGAGCAGGCGCGGATCCTGACCATCACGTCGCCGGGTCCCGGCTGGGGCGGATCTTCCTCGACCAGGTCGAGCCTGTCCAGGCCACCCGGCGCTCTAAGCCTGACGAGCTTCATCTGCCTTCTCCGAAATGTGGGATGTTTAATGCAGGCGGCGCGCGCCGGCGCTATCGAATCTGGCGGCCGGAAATCACCCGCAGCCAGGGCGCCAGGTGGAAGGCGCTCATCAGGAGATACATGGCCGGCATCCCGGTTAACGGGCCGGTCAGCGGCGAGGCGCCCATGCACAGCATCGCCGCGTCGCCGCCTTGAAGGCAGGAGAGCAGCGCCATCAGGGCGAAGGTGGGTGCCGCCGCGAGGCATAGCCAGTCGGCGATGCCAAGGGTGCTGGTGTTTTCAGGGGTCGCGCTGCCGGTACCAGAATGGATATCGCTCATGATCTTGATCCCGTGATGGTTGCGGCCCGTCAGAACTTGGGTTCCTCGCCCCCGCCACAGGCGGAGGAGAGGTGTCCGCGAAGCGGACGGAGAGGGGACCTTCGGGCGCAGCCTCTCCGTCTCGGCTTCGCCGAGCCACCTCTCTCGAGCGAGGAACCCAGGCTGGACAGGGGCTTGGCTCTCGCCAGTTCCTGCTACTCACCCTTGTCCCTGAAGGCGGCTTCGCCGGCGGCGGCCACTTCGGCCCATTTCTTGTCGGCGCCAGCTTCGTAATTGTCGTGCCAGTTCCACCAGCTGTAGAGCGGCGTCTGGGGATAGCCTTCGGGCGAATCCTCCCAGATCTCCTGGCGGCCGAGCGGGGTGGCATCGAGATAGCTCCAGACCGTGCCCATCTGCTCGTCGCCGCGGCTGCTGATGAAATAGGTACGGAAGACGCGGTCGCCGTCATGGATGAAGACGTTGTGGCCGTGCCATTCGTCGACGCCGAAATCCTTGTCGAAGCTGTCGGTGATCGTGTACCAGGGCATCTCCCAGCCCATCCGCGCCTTCAGCCTGACAATGTCAGCCTGCGGCGCGCGCGAGGCGTAGGCCAGCGTGGTGTTGCGGGCGTTGAGATGGGCGAGGTGGCCGACCTGGTCGGCGCCGAGCGAGCAGCCGCGGCAGGCATGATCGGGCCAACCATAGACGCCCGGCTCGTAGAAGGCGCGGTAGACGATCAGCTGGCGGCGGCCTTCGAACAGGTCGAGCAGGCTTGCCTTGCCGTTGGGGCCCTCGAACACATAGGCCTTGTCCACTTCCATCCACGGCATGCGCCGGCGTTCGGCGGCGAGCGCATCCTTGGCGCGGAGCGTCGCCTTCTCCTTCACCAGCATCTTTTCGCGGGCGGCGTCCCATTCCTGCCGCGAAACGACCGGCGGGGTCTTCATCGTCATGTGCTTGGTCATTGGTCTTCTCCTTTGTCAGTCATGGCGCCGTCGCGGCCTGCGATCGCGTTGGGATCCAGGGTAGAGCGATGAGGCGGGGTGGGGTGAGTTACATCCGCGACGGGATTGGAATCGTCCGGCCCGGCGCAGCAGGGGTGGCGGGGCCGTGCGGTGTGTTCGAGATTGTCGGTTGCAGGCATTTTCAACTATCCCTAATGAGATGCTTACTGTTAATACCTGAGATGCTCAGGCTAGCGAGTGCCGGAATTGGCGTCAACGGTGCCGATGACGGCCTCAGCCACATGGCTAGGTCTCCATCGCGCCGTTGCGACTTGCTGACCGGCGGTGGTGATTTAAGCTAGGGCGCAAACGTGCCGCGGTGGGAGTTACAAGTTTGACGGGATTTGCATGGACTCGCTGATCACCGCGGCGGCATTGGCGCTGGCGGCGGGCGATCCGCTCGGCGCGCTCGACCGCGTCGCCTTGCGCGAGGATGCGCCGGCGCTGGCGCTGCGCGGCATCGCCATGGCGCAGCTCGGCGACTTCGACCGCGCCAAGCTTCTGTTGCGGCGGGCGGCGCGCGCCTTCAGCCCGAAAGAGGCCGTCGCGCGCGCCAGATGCATCGTCGCCGAGGCCGAGATCGCGCTGGTCTCGCGTGACCTGGGCTGGCCGGCCAAGGCGCTCGACGCGGCGCGCATGACGCTGGAAAAGCATGGCGACCGGCTGAACGCGGCGCATGCGGGTCATCTCAAGGTGCGGCGCCTACTGTTGATCGGCCGGCTCGACGAGGCCGAGCATGTGCTGGCCGGGCTCGACCCGACGCCGCTGCCGCCGGCCGCACGGGCCGCGCATGAGCTCGCCGTCGCCGGCATCGCCATGCGGCGCCTGCGGACCCGGCCGGCGCGCGCGGCGCTGGAATGGGCGCGCAACGCCGCCCGCCAGGCGGGTATTCCAGGCCTCATGGCCGAAGTCGACAGCGCATCCCTGGCGCTGGAAACGCCGGCGGCGCGGCTGATCACCCAAGGCACGGAGCGGCCGTTGCTGCTCGAGGAGGTCGAGGCGCTGCAGGCATCGCCGGCGCTGGTCGTCGATGCCTTTCGCTACACCGTGCGCGCCGGGGACCGAACAGTCTCGCTGGCGAGCCGGCCGGTGCTGTTCGCGCTGGCGCGCGCACTCGCCGAAGCCTGGCCCGGAGATGTCTCGCGCGAGGAACTCGTGGCGCGGGCCTTTGGCGGCAAGCATGCCGATGAATCGCACCGCGCCCGGCTGCGCGTCGAGATCGGCCGGCTGCGCGCCGAGCTTGCAGCACTTGCCAACATCAGCGCCACCAAGCGCGGTTTCACGCTGGCGCCGCGCCTGGCGCGCGCGGTGATGGTGCTGGCGCGGCCGATCGAAGAACGGCACGCCGCCGTGCTGGCCTTGCTCGCCGATGGCGAAGCCTGGTCGAGCTCGGCGCTGGCGCTGGCGCTCGGAACCGGCCAGCGCAGCGTGCAGCGGGCGCTCGAGCCGCTCGCCGAGGCCGGCAAGGTGCAGTCTTTCGGCCATGGCCGGGCGCGCCGCTGGATGACGCCGCCGGTGGCCGGATTCACGACCACCTTGTTACTCCCGGCGCCGCTGCCGAACGGCTAAGGTGTGGCGAGATTCAGGTGAGGCCGGCCTGACCGGAATCTCGACACGCCTAAATCCCGTACCGAAGATCAGCGGATGACGACCACAATCGAGGATCAAGACATGAAGCATTCACCGGCCGAAATCCTGTGCGAATACGGACCCTTTCCGGGTGTGGAGCGGATACATGGGGTGAGCTATGACGGCGAGAACGTCTGGTTTGCCTCGGGCGACAGGCTGAACGCCTTCGATCCGCAAAGCGGTCAGACGCTGCGTTCGATCGATGTCGCCGCGCATGCCGGCACCGCCTTTGACGGCCGGCATTTCTTCCAGCTCGCCAATGATCGCATCCAGAAGATCGATCCCGATACTGGCGCGGTGCTCGCCACGATCCCGGCGCCCGGCGGCGGCCGCGATTCCGGGCTCACCTGGGCCGAAGGCACGCTCTGGGTGGGGCAGTACCGCGAGCGCAAGATCCACCAGATCGATCCCGAGACCGGGAAAATCCTGCGCAGCATCGAATCCAGCCGCTTCGTCACCGGTGTGACCTGGGTGGATGGCGAATTGTGGCACGCCACCTTGGAGGGCGACGAGAGCGATCTGCGCCGAGTCGACCCGAAAACCGGCAAGCTTCTGGAGAGGCTCGACATGCCTGCCGGCATGACCGTCTCGGGGCTGGAATCCGACGGTGGCGACCGCCTGTTCTGCGGCAGCACTTCCACCCCGATGGTGCGAGCGGTGCGCCGGCCGAAATGAGCCGGTTCTCCTGACGAAGACATCAAGTCCGTGAGTCGCCGGCGAATTTATCCGCCGGCGACTGGTCGTCGTCCCGGCACGTGCCTAGATAGGCTGGGTCGGGCGACCGCCCGGACATTTCTTCGCAAAGGATCCGACCATGCCCGAACCGATCACGCTGAACGATGGCACCGCCATTCCCCAGCTTGGCCTTGGCGTGTGGCAGGTCGATCGCGGCATCACCGCCGACGTGGTGGGCTGGGCGATCAAGGCCGGCTACCGGCTGATCGACACCGCGCAGGGCTACCAGAACGAGGAGGGCGTCGGCGAGGCGATCCGCGCCGCTGATGTGCCGAGGAGCGAGCTGTACATCACCTCGAAGCTGCGCAACGGTGCGCACGAGCGCGACGCGGCCCTGCGCGCTTTCGACGACACGATGGAAAAACTCGGCATCGAGCAGATCGACCTGTTCCTGATCCACTGGCCGGTGCCCAGCCAGGACAAATATGTCGAGGCCTGGAAGACCCTTGTCGAGCTGAAGCAGGCCGGCCGCATCAAGTCGATCGGCGTTTCGAATTTCAACAGGGACCATCTGGAGCGCATCATCGGCGAGACCGGCGTGGTCCCGGTGGCCAACCAGATCGAGCTGCATCCGCGTTTCCAGCAGCGCGCGCTCAGGGAATTTCATGCCGGGCATGACATCCAGACGGAGAGCTGGAGCCCGCTCGGCAGCGGCCGGCTGCTCGGCGATCCGACGATCGCGGGCATTGCCCGCAAGCACGGCAAATCCGCCGCGCAGACGATCATCCGCTGGCATCTCCAGCAATTGCTGATCGTCATCCCCAAATCGGTCCGCCAGGACCGCATCGCGGCCAATTTCGATGTCTTCGACTTCGAGCTGGACGCGCAGGACCTGAAGACGATCGCGGGCATGGATTCGGCCGATGGCCGCGACGGACCGAACCCGGCGACGGCGGCATTTTTGTTTTGAAGAGCCTGCAGGGAAGCTGCCGATCTCCCCCACGAGGGGGGAGATCGGCGGCTTCACCGTCGGCGCTCTCAAATCCCGGACCTATCCAACCCACGAGGGGGGAGATTGGCGGCTTCGCCGGCCGCGTTCGCTAAATCCCGGACCCATCCAGCTGTTGTGCGTCGTCGCCTTCCCAGGGGGCGGGCATCGAGCCGCCGCGGCTGAGGTTGGCCGAGGGCATGGGCATCCAGCACTTCAGCTCCGGTTCGGCATATTCGACGACGCGGCCGGGCGAGGAATCCGATGCCCGCCAGCCTTCACCGGCGAACTGGTCGCCGCGCGACCAGTAGGCGAGGTCGACTTCCGCCGGCCCCTGTTCGGAGGGACGGACCGTGACCAGGATCCGGCTGCCGTCCTTGGGTGCCGTCGACATGTGGCGCCACCGTTCGGGCTCGTCCATCGCAATTCCTCCTGCCTTGGTGCGATATGAAGTGTCGCCTCGCCATCGATGGTGGTCAACCCACACTTTGTCGGATTGCGCCTGCCAGTCGCGTCCTTGGTCTGGCATGTTCGCCAGGACGAGGAGAGACACTCATGAATGACAAGGTCGAGCCGGCCGTGGGCGAAATGACACTGTATTTCAGCCGCAATCCCAATCCGCGCCTGGCGGTCGCGGTGGCGCGCCATCTCAAGGCCGAGGTGGCCTTCGAATTCGCGTCACCCTTTGCGCCGGAGCAAGCGGAGCGATTCCGGCCGCTCAATCCCAACCTCTCCATTCCCATCCTGGCATGGCCCGGCGGCAGTCTGTGGGAGGCCGACGCCATAGCCTGCCGGTTGTCGCGCGCGGCGCGTTCCGATTTCTGGCGCACCGGCGAGGACGAACCCGACATGATCCGCTGGCTGAGCTGGGGCAAGGAGAATTTCATGCGCGCCTGCGACACCGTGCATTTCGAGCGCGGCACCAAGCAGCGCTATGGCATCGGGCCGATCGACGAGGACAAGGTCAGCAAGGGGCTGGAAGAGTTCCACAAGGGGGCCGCGATCCTGGAGGCGGAACTGGCCGGCCGGCAATGGCTGGTCGGAACGTCGCTTTCCTATGCCGATTTCCGCATGGCGGCCTTCCTGCCTTTCAACGATGCCGCCGGCCTGCCGCTCGGCGACTATCCCGCGCTCGACCGCTGGTATCGCTGGCTCGAAGCCATCGACGCCTGGCGCAACCCTTTCGAGGGGCTGGATGCACCGCCCCTGGCACCGATGCCGCGGCAAGGTGCGGCGCTGTAGCTGACAAAACTGACGACCGGCGCATACAGAAACGAAACTTGAAGACGCCGGCCGCCGTCTGGGGCGTTGGGGTGCATCTCGTTGGGGCGCGATGCAAGGTCAGGCTAAACGGATGGCCGGCCTGCGCAACCGCAACGCCGGCCCATGGTGAATGGGTGGTTACTATCCACAGGGGCGGCTGACGGCGGCCGTTCCTGGCGGCCCTTTCCTCACAACTGTGCGCAACACCGGGCCGCCGGCCATCGGTGCTCGACGGGCCGCGCCTGGGTTGCTAAGCCCCATTCCGAGCAGGAGACCTTTTTGAGTCGAGACATGACCGTTGCGATCGAGATGGGACACACCACGGCGGGCGCCCCAGCGAACCTCGATCTCGAGGAACTGCTGGCGACCCGCCTTCTGGTGCAGGGCAATTCTGGCTCCGGCAAATCGCATCTTCTGCGCCGGCTGCTGGAGCAGAGCGCGCCCTGGGTGCAGCAGACCATTGTCGATCCCGAAGGCGACTTCGTTTCGCTCGGCGAGCGCTACGGCCATCTGGTGATCGATGCCGAGGAGCACACCGAGCGCGGCCTGCAGGCGGCCGGCGAGCGGGCGCGCATCCACCGCGTCTCCACCGTGCTCAACCTCGAAGGGCTCGACGCCGAAAACCAGATGCGCCGCGCCGCCGCCTTCCTCGGCGGGCTGTTCGAGGTCGCCCGCGACCACTGGTATCCGATGTTGGTGGTGGTGGACGAGGCGCAGCTGTTTGCGCCGGCGGTGGCCGGCGAGGTTTCCGACGAGGCGCGCAAACTCTCGCTCGGCGCCATGACCAACCTGATGTGCCGTGGCCGCAAGCGGGGGCTGGCCGGCATCATCGCCACGCAGCGTCTGGCCAAGCTCGCCAAGAATGTCGCGGCCGAAGCCTCCAATTTCCTCATGGGCCGCACCTTCCTCGACATCGACATGGCGCGCGCCGCCGATCTGCTCGGCATGGAGCGGCGCCAGGCGGAAGCTTTTCGCGACCTGGAGCGGGGGCAGTTCATGGCGCTGGGGCCGGCACTGTCGCGCCGGCCGCTCGGCCTGCGCATCGGCCCGACCGACACCAGTCCGCGCAACGGCACGCCGCGGCTGATGGCGATGCCGGAGGCAGCGCTGGAGGATGCCCGCGCGATCATCCTGGCGGCGCCGCCGCCCGAGACGGTGCGCACGCCGCGCCGGGTGGCGTCGCCGGACCTGCTCGACCAGCTGATGGCGGCGAAATCGGCGGCGCTGGAAATCCGCCCCGAACCGGCGGAGCCGCAAATCAGCGCCGAGGACCTGGCGGAACGGCGCGAGCGGGTCGACCGCGTGCTGCGCGCCATCCTGGCACAGCCCGATGCGGGTTTTCGCGTGATCGGCGTGCTCTATCAGGAATTCGTGGTGCGCTGCCGCATCGAGGGCCTGGCCTCGGTGGTGCCGGACCTCGCCGAATTCCGCCGCATGCTGACGCGCGCCCGCGCAGGCCTCGGCTCCGAAACGACGCAGGACGACGCCTGGCGGGACGTTTCCGTGCGCGCCTCGCTGCTGCCCGACGACATGCAGGGCGTGTTCATGATGATCGCGCGGGCGGCGAAGGAAGGCTGGCCGTGCCCGAGCGACGCCGCGATCGCACGCGCCTATGGCTCGCACTCGCTGCGCCGCGCCCGGCGCCTGCTGACCTATATCGAGGAGCAGGGGCTGATCGTCTGCCAGCTCGACGGCACCGGAAAGCGCACCGTGACGCTGGTCGAACTCGCCTGGGCCACCGCCCCCGGCGACCCCGATGCCGAGGAGGCGGAGCAGGGGAGCCTGGCGCTGTGAGGGCGGCCATGGCGGCATGCAAGTGCGGCGCGACATCGATGAACGGGGCAAGATGACGCTGGGCCGGGCAGCCTTGCAGGCTGGGTTCCCTGCAAGGCCAGCGGCCAAATGAACGCGCGGCCGGTGCAGGCCGGTCAGCCTGCGGCCGCGATGCCGGCGTGGTGGCTGCCCAACTGCCATAGGGGCAGGGGAAACCGGCCGTGCTGCACCTCGAGCAGGCGAAAACCCGCCCCGCCGATCAGGCGCAGCGGATCGCGGTTGAGGTGGCAGCCGCCGGCGATCGAACCCCACAACCGGTTCAGCCGCTGCTGCCAGCGGCGGCAGCGCGGTCCCTCGGCCTGGCCGTGCTCGATGAAGATCAGCCGGCCTGTCGGCTTCAGGACGCGGCGGATTTCGCTCAGCGCGGCCTCGGGGTCCGGAATGGTGCAGAAGGCATAGGTGACGACCACCGTGTCGGCGATGCCATCGGCCAAAGGCAGGCTTTCGCCGCCGGCGCGGATGCATTCGACGGCGAACGGCATGGCGCGGCTCTTCGGCGCGGCGAGGCCGAGCATGGTGCCGTCGGGGTCGACGCCGACCAGCCGCTCCACCCTGGCGGCGTCGTAATAGGGCAGGTTGAGGCCCGAGCCGAAGCCGACCTCGACGACGACACCTTCAGCCCTCGGGATGACGCGACTGCGCATCCGCGTGAATGTGCCGGCCGAACAGCCGGCATGGACGAAATAGGGGGCGACGCAGCGCGCATACCAGGAGAGGCAGGTCTGGCACATGATTCAGCCTCCATGCCCGGCGGCAGGGACGCGGCAGCCGCCAAGCGGTTCTGAAGTGCGATGGCTTGATGTATTGACCGGTGACATTTCTCGCTCCAAGGGAGTTGATCGGGCCGGACCGGCGCGAAACCGGGGGGTGGATAGAAGGCCGGCGTCCCCTCAACGTCCTCTCCTTGCGCGGCCGCGTGCGGATCGATGGAGCCGATACAACTCAGACTTCTGGGCTTTCCGGAGTTCCGGCTGAACGGGCGACGGGTAGAGCTCGCCTTGCGCAAGGCGGCCGCGCTTGTCATCTACCTTGCCGAGGCCGGCGGACCGGTGGCGCGAGAGGTCGCCGCCACGCTGCTGTGGCCCGAGGCCGACGCGCAAGCCGCCCGCGCCCGCCTGCGGCGCACGCTGTACAAGATCCGCGTCGCGTTCGGCGAGGAGATGATATCAGCCGGCGCGGCGTCGCTCAGCCTGCGCCCGGGGCTCCCGGTCGAGGCCGACGCCATCGCCTTCGACCATGCCTGCGATGCCGGTCTGCTCGACGAGGCCGCCGGCCTCTACACCGGCGACTATCTCGCCGGCTTCGCGCTGCCGGATTGTCCCGAATTCGAGGAATGGGTGTTCTTCCGCCGCGAGGCCTTGCGCAGCCGGCTGGTGCAGGCGCTGGAGCGGCTGGTGGAGGCCAGGATCGCCGGCGGCGACGCGCGCGGCGCCGTGATGCACGCAACGCGCCTTGCCGCCCTCGACCCGTTGAGCGAAAGCGCACACCGCCATTTGATCCGCGCCCATCTGGCCGCCGGCGACCGGGCGGCGGCCGAGCGCCAGGGCGAGACCTGTACGCGGCTGCTGCGCGACGAACTCGGCGTGGTGCCCGACCCGGCGACGCTCGCTCTGCTGCGCGCCAGCGATGCCGAAGCGGAGATGCCGAGAACCCGCTATGTCGCCGTGGACGGCATCCATATCGCCTACCAGACGATGGGCAGCGGCCCGCCCGATATCGTGCTCGTTCCCGGCTTCATCTCGCATGTCGAGCGCATCTGGGAAGACAGGAGCTGCCGCGCCTGGCTCGGTGCGGTGTCGCGGCTCGGCCGGCTGATCCTGTTCGACCGGCGCGGCATGGGCCTGTCCGACCGCGTCGGCGCCCGCCCGATCGTCGAGGCCACAGCGCGCGACATACTGGCGGTGATGGACGCGGCCGGCAGCCGCAAAGCCGTACTGGTCGGCGCCTCGGAGGGCGGGCCGGGCTGCATCCGCTTCGCCGTCGACCACCCCGACCGCCTGACCGGCCTGGTCCTGTGGGGCTCGCTCGCCAAGGGCAGCCGCGCGCCCGACTATCCCTCCGCGCTCACATCGGCGCAATACGACCTGTGGCAACAGCGCCTGCTCGCCGGCTGGGGTGGCCCGGCGGAAATCGAAACCTTTGCACCGAGCGTGGCCTCCGACCGCCAGGCGCGCGCCTGGTGGGCCGGCCTGCTCCGGGCCGCCTCCAGCCCCGGCGCGGTGGCCGGCCTGCTGCAGGCGCTGCGCGACGCCGACGTGCGGCCGCTGCTGTCAAAGGTCAGGGCGCCGACGCTGGTGCTGCACCGCAGGGGTGACCGGGCGGTGCGGGTCGAGGCCGGGCGGTACCTGGCGGCAAGGATAGCGGGGGCGCGGTTTGTCGAGGTGGAGGGAGAGGATCACTGGTTCTGGGTGGGCGAGCAGAGGGCGCTGCTGGAGGGGATTGCGGGATGGTGCGGGGTGGGTGAGGGGTGGCGCAGGCTCGGCATTGTCCTTCGAATGTCTCGATAGGGCCGCAAGCGGGTCGGCAGCTTTGAGGTATAAGCAGCCAGAAGCGGACGATGAGGCACGCCGCTTGCCTACCAGTGAACTGACCCAAGGCAGTCAGGCGCAAGTGGATCGGTCCGCGAAGTCTTCAGACAGCTGCCACCGGCATCGCAACCAGGACGGAGCCGCCTTCCACCTTTGCAGGATAGGTTCGCAGATTTATGCAGGGCGGTGGGCGCGTGGCCGCGCCGGTGCGGTAGTCGAAGGCGCCAGCATGTTTGGGGCATTCGACCTCGTAGTCTATGACTAGCCCATCGGCGATATGGACGGCCTCATGCGTGCACAGGCCGTCAGTGCAGAACACCTCGTCGTCGGGCGAGCGGAAGACGGCGTAGGTCCGGCCTTCATGGTCGAAACGTCGGGCACCCTCCTGTTCGATGTCATCGAGGCCGCAAGCCCTGATCCAATTGGTCATTTTTCCCATCCGTAAAATTCGATCGCGGCGCACCTCCGCATAGCCTTCATAGCCGCCCGGAGACCTCGCCTTGGGATCAGTTCTTGGTAGTCGGCGCCACCTGGCCGACCTTGTCGCTGTGGTGAGCGGAAGTACTGACTTCCACACCGTCGCACGCGGCTGTGCGTGCAGATGTCATTTGATGGCCGCCGCGTTGGCACGTGCTTTCTTCTTCTCGTAGCGGGCCTGCATGCGGGCCTCGCCTTCCTTGCTGCCGTCGTGGAAGGTGCCGAACCAGCGGTCGAACGGAATCAGGCCGTCGCCGTAGTTCACCTCGAAATATCTGTGGTGGAGGTAATGGATGTAGGCGTGGCTATCGACGCCGGCGCGTTCGGTAAGCTCGATCTTGTCGAAGCCGACATGGCCAGGAATGGCGCCGAAGCCGGCATAATGGAGCTGGTAGAGCGCCAAGAGCGGGTTCGACGGGATGATCAGGTGCCAGAAAGCGACGCCGAGATAGCCGAGCTGCTCCACCGGGTGCATCGACAGCGACGACCAGGGCGACGGGTTGACTGAATTGTGGTGCACCGAATGCACCCATCTGTAAAGCGGTCCCCAATGGATAGCGCGGTGCAGCAGGAAGAAATGCGTCTCGTGGATCACCGGCACCACCAGCGCCAGCAGGAAGAGGTAAACCGGGTGCTCGGCGAAGGTCAGCCACGGCACGTAGCCATTGGCGTACGCGTAGAGGATCGCCACCTCGATCGCGGTCCAGATCGGCATGCCGGTGCCGAAGGTGCGCAGCATATTGTCGATGTTCTGGTTCTCGAAGAAGAAGGCCCTGTTCTTCTGCTCCGAGGGCCATTTTCCGTTGTATTTGAAGCGGTTGCCCTGGGCTTTCAAAATGTAGAGTCGAAGCTCGAAGGCGCCGAAGAAGACGAGCAGCGCCAGGCAGTTGACGATGAACAGGCGCAGGATCCAGCCGGCGGAGAGCGTCTTCATCACCTCGACGTCGGGCAGCACGAAGCGCCACCATGCCACCGCCGAGACGGCGAAAAGCAGATTATAGGGCAGGAAATAGCTCGGCAGCCATTTCAGCACCGCCAGCGGGCGCGGCGGAAAGACGAACAGCGGCGCGGTGCCGGCCGGTTCGTTCGGAGCCCAGTCGCCTCGCTTGTTGCGCGTGCCGAATTGCAGGTCGTCCATGACGGGCCTCACAGAGACTGAGAGAGGGTGAGTAAGCGGTCATAGGCGGCATCATCCATGTCCACCTGGTGCTTGGCTTCGGGATAGCTGCCTTCGGCGACGTCGCGGCCGAAGGCGCGGAAGGCGCTGATGCGCTTTTCCTGCAGCTCGGCTTCCAGCGTGACGAAGTCGGCATAGCGCTTTGCGTGGCGCGGATAGTGGCCGGTGTGGGTACCCAGCACATCGCAGGAGAACAGGTATTGCGTGTCGCAGGCGCTGCCGCAACCCATGCCCATGGTGATCAGCGGGGTCGAGCGCGTGATGTGATCGGCGAGTCGCACCGGTACGACCTCGACCTCGATGCAGGCGGCGCCCGCATTCTCGAGGTCCTTCGCCGCGCGCAGCACGTTGAGCGCTTCCTCGGCTGTGCGGCCGATGGCGCGGAAATTCGTCCAGGTCGCGCGGTTAGGCACCAGGCCGACGTGGCCGGTGACGGGAATGCCTTCCGCCGCCATTGCCTCAATAAAGCGCGGCGAGTGTGATGAATAGACCGCATCGGCGCCGCGCTTCATCATAGCGAAGCCCAACCGCACGGCCTCCTCAGGCGAGGCGACCGCGCCATGCGGCATGCCGACGGAGAGGAACGCGTAAGGTGCCGCCTGGCGGATGGCTTCCAGATTGTGATCGGGCTCACAGGAGAGGATGACGATATCGCATGCCGCTGCGGCAGCGGCCTCGGCCGGCGTGTCGACATGGAGCTGCAGCCATTTACGGCTGCCTTTGGCGCTCTGCAGGTCGTATGTCGTCAGCCGCCTTGCCACTGGTCATCCTCCCGTTTCGCAAGGGATAGCACCGCGTGCTCGCTGTCGCCGCTTATTCCTTGATCAAATCAGATCAGACGTTTTCGGCCGTGAAGGTGATGAAGCGGATCGGCGGGTTTTCGACGGGCAAGTCATGCAGGTTGAGCGCGGCGAGCACCAGGTCAATGGCGCGGCGCGCCTGCGCTTCTGGCGCCTGGTCGAGCACGACATCCATCGTGCCCTCGCGCAAGGCCTTGGTGCTGCGCTCGGTGAGTTCATGGCCGACGAAGAAGATATCGCGGCCTCTGCCGTGCTTGCGCAGCACCTTGTTCAGCGCGGTGTTGGCGCCGCCGGCGTTGTAGAGGCCGGCAAGGTCGGGCCAGCGCTTCAACGCCTCGTGCAACTGCTCGGCATTACGATCGCCATCGTCAAAGCCGAAAAGGGCCGCGACTGGATCGAAGTCGCTGCCCTCTTCGATCAGATAATCGAAGAAGCCATGCACGCGGTCGCGGTGCACGCGGTAGATCTGACTATGGCAGATCGCGATCACCTTGCCCGGCCGCCGCTGCATCTTGGCCATGAGCAGCCCGGCCATGCGGCCAGCGGCGTAATTATCGATGCCGACATAGGTGCTCTTGGTACGGGAGATCTGGGTGACGATCTGCACCGTCGGGATGTTCTCCGCCTCGAGTTTCCGCAAGGCGTCGCTGACCAGCGGATGGTCGGGCACTGCGAGAACGAGCGCCGCGCGGCGCAGATCGGGTTCCAGGATGCGTTTGGCGATCGCCGCCGGCTTCGCCTCGTCGAGAAAGGTACGGTGCACGGCGATCGAGCGATCGAGCGTCGCGGCGATGCGCTCGAAGGCATCGGAAAGACGGGCGAAGAAGGTCGCGTCCGGCCTGACCAGTATCACCTCGATGCGAATGACGCCGCGATGCGCCTCCGGCAGCCGGCGCGGATAATCGAGCGAACGCGCCGCCGCCACCACCTTCTCGACGGTCTGCGGCCGCACTCCGCCCCTGCCGTTCAGGACACGCTCGACCGTGGCCGTGCCAACACCGGCCCGCCGCGCAATCTCAAGGAAGGTGGGCTTAGGAATCTTGATCCTCCGCTGTCCGTACGCCGGAGCCTAGCCGGCTGCACATGCTTTTTCCAAGACATGTGCCTCCCTTCGGCATCGAATGCGCGTGTGCGACCCTCAGCATAGTCAGCCAAAACGTCGGCTTTCGGGGTGCGGTAAGGGCCGCCTCGGTGGCCGACATGAGGCGCAAAGCAGCCCTCCAGAGTTCGGGCGGCGATAGTCGACTTTGGTCAGAAGCTCTGCCACATGGTTCCGCTACCGCTCCTCCACGATCCTTAAATAAGCCGCCGTCACGAACAGCACGATCAGTCCGAACAGGATGCGCCTTGCCCCCTCCGGCATCTGCAGGATTGTCAGCAGCGTCGTCAGCACGGTCAGGATGAGCGCGCCGATGATGGTGCCGGTGTAGCCGCCGCGGCCGCCGAAGATGGAGGTGCCGCCGATGACGGCCGCCGCCACCGAGGGCAGGACCAGGGGTTCGGCGAGCGAGAGCGATGGGGCCTTGATCAGGCCGATATAGAGCAGGCCGGTGATGCCGGCGAGCAGGCTCGAGGTGACGTAGAGCGCCGTGATGACCTGCCAGTATTGCACGCCCGACAGGCGCGTCGCGCGCTCATTGTCGCCGACGGCGTAGAGCAGGCGGCCGAAGCCGGTGCGGGCCAGTGTGAAGAGGATGAGCGCGGCCAGCGGTATGAACAGCAGCAGCGCGTTGGGGAAGCCCCATGTCACGCCGGTGCCGAGCCAGGCGAGGAAGTCGGGGATTTTCGCGCCCGACGCGATCACCGTGCGCTGGTAGACCTGCAGGCAGCCGGTGCCGATCAGGCTGGTGCCCAGCGTCATGATCAGCGGGTGGACGCGGAAGACGCCGACGCCGATGCCGTTGATAAGGCCGATCAACACCGCCGGCATCATCGCCAGCAGGAAGGCGATAACCGGGTCCTGGTTGACGATCTGCGTGGCCATGATGAATGCGCTCACCGTCGCCACCGTGCCGACCGACAGGTCTATGCCGCCGGTCAGCATGGTCATGGTCTGGCAGCCGGCGAGGATGGCCAGCGGAATGGCGAACTTTATCGTGTTGGCGATCCAGCGCTCGTTGACGATGCCGGGGCGCAGGATCTGCAGGATCACCACCAGGATGACCAGCAGGATGATCAGCGGCACGAGCGGCCGGTCGGCCATGAAGCGTTTCAGGCGGCGGCCGAAGGGGACGGGGGTGATCGCTGACGTGCTCATGGGGTGGGTCCGGTTCGCGATGGGGTGGGTGAGTTCTGTAGGGATGGTGCCCTACGGCGCCCCCCTCTGGCCGGGG
>NZ_VFTA01000014.1:0-161003 GCF_007003935.1 Mesorhizobium sp. WSM4310
CCAAACTTATCCCACCCCCCCCCCGTATATCCCCGCATGAACCTGATCTACGCCGCGTTCGCCTTCTTCTTTGCACTCGTCTTTGTCCTGATCGGCGTTACCCGCGTCGGCTCATGGCTGATCGAACGCCGTGATCCGGCCATTGGCGAATTCGCTGATATAGGCGGCGCCCGCATCCACTATGTCCACATTCCCGCCCCCGCCAATGCGGAGTTGCCGCCGATCGTCTTCATCCATGGCGCCAGCGCCAATCTCGGGGATCAGATGCTGCCGCTCAGGCCGCTGCTGGCGGGACGCGCCGAAATGCTGTTCTTCGACCGGCCGGGTCACGGCTGGTCGGGACGCGGGCCCGGCAACAATGAGGATCCGTCGGCGCAGGCCAATACCCTCGCTGCCCTGATGGACCGCCTTGGCATCAGGAAGGCAATCATCGTCGGCCATTCCTTCGGCGGCGTGGTGACGGCGGCTTTCGGCCGCGAGCATGCCGACAGGACGCTCGGCCTCGTCTTCCTGGCGCCGGCGACCCATCCCTGGCCGGGCGGCGCGACATCCTGGTATTACGACCTGACCACCGTGTCGGTGATCGGCCGGCTCTTCTCCGAAACACTCACCTATCCGGCCGGCACGTTTCAGATGGCCGATGCAACGACCTGCGTATTCTCGCCCAACAAGGTGCCGGACGACTATCTCGGCACGGCCGCGATCCCGCTGGTGTTGCGGCCGTCGGCCTTTCGCGCCAACGCCACCGACGTCGCCGGCCTCTATCGCTATACGCTTGGCGCCGCACCGCACTACAAAGCGATCAGCGCGCCGACCGTGGTCATTTCGGGCGACCGCGACAAGGTCGTCTATGCCCATATCCACTCCGTCGGCCTGGCGCGCGATATCCCGGGCGCCGAACTCGTCTGGGTGCACAATCTCGGCCACAAGCCGGACTGGATCGCCTCGGACCTCGTCGTCGGCGCGATCGAGAAGGTAGCCGGCAAGGATATCGATCTGGAAGCGATGGCCAGAACGGTCGAGGCACGAATTGCCGGCGATGCCTATGGTGTGGGCAAGTGCGCCGACATCAAGGAGCCCCGGGCCGAACTCGCACCGACCTGAGATGTATGTCCTCAAGCACGGCATCAAGAAAAACCCGGAAAGGCGATGGGCGCTGCCGGATCGCATCTTCTTCGGCTACGGCGCGTGCCACATTCTTGCAGGCACTTTCCTCGAGCATCCCCCGCTTGCAGGATTTCATGCCGAGCGGATCATCTCGGCCGAGGGCTTTTCGGGAAACCATATTTATGTGACGAACGGCATCATCGCATTCGATTACCACGGCTACTCCAGCCGCGAGCGCCTCCTGGAGCACCATCGCAGGGGCTGGTCCTCCCACAGGACCGGTTGGCACTGCACGATCGAGAAGGTCGATTTCGACCTGCTCGACACAACAGAATTGAACCGGCGAAAGATGCTGGGCCCGGATCAGTATCTGTATGACGCAGGTCTCCGTGCGCGTCGGTTTCTCCAGCGCATGGACCACGCGGAGGCTGCCGCAAAAGCGCTTGGGATCGCAACGGCTGGAAGCTAGATGAAGGCGGAGATCATTGTCCCGCGCCTTTGCTGTATCCCAGCCACGGCGAGCCGCACGAAACCGCGCGACACGCTTCAGTCACGAAATCAGCTGCCGCGGCCGCCCTGCGCTTCCGAGCCGACATAGGCGATGCGCAGCATGTTGGTCGAGCCGGGCGTCCTCAGCGGCACGCCAGCGGTGATGATGACGCGGTCGCCCGGCTTGCCGAACTCTTCTTCCAGCGCAATGCGGCAGGCGCGGTTGACCATGTCGTCGAGATCGGTGGCATCGGGCGAGACGACGCAGTGCGTGCCCCACAGAAGCGACAGCCGCCGCGCGGTGTTGAGGATCGGCGACAGTGCGATGATCGGCACTTGTGGCCGTTCGCGCGCGGCGCGCAGCCCGGTGGTGCCGGATGCCGTGTAAGTGATGATCGCCGACAGTTTCAGCGTCTCGGCGATCTCGCGGGCAGCCAGAGAGATGGCGTCGGCGCCGGTCGCTTCCGGCTCGGAGCGCTGGGCGTTGATGATGCCGGCATAAGTCGGGTCCGTTTCGACCTTGGTGGCGATGCGGTTCATCATCGCCACGGCTTCGACGGGATAGGCACCCGCCGCCGATTCCGCCGACAGCATGATGGCGTCGGCGCCCTCGAACACGGCGGTCGAAACGTCGGAGACTTCGGCGCGGGTCGGTACCGGTGCGGTGATCATCGATTCCAGCATCTGCGTGGCGACCACCACCGGCTTGCCGGCGCGGCGCGCGGCGCGCGTGATCTGCTTCTGGATGCCGGGAACGGCTTCCAGCGGCATCTCGACGCCGAGATCGCCGCGCGCGACCATCAGCGCGTCGGACAGTTCGATGATCTCGGCCAGCCGGGCGACGGCCTGCGGCTTTTCGATCTTGGCCATGATCAGCGCGCGGCCGCGCGCGATCTTGCGCGCTTCGGCCAGATCCTCGGGCCGCTGCACGAAGGACAGCGCGATCCAATCGACGCCCGTGGCGAGCACCGCGTCGAGATCCTTGCGGTCCTTCTCGGTCAGCGCGCCGACCGGCAGGTCGGTATCGGGCAGGCTGACGCCCTTCTTGTCGGAAATCGTGGTGCCGGCGACGACCGTGCAGGCGATCGACTTGCCATCGCTCTTCACCGCTTTCAGCTCGAGCTTGCCGTCGTCGATCAAAAGACGGTGACCGGGCTCGACCGAGCTCAGGATCTCCGGATGCGGCAGATAGACCCTGGTTGAGGTGCCGGGCTCGGGATTGTCGTCGAGCGTGAAGGTCTGGCCTGGCGTCAGCACTTCCTTGCCATTGGCGAACTTGCCGACGCGCAGCTTGGGCCCTTGCAGGTCGGCGAGGATGCCGATCGGCCGGCCGACCTTTTCCTCGACGGCGCGGATGCGGCCGACCAGCGTGCGCATCAGTTCGTGGTCGGTATGGCTCATATTGATGCGGAACACGTCGGCGCCCGCTTCGAACAATTTCTGCAGCATCTCCTCGGAGGAGGATGCCGGACCGATTGTGGCTAGGATCTTGACCTTGCGGCTGCGTCTCATTGACTATTGGTTCCCGGGGCGGCTGGTGCGCCTCCCGTTGCGGGTTCATCGGTCAGCTGGACCATCCAGCTTGCCTGTTCGCCCGTGTCATATTCCTGGAATCCGGCGCGCTGGAAGCCCCGGGCGACGCAGTCGTTTACGCCGGCGATCTTGAACTCTTTTTCAGCCACGCACATGTTGATCGGGCCGTCCCAGCGTCCACCGCGCTCGGCGTCTTCTGCATAAAGATAGTAAAACCTTGATGACAGCGGCCCTTCGATCAACGTCTTGCAGCTCGATCCTTCAATGTGCCACCAGCCTTCGGTGATCCAGCCGGCCTTGGCACGATAGCCGATGCCGACGCCGACCAGGTTCTGCGTGGCGTTGCAGACGCGGAAATCGGCGCGCGCCGGCGAGGCCATGACCATCGCCGACAAGCCAACGGCCACGGTCAGGAGCGGCATGGCAAAGGCAGAGCGCATGCGCTGCCTGCCGGCGGAACCCATCCGAAAACCCCTCAAGAACCACATCAGCATCTCTCTGCGCCCCTTTTCGGAAAAGTCCGGGCGCATGTCAACGCGCCGTTTTGATCAATTCCAATCGATTTAGGAAGGCTCCCGGCGCGCTATCCGTCGCCCTTTGCCAGATTTCCCGATAAACCTTGGCCAAACAACGGCATTGCGCACGCGTCGTCTTCGTGGAATGACGATAGCACCCTCCCCGGAAGCCAGCGAACAGACCATTTCCCGCCAATGACCCGATCCACAGTTTTCGCGCCTTTCGACGTTGTCGAGGGCGACCGCAAGCGAGGCATCGTTCTTCTGGCCGATCATGCCCGCCGCGACCTGCCCGACGAGTATGGCAGCCTCGGTCTGCCCGCGGCGGAATTCGATCGGCACATCGCCTATGACATTGGCGTCGAAGCGGTGACGCGCGAGCTCGCCGGCCTGCTCGACGTGCCGGCGGTCATCGCCAATTTTTCGCGGCTCTTGATCGATCCCAATCGCGGCGAGGACGATCCGACGCTCATCCGCCAGCTCTATGACGGCACGGTGGTGCCGGGAAACTATCCCATCGCGCCGCAAGAGCGCGAGAGGCGGCTCGACCGCTTCTACCGGCCCTACCACGACGCCGTCGGCGCGGTGATCGCCTCGGTCGCGCAGGCTTCCGGCCGGGCGCCCTTCATCTTCTCGGTGCATTCCTTCACGCCGGTGATGCAGGGCAGGCAACGGCCCTGGCATGTCGGCATCCTATGGGATCGGGACGACCGGGTGGCGCGGCCGCTGATCGATATGCTGGCGCAGGACAAGAACCTGATCGTCGGCGACAATGAGCCCTATGACGGCGCGCTGCGTGGCGACACCATGTTCAGGCATGCCATCGTCAACGGCTATGCGCACGCGCTGATCGAAATCCGCCAGGACCTGATAGCGGACCAGAAAGGCGCGCTTGCCTGGGCCGAGCGCCTGGCGCCGATCGTTGACGCGATAGACCGCCGTCCCGATATACATGCGGTAAAGATATTCGGCTCGCGCACCGGGCCGTTATGACGGAGGTTCCGATGACCGAACTCAGCGACGAGCAGAAGCGGGATTTCGAAGCCGCCGCCTTTCGCCGGCTGGTCGAGCACCTCAGGGAACGCAGCGACGTCCAGAACATCGACCTGATGAATCTCGCCGGCTTCTGTCGCAACTGCCTGTCGAACTGGTATCGCGAGGCGGCCGATGCGGGGGGCGTCGACCTCTCCAAGGATCAGTCGCGCGAGATCGTCTACGGCATGCCCTATGCCGAATGGCAGGCTCTTAACCAGACCGAAGCATCGGACGCCAAGAAGGCTGAATTCGAGGCCAGGCGGCCGAAAGATCACTGAAGGCGGCGAGCGGCCTCCGGCTAAGGTATCTGCGAAGGGAGAGGCGTTTTTCGCTAATCTCCGACGTGCGGAAGTTCGCCAAGAACGATGTCGGTTCCATTTCGGCCTTTGGTCCAAACGCTTCCTCCAACCCGGTGCTTGACTGAAAATTGAATCGATCTAATTTGCCGCGCAAAGCCATTTTCTGACCGGATTCGCCTATGAATGCGTCGAACGCCATGCAGACTGCCATTCGCGGGCGATGGGCCGTGGCGGCCATTTTCCTCGCCAATGGCTTCCTGACCGGCAGCTGGGCGCCGCAGATTCCGGTGTTCCTGACCCGGCTCGACATTTCGAAATTCACGCTTGGCCTGCTGATCCTTTTGTTCGGCGCCGGCGCGGTCGCCGCCATGACCTGGTGCGGCCACCTGATCTCGAAACATGGCTCGCGCACCGTTCTGCGCTGGTTCGGTCTTTGCGGCAGCCTCGGCCTGCTGGTCGTGGCGCTGGCGCCCAACGTGCCGCTGGCGGCCATAGCCATGTTCATTTTCGGCGGCTCGATCGGCGGCATGGATGTCGCCATGAACGCCAATGCGGTGGTGGTGGAGCGAAAGATGTCCCGCGCCATCATGTCCTCCTCGCACGGCTTCTGGAGCCTCGGTGGTTTCGCCGGCGGCGGCCTCGGCGGCTTTGCCATCCAGCACTATGGCCACCTCGCCCATGCCGCGGCCGTGACCGTGCTTGCCTTCGCGGCGATCGCGATGGCGGTCGGTTATCTCGTCGCCGAGGACAGGCCACAGGCGGCCGGCCATCACAAGTTCACGCTGCCGGCAAACCCGCTGGTATACCTGATCGGCCTGATGGCTCTGCTGACGATGATCTCCGAGGGCGCGGTGCTCGATTGGGCGGCGCTGTATCTGCGACAAGAACTCGGCGCCGACCTTGCCGTCGCCGGTCTTGCCTATGCCGCCTTTTCCGGCGTCATGGCGATCATGCGCTTCTTCGGTGATGGCGTGCGCAACCGCTTCGGCGCGGTGACGACGCTGCGCGGCTCGGCGGTCGTCGCCGCCGCGGGCATGCTGGTCGCCGGCCTGTCGCCCTCGCCCTGGCTCGCCATCGCGGCCTTTGCGCTGTGCGGCTTCGGCATCGCCAACATGGTGCCGATCATCTTTTCGGCCGGCGGCAACCAGGAAGGCATGTCATCGGGCACCGGCATGAGCGTCGTCACCACCATGGGCTATTCCGGCATTCTGGTGGCGCCGTCGGCGATCGGCTTCGTCGCCGAGCATTCCAGCTTCGGACCGATCTTCATCGCCATGTCGGTGCTGCTGATCGTCGTCCTGCTGATGGCGGGCCTCGCTCACCGCGCCGAATTCGCCCCAGCGCCCGCCGAATAGCGCTTCAACTCCTCGTGGAGAAAATCCGCCACGCGGCGGATGCGCACGCTGCTGCGCACATCGCGATGCATGGCCAGCCATACCGGCAGGCTTGGCAGCGGCAGGCCGGGCAGCACCTTCTCCACCAGCGGGTCGCGATCGGCCAGCGGCTCCTGACCGAGGCCAATGCCGTTTCCCGTCCGCACCGCCTCCCACAGGACCATCTGGTTGTCGGCCCTGAAGCGGAAACTGCTTCGGGTGACGGGGAGGCCGAATTGCGTAAAGCCCCGGATCATCTCCTCGCTGCGGTCGAAGCCGATCAAGGGATGATCGGTAAGGTCGGCCGGCCCGAGCGGGCGGCCGCGCCGGTCGAGATAGGAAATGGCCGCACAGGCGCAGAGCGGGATGTCACAGACCTTGCGCGCCACCAGTTCGTTCTGCGACGGCTTGACCATGCGGATGGCGATGTCGGCGTCCCGGCGCAGCAGGTTCTCGACCTGGTTAGAGGCAACGATCTCGACCTCGATGCCGGGTTCCTCGATGCCGAGCCGTGCGGTCATCTCGGGCAGCACATAGGCCGCCACCACTTCGCTGGCGGCGATGCGCACCGTGCCTTCGATTGCCTCGACCGAACCCAGCGCCAGGCGTGAAAACGCGCTCGCCTGCTCGCTGACCGCCTTGCCGCGCTCGAACAGCGTAGCGCCGGCTTCCGTCAGCGCGTAGCCGCGCCGCCCGCGCCGGAACAGCGTCACGCCCAGCACCTGTTCCAGTTCACCGATGTGGCGGCCAAGCGTCGGTTGGCTTGCGGCCAGCTTTCGCGCGGCGGCCGACAGGCTGCCGGTTTCCGCCACGGTGACGAAGCTCTTGATCAGATTCCAGTCGAGATCGGACATGCAATCCATTCAAAATTGAATATCGATTCTCCAATTCTAGCGAATTTAAATTCAACGGCAAATAGACCATCTTTCTCTCATCGGAGACAGGAAAACAGGAGAAGACAGATGCGGACAATTGTTGTTCTGGGTGCGGCAGGCAGGGTCGGCGAGGCCGCGGCGCGAGAATTCGTCGCCGCCGGATGGCGTGTGAAGGGGCTGGCACGCAACGCCAAGGCGGCATCGCTGGCGCCGGGCGTGGAGGTCGTCCAGGGTGACGCCACCGACCGCGCGGCCCTGATTGAAGCCTGCAAGGGCGCCGACGTGATTCTCAACGCGTTGAACCCGCTTTACACGGAATGGGCCGAGAAGGTCTTGCCGATGGCTGAGAACGTCATCGCGGCGGCCGAGGCAAGCGGGGCCACCCACATGCTGCCCGGAAACGTCTACAATTTCGGCTACGGCCTCGGTGTTGGCACGGCGGAAACCGCGCCTGAAGTCCCATCAACGGAGAAGGCCGAGATCCGTATCGGGATGGAGGATCTGTTCCGCAGGAAGGCGCAGGAGCGCGGCGTCCAGACCATCGTGCTCAGAGCCGGCGACTTCTATGGCGGCGCGCGGCCGGAAAGCTGGCTCGACCTGATCATCCTGTCGAAATTGCGCAAGAACGTCTTTACGTGGGGTGGGCCGATGGATATCCCGCACGCCTTTGCCTATCTGCCGGATCTCGGGAAGGCCTTCGTCGCACTGGCCGAAAAGCGCGAGAGCCTCGGCCCTTTCGAGCGTTTCCATTTCGCCGGCCATACGCTGACCGGCCACCAGATGAAAGCGGCGGCGGAAGCTGCCAGCGGTCGCAAACTGGCGTCGAAACGCGTGCCATGGATCGCGCTGCGTGCTGCCGCCCTGTTCAGCCCGTTGATGCGGGAAGTCGTCAAGATGTCCTATCTCTGGCGCACGCCGCACTCACTCAACGGCGACAGGCTGGAGCGGACCGTCGGCAAGCTGCCTGCCACCGATCCCGTCGACGCCATCCGCCAGGCGATCGCCGATTTGAACCTGGATGACAGCCATCCGACCGCGGTGGCTTGAACCAACCCCTGCACCGGAAACTCACTGCGCCAGACAAGGGATGGGCCCCGCCGCGCATCGCTGGAGCAGGCATCACGTCAGCGGACCTAAACGCATGGAGACGACAAAATGACCAAGATCGCAATCCTCGGCGCCAATGGCCGGCTCGGCCGCGTGGTTGCCAAGGCCTTCATCGACGCCGGCTTCGACGTCCGCGCCGTCACCCGCACCGGCAAGGTGCCGGCCGAACTCGAAGGCGCCACGGCGGTTGCCGGCGATGCGCTGGACCGTCAATCGCTGATCCGCGCCACCGAAGGCGTCGATATCATCTTCAACGGCCTCAACCCGATCTACACCGATTGGGGCAAATGCCTGCCGATGGCCGAGAACGTCATGGCCGCCTGCCATGCCAACAACGCGCTGCATCTGTTCCCCGGCACCGTCTACAATTACGGCTCGCCCATGCCGGCGGTGATCACGGAAGACACGCCGTTCCATCCGACGACCGAGAAGGGCCGCATCCGCTGCGCCATGGAGGAGCTGTTCCGCCGCGAAGCCGACGCCGGCCATGTCCGCAGCATTGTCTTGCGGGCCGGCGACTTCTTCGGCGGCACCGGCAGCGGCTCCTGGTTCGACCTGGTCGTCGCCGCCAAGATCAGCAAGGGCATCTACACCGCGCCCGGTCCGGCCGACCTCGTGCATGAATGGGCGTATCTGCCGGACTTCGCCGCAGGCTTCGTCGCACTGGCCAAGAATCTCGACAAGCTCGGCTCCTATGAGGCGCTGAACTTTCCAGGCCATGCGGTCACCGATGTTGAGATCAAGGCCGCTGCGGAGAAGGCGCTTGGCCGACCGCTCAAGATGACCTCGATGCCCTGGTGGGTGCTGCGCGCCGGCGGCCCGTTCGTGGCGATGTGGCGCGAGATCGTCTCGATGTCCTATCTGCGCTTCGAGCCGCACCGTCTGGCCTCGACGCGGCTGGAGGGCATCATCGGCGAAATCCCGCACACGCCGCTCGATCAGGCCGTCGCCCAAGCCCTCGAGGACATCGGCATCGCCACCGTGAAGGCCACGAAAGCCGCCTGAATTGAGCCGGCGGGCCTCTTCACACCGAAAGCCTGCTCACGGATAGCAAAGGCGGCTCAGAGCCGCCCCATCAGCAGCAGCAGCAGAACCACCACCAGCACCACACCGACGATGCCAGAGGGTCCGTAACCCCAGGAGCGTGAATGCGGCCATGCCGGCACTGCGCCGATCAGGACAAGGATCAGGACGACGATGACAAGGGTGCTGATCGGCATGGGAAATTCCCCGCATTGAGTTCACTCGAGAACGATGTCTTCGCATCCCCCACAGGGGAACAATGCAAAAGGCCGCCCGGTTGTTCCGGGCGGCCTTTGCCGTTCAGATTGGGAAGCCTGCCTACTCTGCGGCTTTTGGAAAGGCGGTCGGGGGTTCCGCGCCGTCGTCCACCGTCGGCGCGTCTGACGATACCTCGCCCTTGCCCCGCCGGAACAGCCGGCTGATCAAGCCGCGCCGTGCACCAGGCTTGACCTTGGCGCGGGTGAACACCATCAGCATCGACGGCGTCACCACCAGTGTCAGCACCGTCGCGAAGGACAGGCCGAAGACGATCGCCGAGGACAGCGAAATCCACCATTGCGTCGACGGCGCGTTGATCGTCGTCTCGTGATGGAAGATCTCCAGCCCAAGGCCGAAGGCGATCGGCAGCACGCCGAGAATGGCCGACACCGCCGTCAGCACCACCGGCCGTGCACGTTCGCGGCAGGTCTGCAGCACCGCATCCATCTTGTCCCAGCCTTCTTCACGCAGCCGGTCATAGGTGTCGATCAGCACGATGTTGTTGTTCACCACCACGCCGGCCAGCGCGATGACGCCGATGCCCGACATGACGATGCCGAACGTCTCGCCGGTGATCAGCAGCCCGAGGAACACGCCGATCGTCGCCATGACCACGCAGGACAGCACCAGCCAGACGCTGGTGAACTTGTTGAATTGCGCCAGCAGCACCAGGAAGATCAGGAAGATCGCCGCACCGAAGGCCTTGCCCAGGAAGGCGCTGGCTTCCGCGCTGTCCTCGTTCGAGCCGGCCAGCTTCCAGCGGATGCCACTGCCGAGATTCATGTCGGCGACGGCCTGGGTAACCTCCTGCTGCACGGCGGCGACCTGCTTGCCGGCGGCGACGTTGGCCTGCACCACAACGGTGCGGGCGCCGTCGATGCGGTTGAGGATGCCGACCGTCGGCTCGGGTTTGCGCACGACGAAGTTCGAGATCGGCACCGACCCTTGCGAGGTCTGCACCCTGAGCTCGTCCAGCGTCGACAGCGTGCGCCGGTCTTCCGGAAGACGCAGGCGGATGTCGACGGCGTCATCGGCGCCAGCGGGCCGGTATTCGGATAGCTTCAGTCCGTTCGTCACCAGCTGCACCACGGTGCCGACGGAAGTCGGGCTGATGCCGTATTGCGCGGCCTTGGCGCGGTCGACCTCGAGAGCCCAGTCGACGCCGGGCGGCGGCAGGCCATCGGAAACGTCGATGACGCCCGGCACATTGGCGATACGCGCCGCGACGGCGCGCGCCTTCTCGTCCAATCCCTTGGGGTCGACTGCCGAAAGCCTGATCTGGATCGGCTTGCCGGTCGGCGGGCCGGCTTCCGGCACGCGAACCTCGACATCGACGCCTGGTATGCCGGCCATGACGCCGCGCAGATCGTTCAGGATATCGTTCGCCGATTTGCGTTCGCGCCAGTCGATGAATTCGTACTGGATGACGCCGACGACGTCCTCGGGCACATCCTGGCCGCCGCCCTGCGTCTTGCCGACGCGGGTATAGACCGACTTCACGCCCGGCCAGCCGAGCAGCCGGTTTTCGGCGATCTTGGTCGCGGTATCCATTTCGGCCAGCGAGAGGTTGCCGCGGGCATGCACATAAAGCAGGCCGTAGTCGGGTTCGACGCTCGGGAAGAATTCGACGCCGGCGCCGTACTTCGAATAGCCAACGAAGATGCCGGCCAGCAAGACCACTGTAAGCACCAGCACTGTGATGGGGAAGCGCACCGCCTGCTTGACGACCGCCATGTACCAGCCGTCGCGATTGTCGTCGGCGTGATGTTCCGGCGCCTTGGCGAAGATAGCGCCCAGCGTCGGCGCGAAGACCAGCGCATAGAGCATCGAGGCCGACAGCGTGACGATCAGCGTGATCGGCATGTACTTCATGAAGTCGCCGATGATGCCCGGCCAGAACAGCAGCGGCGAGAAGGCGGCGATGCGCGTCATCGTCGCCGCGATGACCGGACCAGCCATGCGCTTGGCGGCAAGCGCGAAGGCTTCCTGCTTCGGCATGCCTTCGCTCATCCGCCGTTCGGCAAATTCGGTGACGATGATGGCGTCGTCGACCAGCATGCCGACCGCCAGGATAAGGCTGAACAGCACGATCATGTTGATCGTGTAGCCCATCATCGCCAGGAGCAGGATGCCGATCAGGAAGGACGACGGGATGGCGAGGCCGATGAGCAGCGACGCACGGCCGGACAGCGCGTAGAGGATGACGATGAACACCAGGATGACGGCGATCATCACGTGGTTCTGCAAGTCGCCCAGCAGCTGGTTGACGAAGACCGACTTGTCCTGCGTGTAGGTGACGTGCATCCCCTCGGGCATGGTCTTGACGAAGGCATCGGACACCGCCCTCACCTTGGTGAGCGTGTCGATCAGATTGGCGCCGATGCGCTTCTTGACCTCGATGGCGATGGCCGGCTTGCCGTTGAGGCGCGTGATCGTCGTGGCATCGGCGAAGGTCGAGCGGATTGTCGCGATATCCTTGGCCTGCACCACGGCATTGGGGCCGGCGACCACCGGCAGCGCCGCCACATCCTCCGGCGTCTCGATCAGCGACGGCACCTTGACGGCGTATTTGCCTTGCGAGCCTTCGATATTGCCGGCGGCGACCAGGCTGTTGGAAGCGCCGACGGCGCCGATCAGCTGGTCGAGCTGCAGCCCGTAGGATGACAGTTTCATCGGATCGATGACGACCTCGACGAGATCGTCGCGGGAGCCCTGCAGCGAGCCTTCCAGAACGCCGGGCACTTCCTCGATGCGGTCACGCAGTTCGCGCGCCGCGGCGGCCAGCACGCGTTCGGGCAATTCGCCCGACAGTGTGACGACAAGCACCGGGAATTCGGAAATGTTGACCTCGGTGACGACAGGTTCCTCGGCCGCTTGCGGCAGATCGGCCTTGCCGTCCTGCACCTTGGAGCGTGTATCCTGCAGCGCCGTCGCGAGATTGGTCTGCGGCTGGAACTCGACCAGCACATAGCCGCCGCCCTGGAAGGCGGCAGAGCGCATTTCCTTGAGGCCCTTCAGGCTTTTCAGCTTGCTTTCCATCGGCCGCAGCAGAAGGCGCTCGGAATCCTCCGGCGAGATGCCTTGATAGATCAGGCTGACATACATCATCGGAATCGGAACGTCGGGTTCCGCTTCCTTCGGCGTCGACTGATAGGCGACCCAGCCTGCAATCAGCAGGAAGACCAGGACCGAGATGGTCAGGCGGGCATTGTTGATTGCGAGTCTGACGATATCCATGACTTATGCCTGTTGCTTTCGGGAGTGGCGAACGACCGACGTCGCCGGGCACGGCCCAGCGCCGGCGTCGCTGCGCTACTGCGTCCCGGCGGTGGCTTCGCCGATCAGCTTGTTGATGGTCGCCTGGTCGGCCTCGACCGGCTTGACCTCATCGCCTTCCTTCACCAGTTCCTGGCCGGCGACGATGATGCGCGCATCGGCCGGGATGCCGCCAAGCACGAGGCCGGTCGGGGTGTCGTCGACCAGGTCGATCGGGAAGAAAGCAACCTTGTTGTCCTTGTCGACGGCGCGGATGCCCAGATCGCCCTTGTCGCCGAGCGTCACCACCGAGCGCGGCAGCAGGACCGCGTCGGTCGGCAGCGCGCTGAGCTGGATTTCCGCCGTCATGCCGGCCGGCACCGAGCCATCGGCATTGGGGATGGCGACCTCGACGCGGAAGGTGCGGGTCGCCGACGACGCGTCGCGGCTGATGTAGCGCACGGTGCCTTCGACGGTCTGGCCGCTGACCAGCCGGACGCTGGCCTTGTCGCCGATCTTGAGATAGCCGAGGTCGCGCTCGCTGATCTCGCCGCGGGCGATCACCGGATCGAGCTTGAGGATGGTGGCCACCTCGCCGCCCTGCATGACCGAGCTGCCAAGCTCCACCGGCACCCGGTCGATGACGCCATCGAACGGTGCCTTGACCTCGTTGCGGTCGAGCTCGGCCTGCGCTGTATCCAGCTGGGATGTCGCCTGGGTCAGGTTGGAGCGGGCGGTGTCGAGCTGCAGCTTGGGCAGATTGCCGGTCCTGGCGAGCCGTTCCGCGGCATCGAGCTCGGCCTTTCGCTGCGTCAGCAACTGCTTGGCGTTGTCGACGCTCGAGATCTTTCCTTCCGCCGCCAGCATCAGCACCAGGTCGCCTGTCTTGACATGATCGCCTTGCTTGACCGGCAGCTTGTCGATGACGCCGGCGACGCGGGTTGCCAGAACCGCGCGCTTGTCGGCCTCGGTCAGGCCGGAAATGCGGATGGCGCGCGCGTAGGTCTTTCGTGGTGGCGTCACGACGGCAACGGTGCGCAGCGGCGCCTTCGGTTCGGCTTCCGCGGTCTTCGGCTTGCCAGCGTCCGGCGCCTTGCCCTGTTCGACTTCGGCCGCCTTGGCCTTGTTGGCCGCCACGCTGCCGACCGATGAGAATTCGCCTGTCGCCATCCACGCCGCGAAACCGATGAGCACAACAATGGCTGCAAGCTTGTGAAACCTGATTCTAGGCATCGTCATTTTTCCACTGCGGGTTCAGCCAGCACCGCGCCTTCATGACGCGGGCGCGTCGCCGATATGGGTGCGCGCCTGACCGTGTTCAAATTGCCGTGATAGGCGAGCGCGCTTCTACATCAAAGTTGCACTGCAATATAGCCTTAAAGTTGCAAGACCATTACGGCATCGGGCAAGGTGAACCCGCCGCCATCCAGTTTTCGATTGCTTGATAGGTCGCTTCGGCCGAGCCCGGAGCCGGCTCTCGATCCGAGCCCGGCGCCCAGCCCCAGGCGACAAGTTTATCGTAGCGGACATGCAGCGCGATATCGGCCAATTTGCGGTCGCCATTGCGCGCCGGATCCTTGATCTGGGCGCAGACTTCGGCCGAGGATTTCCCGAACCAGGCCATCTCGGTCGGCGCCAAATGCCAGCCCTCGGCGCCGGGTGGTCCGTGCAATGCCTTGGAATTACTGGAGAAATGGCAGGTTGTGCAGCGCAGGCCCGGATTGCCGAAGCCCGATCCGTCGGTTCCGCGCTGGACGTTGAAGGCGTGCACAAATGTGGTGCCATAATGCGCACCCGACCAGCGCGGCCGGTCGTCCGCGACATGACAATCGGCGCAGCGCGGATGTGAGAACACCGCATAGATCTTGTCCCATTCGGACAGACCCTTGGCCATGCCGACCGTCGGGCTCGGTGATGTCTGGCTCTCCTGCGCGGTTGCGGAAGGCGCCGCCGAAAACAAGATGGCAGCAGGCGTCAGCATGATGAGAAGCTTCTTCATGCGAAGGCCACCCTTGTCGACAGCGGCAGGGTGCGGATGCGCTTGCCGGTAAGCGCGAAGATGGCATTGGCCAGCGCCGGTGCCGCCGGCGGTGTGCCAACCTCGCCGACGCCGCCCATCTTGTGGAAGTTTTCCAGGATGGCGACTTCGAAGACCGGGCACTGGAAGATCCGCATGGCGTCGAAATCGTGGAAGTTCGACTGTTCGACCATGCCGTCGGCGAAGGTGATCTGCTGTCCCATTGCCGCCGACAGGCCGTAGATGGCGGCGGAAATCAGCTGTGCCTCGACGATGCCCGGATCGAGGGCGGTGCCGACATCGGCGGCGATCCATACCTTCTCGATGCGGATGCCGGCCGGCGTGTCCGCCACCTGGACGATCTCGCCGACCCAGCTGCCGAAAGACAGCGTGAAGGCCACGCCCTTGGCCTTGCCGGCGGGCAGCGGCTCGCCCCATTTCGCCATCGCCGCGACCTTCTCCACCACCTTCACCGCCGCGGGATAGGCGGCCATCAGCTTCTTGCGCATCTCGACCGGGTCGATTTTGCCGGCGGTGGCGATCTCGTCCATGAAGCCTTCATGGAAGAAGCCATTGATGGAACTGCCGACCGAGCGCCAGAAGCCGACCGGAATCGAGACGGGCGCCGCGATGCCGCTCACCCGGTAGTTCGCAATGGTGTAGGGCTGGTCATAGGCACCATCGACAATGGACTTGTCGGGACCGACCGGCGATATCGAGGGAAACAGCCTGCGCAAGGTGCTGGCGATCACCGATGGCGAGGCGATTCTCATGTCGACGGCGACCGGCATGCCGTCGTCGCCAAGCCGTGCCTGGAACTTGCCGACCGCAGCAGGCCGGTAGGCGTCGTGACGCATGTCCTCTTCGCGCGTCCAGGTCACCTTGATTGGGCGCCCGCCCGTCTCCTTCGCCATCAACGCTGCGCAAAGCGAGAAGTCCATCTCGGTACGGCGGCCAAAGCCGCCGCCCATGAAGGTGGTGTGGACAGTGACCTTGTCCTGCTCGATACCGACCGCATTGGCGCAGAGCTGGCGCACCAGCGTCGGCGCCTGGTTGCCGCACCAGATGTCGAGGGCGCCATCCTTGAAGCGCGCCGTGGCATTCATCGGCTCCATGGTCGCATGCGCCAAATAGGGCACCGCATAGTCCGCCTCGACTATCTTTTCGCGCGGCGCGTCGGCGAAGGCGGTATCGACATCGCCATTGTCGCGCATCGCCGAGCCCTTGGTGCCGAGCGCCTGCTTCAGCACATCCAAAATGGCGGCGCTGCTAAGCGGATATTCGGGATCCGCCCACTGGGCGTCGATGGCGTCGGCCGCCTTGAAGGCCGCCCAGGTATTTTGCGCGATGATGCCGAAGCCGTGGCCGTAATTCGTCTCGAGCGGCACGATCTTGATCACGCCCGGCATTTTCTCGGCTTTGGCGAGATCCACCTTGACTGGCTTGGCCCAGAAGCGCGGGCTCATCTTGACCGTGCCGTAGAGCATGTCCGGCAGCCTGACATCGATGCCGAAGATCGGCGCCCCGGTGACCTTGGCCAGCATGTCGATGCGCTTCTGCGGCTTTCCCAGCAGTTTCCAGTCGGCTCTGTCCTTGAGCTTGACTTCCGTCGGCGGCGCGATTGCTGCGGCAGCCGCCGCAACCGCGCCATAAGTCAGCGACTTGCCCGATGCCTTGTGCAGGATCGAACCATTGGCCGTTTCCAGATCGGCGGCGGCAACGCCGAGTTTCTGCGCAGCCGCCGCGATCAGCAGATGCCGGGCTGCGGCGCCCGCCTGGCGCATCTTGTCGAAACCGTCGCGCGTCGAAGCCGAGCCGCCGGTGACCTGGAGAGCAAGGAGTTTGCCGACCACACCGAGACCTGAGCGCACCGCCTGCGCGGTCATGCTCTCGTCGAAGAAGGCGAACGGACCACCCTCTTCGAGGATCGCCGCGTTGTAATAGGCGTAGGAGGCCGGGCCGTGCTCGACCTTGATCTGGTCGAGACCTACATCGAGTTCTTCGGCGACCATGGTGGCGAGCGTCGTCGAAATGCCTTGCCCCATCTCGGCGCGCGGCGCGACGATGGTGATGGTGTTGTCGGCGGCGATCTTCACATAGGGGTTGAAGGTCGCCTCGCCCTTGCCGAGGTCGGTCTCGAGCGGATTCGCAAACGGTTTGCGATAATAATAGTAGCCGACGGCAACGCCGCCCGCGACAGCGGCCGCGCCGATCAGAAACGTGCGGCGGGCAATCTTTCCGACACTGGCCATGGTCAGAGCCCCGCCGTCTTGAGCGCCGCAGCCTTCCGGATGGCTGAGCGGATCTTGGGATAGGTGCCGCAGCGGCAGAGATTGCCACCCATGGCGTTGTCGATATCGGCGTCGCTCGGGTCGGCGACCTCGTCAAGCAGCGCCACCGCGCTCATGATCTGGCCGGCCTGGCAGTAGCCGCATTGCGCGACTTGTTCCTCCAGCCATGCCTGCTGCACAGGATGCGGCCTGTCCGCCGTGCCGATGCCTTCGATGGTGGTGACAGCGCGGTCGACCTGGCCGACCGGAAGCGAGCAGGAGCGCACCGGCTGACCATCGACATGCACGGTGCAGGCGCCGCATGCGGCAATGCCGCAGCCGAACTTCGGTCCTGTCTTGCCGATGAGATCGCGCAGTGCCCACAACAGCGGCATGTCCGGATCGACGTCGATGTCGAATGACTGCCCGTCGACGGTGAGGCGCATGGGGATACCCTTTGTTGTCGTCCACGGCCCGAGGGCGAAGAGCCTTGGGTCGCTTTCTTCAAACAGATTGACAAATTACGTCATTTTGTCAATTGAGATTTTGCAGGATAGTGTTGCTCCATGAATCAGAACGAAGACATCGCCGCCGCCGACCCCAAACGCGTCCGTATCCTGGATGGCGCAATGAAGGTGTTTTTGGCCTATGGCTTCACCCGCACCACCATGGACGACATCGCCCGCGCCGCCGACATGTCCCGTCCGGCGCTTTATCTTCAGTTCAAGAACAAGACCGACATTTTCCGTGCCATCGCCATGATGGTGCTGTCGCGCTCGGTCGCGGCGGCAAAAATGGCTCTGGCCGGCGATGGTGTTTTCACCGAGCGCATGATGCGAGCCGTCGACGAAGCTTTCATCTCGATGATGAGCGCCGTCGTTGCTTCGCCGCATGGCGCCGAATTGCTGGACATGAAATCGAGCCTCGGCGATCTGGTCGGCTGCTGGCGCGGCGCTCTTGTCGAACATATCGCCGCCGCTATTCATGGCGAGGCGGCCAGGAACGGCGTCGATCTGGCGGCCAGGGGCCTGTCGACGCAACTGCTTGCCGACATGCTGCTCGATGGGCTGGAAGGCATGAAAGCGCGGATCAGCGATCCTGAGGGGCAGCGGCAGGCGGCCGCCGCCCTGGTCAAGGTGATCGACCTGGCGCTGAAAGCCGGATGAAGCCGAGATGTGTCGGGGTTCCGCTCAGGCCCGGCGGCGCTCCGCCTCGGGGTTCTTGCGCGCTGCAAGAAATTCCTTGACCCGCCGGCCGGGTGCGGGGCCGCGCACCGGCTTGAAGCCGTCATCGAGTTCACCGGAGAGATCGAGCGTCGGCCGTTTGCCGACGGCATCGTAGTTTTCTTCCAGCCAGTCGCTGGCGGCGGTGCGGCCGAGATCGCGCAGATAGGTCAGGAAAGCCCATTCGGCATTGACCTTCGATGACGCCGACAGGTCCTTGAACGCCTCGTCGGCATCGATGCGGTGCATCCGGATGTCGCGATACTCGCCATGCGGCAGCCGGCCGGCGGCGATCAGTTCCTTGACGAAGGCGATCGAGCGGAATTCGCGCAGCAGCCCGGCATTGAAGGTGATTTCGTCGATGCGGTTCTGGATCTCGTTGGCGCTCCTGGGCGTTCCTTCGCGCACCACCGGATTGATCTGCACCAGCAGCACATCCTCGGTCGCCGCCGTCTTGAAGAACGGATAGAGCGCCGGGTTGCCGCCATAGCCGCCATCCCAATAGGGCACGCCCTTGATCTCGACGGCGCGGAACAGCTGCGGCAGGCAGGCTGAGGCCATCACCGTGTCAAGGTCGATCTCGCCATCGGAAAAGACCCGCAACTGCCCGGTCTCGACATTGGTGGCCGAGATGAACAGTTCCATCGACTTGCAGGCACGGACATTGCTGAAATCGATCTCCTGCGCCACCACGTCGCGCAGCGGATTGAGGCCGAGCGGATTGGCGACATAGGGCGAGAACACCCGTGACATGGTGTCGAAGAAGACATAGCCAGGCGTGTTCTCGATCGACCAATTGCCCCAGGCGACGTCCCACGGCATGCGCTGCACCGGGCTGAACCGGCCCTTTGCCGCCACCGCACGCCAGAAATCGTCGAGCTTCTTGCGCGCGCCCTCGACCCCGCCACGCACAAATCCGTCGGCCAGCGCCACCGCGTTCATGGCGCCGGCGCTGGTGCCGGAAACCGCCGATATCTCCAGCCTGCCGTCCTCAAGCAATCGGTCGAGCACGCCCCAGGAGAATGCGCCGTGCGAACCGCCGCCTTGAAGCGCGATGTTGATCTTCTTGCTTTCCTCCGCCTTGCCGTTCTTCGTCATGGCGTTCCTGTCGTCCTTATGCGCCAACCTGCCCCTACGTCACGGAAGGAAGCAGCAATCGGCGGCCCATGTTGCAGTGCAGCATATAAGGACGGACCAAGGCAAGAACACGAACACGGTCGCGTGATCACATGAAATTTCCGCCATGAGAGAAAGGCCCCTCCGCTTGAAGCGGAGAGGCTTTCTCTTTCGAAAACAGATGGGAGCCTAGGCGACCAGATCGGGCACCGGGCCGACATAACGCGATTGCGGACGGATCAGCCGTCCGGTCGTCTGCTGCTCGCGCGCATGCGCGATCCAGCCGGCAACGCGACCGGCGGCGAAGACATTGCTGAAGGCCTGTGGCGGGAAACCCGCCGCTTCGAGCACCAGCGCGGTGTAGAATTCGACATTGGTCTGCAGCGAGCGCTGCGGCTTGGCGATCCGCAACACCTCGATTGCCGTCTTTTCGACCTCCTCGGCGAAAGCCAGCCGGCGACCGGTCTCGCCCTCGCCGCCAAGCTGCCGCACGACCGCTTTCAGCACATCGGCGCGCGGATCGCGCACACGGTAGATGCGATGGCCGAATCCCATGATCCGCCTGCCATGCGCGATCTCGTTGCGCAGCCAGCCGGCCGCATCGCCATGCGCCTCGATCGCGTCGAGCATCTCGATCACCGGGCCGGGCGCGCCGCCATGCAGCGGCCCCTTGAGCGCGCCGAGCCCGGCCAGCACCGACGAGGTCAGGCCGGCCAATGTCGAAGCAACGACGCGGGTGGCGAAGGTCGAGGCGTTGAGGCCGTGATCGCAGACGGTCACCAGATAGGTGTCGAGCGCTTTTGCCAATGCCGGCGACGGAGCGGAACCCCGGAGCATGCGCAACATGTCGGCGGCATGGCCGGCCTTGCCATCCGGCGCGACTGGCCGCTCGCCGCGCTGCAGGCGCAGCAAGGCAGGCGTCAGCACGGCGGGCGCCGCGATCAGCCGCAGCGCGTCCGCCAATGTTTCGCCGTCTGGCAGCAGAGCCATGCCGGCGCGCATGGCACTGTAGATTTCGAGTGGTGCCAGCAGCGACAGCGAAGGCAGGGTCCGCTCGAACACCTCGACACGCGCCTCGCCCAGTTGCGCCGCCAGTTCGGTATCGTCAGGCAGATCCTCGAAGAAGCCGTCGAGCAACAGCCGGACGACCTGCGGAAAGTTCCATCGTCCGGCCAGTTCCGCCAGCGAATGACCACGGATCGTCAGTCGGCCGCCCAGACCATCCACGTCGGACAGCACGGTTTCGGCCGCCACCACATCATCGAGCCCATTCGCCATGACCTTGTCTCCTTGAAGCTTTTCCCGATCGCAGATAAGGCTGGTCAACCCAAGCATCAATCTTGATCAATAGAATCAATACCAGAGCCGAAAATGTCGGAATGGTTATCGCGGGAAGAGGCGTTGGACAGGCTGCGGGTAAGGCCGCAGACGCTCTATGCCTATGTCAGCCGCGGGCGCATCGGCATGCGTCCCGACCGCGCCGATCCACGCCGCAGCCAGTATCGCGCCGACGACATCGCGGCGCTGGCAACACGCCGGGCGCGCGGACGCAGCCCCTCGGCCATCGCCGAAAGCGCGATTGCCTGGGGCGAGCCGTCGATCGCAACGGCGATTTCGACCGTCTGGCACGGTCGCCTCATCTATCGGGGCCAGGACGCCGCCCTGCTGTCCGACCATGCCACGCTGGAAGAAACCGCCGCTGTGCTTTGGGCTCTGCCTGAACCGGTCCGCTTCGAAGCGCCGCTGCCGGATGCGCCACGCCACTCCGGCCGCGCCCCGGCCTTCGCGCAACTTGCCTTGCTGGCCGGCCAGGCTCGGCCTTCGCTTGGACGCAGCGCCGCCTCGCTATGTGCCGACGCCGCGCGCGCAATCGGCGTGCTGGCCGGCGCCCTCGGTGCCGAAGCGGGGCCGGATCCGGTGCACCGGCGATTGGCACGGGGCTGGTCGGTCGATGAGGGTGGCGCCGATGCGATCCGGCGCGCCCTTGTGCTGCTCGCCGATCACGAGCTGAATGCATCGACCTTTACGGCCCGCGTCGCGGCCTCCACCGGCGCCTCGCCCGCCGCTTGCCTGCTGGCGGGCCTGGCAACACTCTCCGGTCCGCGCCATGGCGGTGCCGGCGAAGCGGTGATGCAGCTTGCTGAAGATGCGGCGCGGCACGGCGCCGACGCCGCGGTCCGGCGCTGGCTCGGCCACGACCGGCCGCTGCCTGGCTTCGGCCACCAACTCTATCCCGAGGGGGATCCCCGGGCCACGGCGCTCCTGGCAGCCATCGGCAACACCGATGAGACCTTGCGGTTGCTGGAGATCGCCGCCATCGCAGCGACCGGCGCCCAGCCGAATATCGATTTTGCCCTGGCCGTGCTGACGCGCGGCCTCGGGCTGCCGCCCGATGCGCCGTTCCATCTGTTCGCGCTCGGGCGCAGCGTCGGCTGGGCAGCCCATATGGTCGAACAGATCATGAGCGGCAGCATCATCAGGCCACGTGGCCGCTATGAAGGGCTGTTGCCCTGACAGCGTTTTGCCTGATGCGGTTTCGACCCGGGCTCAACTTTGTCAGCCGTCAAGCGGAGTTGGTCCCGAACCGCGCCCGGTACGCAGCGGGCGCCGTGGCGAATTGCCGGCGGAAATGATGCCGCAGCGTCGCCGCCGCGCCAAAGCCGGCGGTCTCGGCAATCCGCTCGATCGGCATGCTCGTGTCTTCCAGCAAAGTGCGCGCCCGCGAAAGCCGCTCCGAAAGCAGCCAGCGCGCCGGTGTGACACCGGTCGCGGCCGCGAACCGGCGCAAAAATGTCCGCTCGCTCATCCCGGCAAGACCGGCCAGGGTGGCGACGGGATAGTCGGCCGAAATATCCGCGCGCATTCTGTCGATCAACGGTCCAAGCCGGCCGCGTTCGTGCGGCTCGGGAACGGAACTTTCGACATATTGCGCCTGGCCGCCGTCGCGATGAGGCGGCACGACTAGGCGGCGTGCCACCATATTGGCCGCCTTGGTGCCGAAGTCGCGCCGCACCAGATGCAGACACAGGTCGATGCCCGCGGCGCTGCCTGCCGATGTCAGCACATTTCCCTCATCGATGTACAAAACGTCAGGGACCACGGTGATGTCGGGATACATCTCCCTCAGCCTGTCGCTGTAACGCCAATGCGTGGTTGCCTTCTTGCCCGACAGCAGGCCGGCTGCGGCGAGGACGAAGACGCCCGAGCAGATGGACAGAATGCGTGCGCCCCGCTCGCTGGCCTTGCGAAGCGCCTCGATCAGCAATGGCGGCACCGGACAGTCCACGCCGCGCCATCCCGGCACGATCACCGTGCCGGCCTCGCCGATCAGATCGGGTCCGCATCGGCGACGATGCGCACGCCGCCCATCGCACGCATTTCGCCGGCATCGATGCCGGCGACGGCAAAACGGTACCAATCCGCGCCCATCTCCGGTCTGGGCAAGGCGAACATCTCGGCCGCCACGCCAAACTCGAACGTGCACAGCCCGTCATAGGCGACGGCAACGACCAGAGGGTTGGCAGGAGGCATATTTGGCATGATCTTGACGATATATGGCAAAGCTGCCAGCTGCAATCGCCAGGCCCGGTGCGCTACCTCAACTCCATCAGCGATGGAGACAAGCTCCATCCGTAAACGATGGAGGCCAGCTCCATCGGCGATGGAGATCCTTGATGAGCTATGTGACAGACGTTCCAGCGGCCTCGCCGGAGATCGCGCGCGACCATTTCCTGCGCCGGCTTTCTGTCGAGACCGACTGTTCGGACGTTGCCGCGGCAATGCGCGGCGGAGAGCCGGACTTCGTGCTTCTGCACGTGGTCGGTTCGCCCGATGCCTATGAGCGCCGCCATGTGCCGGGCGCGCTGCACCTGCCGCACCGCGAAATATCGGCCGAGCGGATAGCAGAGTGGCCGGCAGGCACGCTGTTCGTGGTCTATTGCGCCGGGCCGCATTGCAATGGCGCGGACCGGGCGGCCTTCAAACTGGCCAGCCTCGGGCTGCCGGTCAAGATCATGATCGGCGGCATTTCAGGCTGGCAGGACGAAGGGCTTCCTTTCGCCTCGGGCAGGGAGCCTGGCGTTCTACAAGCATGACTTGGCCTTGCCGGCTGGCCGGCTCACGACATCGTGTCGAGCTTGCGCTGCATGGCCGCGATCTGGTCCTTCAGCTGCTGCAGATCGTCGGATTTCTCCGGCGGCGCGTCCTTCCTGGCCGGTTCGGCGGGGGCCGCGGCCGGCGCTGAGCCCGCAGGCGGGAAAGGCGTGAACAGCCGCATCGCGTTCTGGAACATTTCCATATTGCGGCGGGTCTGCTCTTCCAGCGCCTTGATCGGCGTCGCCATCTTCATCACATCGAGCGGTGACTTGCCGATGGCGCCCTTCATCTGCTCGCGAAAGCGCTCCTGCTCCTTGGAGAAGGCGATCATCGACTGTTCAAGGAAGCTCGGCACGATCATCTGCATCTGGTCGCCGTAGAAGGCGATCAGTTGGCGCAGGAACGGGATCGGCAGCATGTTCTGCCCATCCTTGTTCTCCAGCTCGAAAATGATCTGGGTCAGCACCGGATGCGTGATGTCGTCGCCGGTCTTGGCGTCCTGGACGGTGAACTCCTCGCCCTTCTTGACCATGTCGGCCAGATCCTCGAGCGTCACATAGGTGCTCGTCCCCGTATTATAGAGGCGGCGATTGGCGTATTTCTTGATAATGATCGGGTCGTCTTTTGCGGCCATCTGCATCCTCCCCGGACACCGGCACGCCTGAGTAAGCAGCCGGTAACGATTGCGCCCTTTTTGAGGATATGCGCAAAAGCCTCATAATTCCAAGCAGTTTGTGCAGTGCGGGATCATATAATGCTGCATAGCAGGCGAAATATGCTGCGCAGCAGCGGCCAGTCCGCCGGCGCGGCGGCGCGCGACCTGCTTGGCGTGCATGGGCGCCATGCCGATTTCCGGTTTGACTTGGGTCATGGAAAGGGCAAGAAAAGTTGCCAACAATGCCTGAAAACACGACAGCTCGAAGTCTGGAGAAGAAAATGTCCTCTGCCAATTCCATCGTTGTCGCCAGTGCCGCGCGCACGGCCGTCGGCTCCTTCAACGGTGCTTTCGCGGCCACGCCGGCGCATGAACTCGGCGCTGTCGTCATCAAGGAGCTTTTGGCGCGCGCGGGCGTCGAGGCAGCCGAGGTCGACGAGGTCATCCTCGGCCAGGTGCTGACCGCGGCCCAGGGCCAGAACCCGGCCCGCCAGGCCTCGATCATTGCCGGCCTGCCCAAGGAGACCACCGCCTGGGGCCTCAACCAGGTTTGCGGCTCGGGCCTGCGCGCCATCGCGCTCGGCATGCAGCAGATCGCCACCGGCGACGCCAAGGTGATCGTTGCCGGCGGACAGGAATCGATGTCGCTGTCGCCGCACGCCGAGCACCTGCGCGCCGGCGTCAAGATGGGCGACTACAAGATGATCGACACCATGATCAAGGACGGCCTGTGGGACGCCTTCAACGGCTACCACATGGGCAACACCGCCGAAAACGTCGCCCGCCAGTTCCAGATCACCCGGGACGATCAGGACCAGTTCGCGCTGGCCTCGCAGAACAAGGCCGAGGCCGCGCAGAAGGCCGGCAAATTCAAGGACGAAATCGTCGCCTTCACCATCAAGGGCAAGAAGGGCGACACTATTGTCGACCAGGACGAATACATCCGCCACGGCGCCACGCTTGACGCTATGACCAAGCTGAAGCCGGCCTTCGACAAGGACGGCACGGTGACCGCCGCCAACGCCTCCGGCATCAATGACGGAGCGGCCGGTGCGCTGCTGATGAGCGAAGCGGAGGCCGCAAGGCGCGGCATCACCCCGCTGGCGCGCATCGCGTCCTGGGCAACCGCCGGCGTCGATCCGGCGATCATGGGCACCGGCCCGATCCCCGCCTCGCGCAAGGCTTTGGAGAAGGCCGGCTGGTCGGTCGGCGATCTCGACCTTGTTGAGGCCAACGAGGCATTTGCCGCGCAGGCCTGCGCCGTCAACAAGGGCATGGGCTGGGATCCCTCGATCGTCAACGTCAATGGCGGCGCCATCGCCATCGGCCATCCGATCGGCGCCTCGGGCGCCCGCGTCTTCAACACGCTGGTCCACGAGATGCGCCGCCGCGGCGCCAGGAAGGGCCTCGCGACGCTGTGCATCGGCGGCGGCATGGGCGTCGCCATGTGCGTTGAAGCGCTCTGAGAAAACGATGACCGGGCGGCGCGAGCCGCCCGTTCAATATCCAGTGCCTGCCAAGCCCGAAAACAGGGCGATATCAAAAAGGGGAAATGCATGACCAAGGTTGCAATCGTCACGGGCGGATCGCGCGGCATCGGCGCGGCGATCTCGATCGCTTTGAAGACCGCCGGCTATTCGGTTGCCGCGAACTATGCCGGCAATGACGAGGCGGCGGCGAAATTCAAGGCCGAGACCGGCATTCCGGTCTACAAATGGTCGGTCGCCGAGTATGACGCTTGCGCCGCCGGCATCAAACAGGTCGAGGCCGACCTCGGCCCGGTCTCGGTGCTGGTCAACAACGCCGGCATCACCCGCGATGCCATGTTCCACAAGATCACCCGCGACCAGTGGAAAGAAGTCATCGACACCAACCTGTCGGGTGTTTTCAACATGACGCATCCGCTGTGGAACGGCATGCGCGAGCGCAAGTTCGGCCGCGTCATCACCATCTCCTCGATCAACGGCCAGAAGGGCCAGGCCGGCCAGGTCAATTATTCCGCCGCCAAGGCCGGCGACATCGGCTTCTCGAAGGCGCTCGCCCAAGAGGGTGCTCGCGCGGGCATCACCGTCAACGTCATCTGCCCCGGCTACATCGCCACCGAAATGGTCAAGGCCATCGACGAGAAGGTGCTCAACGAGCGCATCCTGCCGCAGATCCCGGTCGGCCGCCTCGGTGAGCCGGAAGAGATCGCGCGCTGCGTCGTCTTCCTCGCCTCGCAGGATGCCGGCTTCATCACCGGCTCGACCATCACCGCCAATGGCGGCCAGTACTTCGCCTGAGACGTCTGACGGCGGCTCACATCCCGCGACGAACGGACCGGGAAACCGGTCCGTTTTCAATGGAGGCCTGGAGCCCTGGCCCCCCGCTGCGGCGCAATGCCCCAATCCGGCACGCAAAGGTTAATGGCGGCAGCGCCGCCTGTGCGAACCCTGTGGGCAAGCCTGTGAATCCTCGGTGGATAAGCTGTTCACAACACAAGATATTGACGGAACAAAACGGGAAAATGCCGCCGGCGCTGATTTGTCGCCGATTCGTTCCGGCTTTGGGCGGAAGTTAACGTTAATGCCCGGGATTCAGCCGTGTTTCATTAACGACAAATTCAGAAAGATTAACAATTTCATAATGTTGAGCGACAGCCATCGAGATGCTTCGTTCATTTGCCGGCAAAAGTTAAGGACAAGGCCCGCCAGCATAAAACGGGCCAGTTCGATGATTCAGCATGTGGTGAGACTCGGGCTCACAAAATCCATATGTAGCCGTGAACAAAAGCTGAATCTGAGCGAGTCGCCGATTCGTCGCCGATTCGTTCCAGACTCGTTCCATCAGTTAAGCTGCACCCAATTTAGCGCCAGACAGAGTTGCATTCGAGCCGCCGGTGGAACATTCCGCTTTCGCTTCGCGCCCGAAATCCCTATGTGTCGCCTGTCATACGCGCCAGTTGAGGCACGCTCCCGACAACCAGAGGCCAGAAAGCCTTATTTCCAGGTCGATGAACATCCAGCCGAAACACACTGAGCCGCTGATCCTGTCGGGCCGCGACGTGACCGCCGTGCTTGGGCCGACCAACACCGGCAAGACCCATCTCGCCATCGAGCGCATGGTGGCGCACGAAACCGGCGTCATCGGCCTGCCGCTCAGGCTGCTGGCCCGCGAAGTCTACACACGCGTCTGCGAAAAGGTCGGCGCCCACAAGGTCGCGCTGATCACCGGCGAGGAGAAGATCCAGCCGCCCGGCGCGAAATATTCGGTCTGCACCGTCGAGGCCATGCCGCGCGAGACGGACGCCGCCTTCGTCGCCATCGATGAGGTGCAGCTCGCCGGCGACCTCGAGCGCGGCCACATCTTCACCGACCGCATCCTGCATTTGCGCGGCCGCCAGGAGACGCTGCTGCTGGGTGCCGCCACCATGCACGGCATCCTGCAGCGCCTGCTGAAGGGCGTCTCGGTGGTGACGCGGCCGCGGCTGTCGCATCTGGCCTATGCCGGTTCGAAGAAACTGACCCGCTTGCCGCGCCGTACCGCGATCGTCGCCTTTTCCGCCGACGAGGTCTACGCCATCGCCGAGCTGATCCGCCGCCAGCAGGGCGGTGCCGCCGTCGTGCTCGGCGCGCTATCGCCGCGCACTCGCAACGCCCAGGTGGCGCTGTTCCAGTCCGGCGATGTCGACTATCTCGTCGCCACCGACGCCATCGGCATGGGTCTCAATCTCGATCTCGACCATGTCGCCTTCGCCCAGAACCGTAAATTCGACGGCTACCAGTACCGCAACTTGACGGCGGCCGAGCTTGGCCAGATCGCCGGCCGCGCCGGCCGACATCTGCGCGACGGCACGTTCGGCGTCACTGGCCAGGTCGACCCGCTCGACGAAGAGCTGGTCAAGAAGATCGAGGGCCACGACTTCGATCCGGTGAAGGTGCTGCAGTGGCGCACCGCGCATTTCGACTTCGGCAGCCTCGATACGCTCAAGCGCTCGATCGAGACCAACGCCCCGGTCGAGGGCTTGACGCGCGCCCTGCCGGCGGTCGACGCACAGGCGCTCGAATATCTCTCCCGCGACGATGACATCCGCGCGCTCGCCACCGATGCAAAGCGCGTCGCGCTGCTGTGGGAAGCCTGCGCACTGCCCGACTACAGGAAGATCGCGCCTGCCCAGCACGCCGACCTGATCGCCTCCATCTACATGGACCTTGCCCGTCATGGCCATGTCGACGAGAACTACATGGCCGAGCAGGTGCGCCGCGCCGACACCACCGAGGGCGACATCGACACGCTGTCGCACCGTATTGCCCAGATCCGCACCTGGACATTCGTGTCGAACCGGCCCGGCTGGCTGGCCGATCAGGCACACTGGCAGGAAAAGACGCGCGAAATCGAAGACAGATTGTCGGATGCGCTGCATGAGCGGTTGACGAAACGCTTCGTAGACCGCAGGACTTCCGTCCTCATGCGGCGCCTTAGAGAAAATACCATGCCTGAAGCCGAAATCAGTCCTACCGGAACCGTCCTTGTCGAAGGCCACCATGTCGGCGAGTTGCAAGGGTTCCGCTTCACCGCCGACCAGACCGCCGGCGGCGAAGACGCCAAGGCCGTGCGCACGGCCGCGCAAAAGGCGCTGGCCGCCGAGTTCGAGGCGCGCGCCGAACGCTTCGGCGCCTGCGCCAATGGCGACCTGGCGCTTGGCTCGGACGGCACGCTGCGCTGGATCGGCGCGCCGATCGGCACGCTGGTTTCCGGCGAAGACGCGCTGAAGCCGCGCCTCGTGCTGCTGGCCGACGAACAGCTGACCGGCCCGGCACGCGACAAGGTCGCCGCGCGCGCCGAACGCTTCGTCAACTTCCAGATCGAAACGCTGCTGAAGCCACTGGTCGACCTGAAGAACGCCGAGCAGATTTCCGGCATCGGCCGAGGCATCGCTTTCCAGCTGGTCGAGAATTTCGGCCTCATCAACCGCCGCGATATCGCCGAGGAGATGAAGTCGCTCGACCAGGAGGGCCGCGCGGCCCTTCGCCGGCTCGGTGTGCGCTTCGGCGCCTACCATGTCTTCGTGCCGGCACTGATCAAGCCGGCCCCCGCCGGGCTGGTGACCTTGCTGTGGGCGCTGAAGAACGACGGCAAGGACAAGCCTGGTTTCGGCGACGTCGTCCACGCGCTGGCGTCCGGCCGCACCTCCGTGGTCATCGATCCTGCCTTCGACAAGGCTTTCTACAAGCTGGCCGGCTATCGCAATCTCGGCCGCCGCGCCGTGCGCGTCGACATATTGGAGCGGCTGGCGGACCTCATCCGTCCGGCAACCAACTGGAAGCCCGGCCTCGGCCAGCGCCCGGACGGCGCCTATGACGGCCATTCCTTCATGGTGACGCCGCCGATGATGTCGATCCTCGGTGCCACCGCCGACGACATGGAAGAGATCCTCAAAGGCCTCGGCTACCGCGCCGAGCCGAAGCCGGCGGCGGAGGTCAAAGCACGGCTCGAGGCGCAGGACACCGCCGCGCGGGAAGCTGCCGCCGCGAAACTTGCGGCGGAAGAAGCCGCGCGCGCCGAGCAGGCCAAGGCAGCCGAAGCCGCCGCTACGGACGCGGCCGCGGAGGCGGCGGTCGAGGGTTCGGAGCCGGCAGCCGCCGAGGCCGCCGTCGAAGCGCCGGCCGAGGTCGTCGCGGAAACGAGGGCAGAGCCTGCCGCGGAAGAAGCTCCGGCAGAAGCCGCGCAAGAAGTTCCGCTCGTGGCGGAAGCCGTTGCTGACGTTGCTGTCGCCGAAAGCGATAGCGCCCTTACCTCCCCCTCGATGGGGGGGGTCGCGGCGCGCAGCGACGCGGGTGGGGGTGACAGCGCCGACGATGCACGTGGTGGCGATGAAGCCAACGATTCAGGCGGTGCCGACGGCACCGCCGCTCCCCCCACTCCGGCGCCGCGCGCCAACCCTCCCCACGAAGGGGAGGGTGAGACCAGCGAGCCCATCGCCGAAGCCGAAGTGCCCAAGCCGATCCTGCTGTGGCGCCAGGGCCGTTTCGAACAGCGCCCCCGCCATCACGAAGGCCGCAACAACCGCCAGCGCAACGGACAAGCGCGCGGCCGTGGCAATGCGCCGGCCGAGGCCGTCGCTGCTCAAACCACCGGCGCGCCCGGCGAACGTCCCGCTCATGAGGGGCGTCGCGATGGCGCCGGCAAGCCGCGCTTCGACCGTTCGAAGTTCAAGCCCAAACCACAGGGTGAAGGCGAACAGCGCCGTGACGGCCGCCCGCAGGGCGAGCGTCGCGAAGGCCGACCCGACTGGAAGGGTGGCCGGCCCGAGGGCAAGGGCGGTCCCGATCGCGGCAAGGGGGGCGCAAAGCCTGCTTTCCAGCCGAAGCCGCGCGAGGAACGTCCGGTGCGCTTCGATCCGGATTCGCCGTTCGCCAAGCTCGCCGCCTTGCGCGACCAGTTGAAGAAGTAGGCTCGGTAGGGTCCGATGGTTGCCGAAGGCCGCCAGCGCATCGACAAATGGCTGTTCTTCTCGCGCGCGGTGAAATCGCGCTCGCTCGCGGCGAAGCTCGTCGTCGCCGGGCGCGTGCGCATCAATCGCGACAAAGCAGCGCAGGCCTCCGATCTGGTCAAGCCGGGTGACGTGCTGACCATCACGCTCGACCGGCGCATTTTCGTCTGGAAGGTGCTTGGCGCTGGTGTCCGGCGCGGCCCCGCGGAGGAAGCCCGCACCCTCTATGAGGATATGTCGCCGCCGCCGACACCGAAGGGCGAGGCGCTTCCCGACGCCATGCCGGCGCTGCGCGAGGCCGGCAGCGGCCGTCCGACCAAAAGAGAGCGCCGCCAGACCGACCGCCTGCTTGGCGAAGATTGAAGCTTGCCGGCCAGATCGCGGGCCGCGATCCCGGGGCAATGGCGGACGCAGGGCAGAACGGAACCCGGCAAACAAGATGCTCCCGGGACATCAGCCGCCCTTGCCGCGCCTGCCGCCTGGAATTCCATTCCGCAAACGCCGGGGCGGCCGCGCATGGCAACCCTTGCAAGCGAGAGGCAAAGGCGTTACCTCACGGAAAAAGCCCAAGAAACTGGCCCATTAAGCTGGGACGTCCCGGAGCCGACCGATGACCTATGTCGTGACCGACAATTGCATCAAGTGCAAATATATGGACTGCATCGAGGTCTGTCCGGTCGACTGTTTCTATGAAGGCGAGAACATGCTCGTCATCCATCCCGACGAGTGCATCGACTGCGGCGTCTGCGAGCCCGAATGCCCGGCCGACGCGATCAAGCCCGACACCGAGCCAGGTCTCGACAAATGGCTGCAGATCAACACCGAATATGCCGAGAAATGGCCCAACATCACCGCCAAGAAGGAGCCGCCGGCAGACGCCAAGACCTTCGACGGCGAGGCCGGCAAGTTCGAGAAATACTTCTCCGCCGAGCCCGGCGAAGGCGATTGACAATGCGGCCGTAAAGGCTTGTATGACGCAGGGTAACAGGCAGATCGGATTAACCGCCTTGACAGGCGGCGATTGGTTGTGGCCTTCGCTTACGCAGCAAAACCTTGATTCTTCCGACTTTTTGTGCTACATCAGCGAAACATGCCGGTGACACAACGTCGATTTATGGCGCAGACGCCCCAAATCACTGAAAGGTGAAAATCCCAGTCCGGACCAGAGCGATCTGGGGTCAGGCGGTCGCAGTTCGTGCGGTTTGCCGGTCCCGACCTTTCCGGTGGGTTCATCTGTTGTGCGGCTAACGATCGGGTTCTCCGGTCGCACGAGTTCAGCCGGCACCGCCGCCGGCCCATAACAAGGAGTTCAGGGCGTAATGGCAACGATCACCCCGCAGAAGAAGTCCACTGGTGCGCGTCACGGTTTCAAGACCGGCGAGTACATCGTCTATCCGGCGCATGGCGTTGGCCAGATCGTGTCGATCGACGAGCAGGAAGTGGCCGGCCATAAGCTGGAACTGTTCGTCATCGACTTCCAAAAGGACAAGATGCGCCTGAAGGTGCCGGTCGCCAAGGCGACCTCCATTGGCATGCGCAAGCTGTCGGAAGAGGATTATGTCGAGCGCGCGTTGAAGGTCGTGCAGGGCCGCGCCCGCGTCAAGCGCACCATGTGGTCGCGCCGCGCCCAGGAATATGATGCCAAGATCAATTCCGGCGACCTGATCTCCATCTCGGAAGTCGTGCGCGACCTCTACCGCGCCGACAACCAGCCGGAGCAGTCCTATTCCGAGCGTCAGCTTTACGAGGCGGCACTCGACCGCATGGCCCGCGAGATCGCGGCCGTCAACCGCATGTCGGAAACCGAAGCCGTGCGCCTGATCGAGGTCAACCTCAATAAGGGCCCTAAGCGCGGCGCCAAGGCCGACAATGAGGAAGCCGAGCAGGAAGAAGCTGCCTGAGATCTTGTGCCTTTAAGTTCACGAAAAACCCGGCCTCGCGCCGGGTTTTTTGTTTCTCGGACAAGGCAGGGGTCGGGGCTACACCTGACCGCCGCCTTCCTTCTCGGCCTCCTGCTTCAGCGTCGCGATGAAGCGCTTGGTCCGTTCGCGCTCCGGATTGCCGAACAATGTGGCCGACGGCCCCTGCTCGACGATAACGCCCGCATCGAGGAACACCGCTTCCTGGGCGATCTTGGAGGCAAGCCGCAGGTCGTGCGTCGCCATCACCATGGTCGTGCCTTCGCTGGCGAGCTTGCCGAGCACGTCGACCACCTCTTGCGCCAGTTCCGGATCGAGCGCCGAAGTCGGCTCGTCGCACAGCAGCACCTTCGGCGACGGCGCCAAGGCGCGGGCGATCGCCACGCGCTGCTGCTGGCCGCCTGACAGCGTCGCTGGCCACGCATCGGCCTTGTGCGCCATCCCGACCTTTTCCAGCAAGGCCAGCGCCCGCTCACGCGCCTCCCCGGGCGACCATTTCAGCACGGTCACCAGTCCCTCCATGACGTTCTCGATGGCGGTGCGGTGCGGGAACAGCTGGAAATTCTGGAACACCATGCCGGTCTGCAGGCGCAGCCGCCTGATATCGGCGGCCGGCACCTTGATGCCCGGGCGAAACTCGAGCGTCTCGTCGCCGATGCGCACCGTGCCCGAAGTCGGGATCTCCAGGAGGTTGATGCAGCGCAACAGCGTGCTCTTCCCCCCGCCCGAAGGGCCGACCAGTGCCGTGACACTGCCTTCGGCGATCGCGACCGTCACGCCCTTGAGCACCAGATTGTCGCCGAAGCGCTTTTCGATATTGGTGAGGCCGATCATGCGCGCGCCTCCAGGAAGCCGCCATAGCGGTTGAGCCGTTCCTCCAGCCGCGTCTGCAGGGCCGACAGCACGGAACTCATCGCCAGATAGAGGATCGCCGCCTCGACATAGAGGATCAGCGGCTCATAGGTGGTGGCGACGATGCGCTGCGCCGCCTGGAACATCTCGGGCACGGTGATGGCGGCGGCCAGCGAGGTGTCCTTGACCAGCGAGATGAAGGTGTTGGAGAGCGGCGGCACCGCGACGCGGCCGGCTTGCGGCAGTATGGTGCGCCGCATCGCCTGGCTCCAGGTCATGCCGATCGAATAGGCGGCTTCCCACTGGCCCTTCGGCACGGAGCCGATGGCCGCGCGGATGATTTCCGACGTGTAGGCGCCGATATTCAGCGTGAAGCCGATCAGCGCTGCGGTAAAAGCATCGAGCAGGATGCCGACCGACGGCAGGCCGTAGAAGATCAGGAACAGCTGCACCAGCAGCGGCGTGCCGCGGAAGATCCAGACATAGAAGCGCACGAGCATGACCAGCGGCTTCGGCCCGAACAGTCGGCCGAGGGCTGCCCCGAGGCCAACGGTCAGGCCCAGCACGAAGGACAAGAGCGTCAGCGGCACGGTGAAAATCAGGGCGGCCCAGAGCAGCGAAGGCAGCGACTCCAGCATCAGTTGCAGCCAGTGCGGCACGAAAGACCCTCCAGAATGGTCGAGATGGCTTCATTGAAGCGCGAATGCGTCAGCCATATCTAGACAAAAGCGGCGAGCCGTCAAAGACGGCCCGCCGCTGGTGCATTACAGGGGCGACAACTCGCCCTCACTCGAAATTACTTCGAGACGTCCTGGCCGAAATAGGTGTCGGCGATCTTCTTGTAGGTGCCGTCGGCCTTGATATCGGCCAGCGCCTTGTTGATGGCGGCAACCAGTTCCGGATCGCCCTTGCGCACGATGACGCCGGAATAGTCGGCGTTTTCCTCTTGCGCGGCGATCTTCACATTGGCGTCGGGCTTGTGCTTCTTGAAGTCGAGGAACGACAGGCTGTCATTGATGGTGGCGTCGGCGCGGCCGGTCAAAAGCAGCTGGATAGACTGGTCGAAGCCGTCGGTGCCGACCAGTTCGGCGCCGTTCGCCTCGGCCAGCTTGCCGAAGTTCGAAGTCAGCGACTGCGCCGACTTCTTGCCCTTGAGATCGGCGAAAGTCTTGATGTCGGGGTTGTCGCCGCGCACGATCAGCACCGCCTTGGAGGCGATGTAGGGATCGGAGAAATCATACTTGGCCTTGCGGGCGTCGGTGATGCCGACCTCGTTGATGACGGCGTCGTAGCGCTTGACGTCGAGACCGGCGATCAGCCCGTCCCATTTGCCCTCGAGGAACTCGACCTTGACGCCGAGCTTGTCGGCGAGCGCCTTGGCGATCTCGACGTCGAAGCCGACCAGCGCGCCGGACGCGTCATGGTAGGTGAAGGGCGCGTAGGTGCCTTCCGTGCCGACCTTGATGACGCCGACCTGCTTGATCTGATCGAGATTGGCGCCGGCATGGCCTGATGTGGCCGCCAGGGCCTGCAGTGTTCCGGCGACGATAAGCGATTTGAGCCATTTCATATTTTTGTGATCCCGTCCTGGCCTGATGTCTGGCCTGCTGTGAGGGTTGGAAAATGACAGATGCGAGCCGAAAGAATAAGGAACCTGATTTCAAAAACAAAGAAATCCTGAAACCAAATTCTCCAAATACGAGTCCGTGCAGCGACTGAACGTCCCCGGAGACCGCGTCGAAATCGCCCGGACAGCATCACTCGCCCGCCCGCGCCAGCGGAACCTTTCTCGCGCATGGCAGTTTTGGCTGTTCTAGGGCGCGACGCCGCGATTTCAACCGGTGCCCTGCCAAGTTCGTAACATCGGGTATATCGCCTGAGCAGGGAGCGCCTCATGATGGAAGATACGGCAGGACGGATCATGGTCCGCGCGGCGATGAAGGCTCCCTATCTCGAACGCGACGAGGAACATCGGTTGGCCTTGCTCTGGAAGCAAGACAACGACCAGAACGCCCTGCACAGCATCACCGTGGCGCATATGCGGCTGGTCATTTCCATGGCCTCGAAATTCCGCCATTACGGCCTGCCGCTCGGCGACCTGATCCAGGAAGGCCATGTCGGCCTGCTCGAGGCCGCCGCCCGCTTCGAGCCCGAGCGCGAGGTGCGGTTTTCCACCTATGCTACGTGGTGGATCCGGGCCTCGATGCAGGACTACATCCTGCGCAACTGGTCGATCGTGCGCGGCGGCACCAGTTCCGCGCAGAAAGCCCTGTTCTTCAACCTGCGCCGCCTGCGCGCCCGGCTGGCGAACGGCGCCGAGCCGCTTTCCAACACGACGCTCTACCGCGAAGTGTCGGTTGCGCTTGGCGTCTCCGAGGCTGACGTGGCGATGATGGATTCACGGCTGTCGGCGCCCGACTCCTCACTCAACATGCCGCTTGCCGACGATGCGGGCGCGACCGAGCGGATGGACTTCCTGGTTTCCGACGATCCGCTGCCCGACGAGATCGTCGGCGACAAGATCGATGTCGCGCGCCGTTCGCTTTGGCTGCGGGAGGCGCTTCACGCGCTGAACGCCCGTGAACTCAGGATCATCGAGGAACGCCGGCTGAACGACGAGGGCGCCACGCTCGAGGCGCTCGGCGAGACGCTCGGTATTTCCAAGGAACGCGTCCGCCAGATCGAGGCCCGCGCCATGGAAAAGCTCAAAGTGGCGCTGGTGAAGCAGAACCCGGAATTTCTGGCGACAGCCGCCTGATTCCGCGCAGCGGGATCCTATTTGTCGGTGACGATCTTGACCTTGTCGCCGGCCGAAACCGCGGCCCCTGGTGACAGCGCGTTGAGCACGCGGAACAGATCGAGCTTGCGGTCGACGCCGACCATCTGCGCGGCGAGCGATCCCATGGTCTGCCCCGGCTGCACGGTGAGCACGCGGATGTGCAGCGGCTTCAGAGCCGCTTTTTCAGCGGCACTCAGGATGCGGAACGACCCGCTGACCGAACGCGCCACCGCCTCCAGCGAGGTGCTGGCCGAGGGCGCCGCGGTCAGCAACCGGTAGACCTGGCCGCCGGCACGGATCACCGCGATGTCGAACTGCCAGCCTTCAGCACTGGCATGCGCGGTCGCGGCCTCGTTGCCGTTGATGGTTTCCTGCTTGACGCTGCTGTCATCGAGACCGGCCACCCAGCCGCTTCTGATGTAGTCGGTCAGGGCGCGGTTCTTGTCGATCGAAACCCCGTCGAAGCGGATCGCAATGTCGCCCGGCCCGGTCGCCGTCACCGCCGCCGCCGAATTGTCGATGATGAAACCGTCCGGCACCGTGAACGACACGCCGAGACCCGGATGCAGGAAGGTCTCGCCACGCACATAGCCTTCTTCCGGCGTGTCGCCATAGAGCAGGCCGTCTATGCCGGCGAGGAAGGAATCGCGGTCGCGGGTGCCGACGCCGGGCGCGCCGAACTGGCGGGCATGGCGCTGCGCCAGGTCGATGCGCTGCGGCGTGTTGGGGTGCGTCGCCAGGAAGTCGAGGCTGGCGTCGGTGGCGCCGCTGATCGAGCGGAAATCGGTATAGGCCGACATCGACTGCAGGAAGCGGCCGGCGGCATAGGGGTCGTAGCCAGCTTCGCCGATCGACTTGATGCCGATGGCGTCGGCCTCGAGCTCCTGGTTGCGCGAGAACTGCGCGAGCCGGAGCTTGCCGCGGATCAAAGCCGCCTTGGCGGTCGGGCTGTCGCCGAGCACATCGGAAACCACTTTGGTCGCCAGGCCTTCCTCGGCCTCCAGCTGCTGACGCTGCAGGCCGTGATTGGCGGTGACGTGGCCCATCTCATGCGCGATGACGGCGGCGAGTTCGGACGAATCATTGGCCAGCGCCAGCAGACCGCGCGTGATGTAGAGATAGCCGCCCGGCAGCGCGAAGGCGTTGACGTTGGGCGAATTGAGGATGGTGATGCGGTAGGTCTGGGTCGGGTTCGCCGACACAACGGTCAGATTGCCGACGACCTTGGCGACCATGCGCTCGAGCTTGGGATCGGAATATTCGCCGCCATAGGTCGCCAGGATGCGCGGATGCTGCGCCTTGGCCAGTTCGGCGAGCTTGTTGTTGGCACTGACATTGTCGACCGTGATCGGCTTGTCGGACGGCTGGAAGCCGGATTCCTGGACTTCCGGAGGCGTGAACATCTGGCAGCTTGCGAGCGCCACGGCAAAGCCGGCCAGCGCCAGAAAGCGCGCTAGCGGGTTCATTCGTAGCTTGTCGACGCCGATCGCCAGAGCGGCTTCCTTTCAGGTCCCGGCGCATGACCAAGAAAATCGGGAGCGATCTTCGGAACCTGTCATGCGCAAATACAAATTTCTACGGCACCCGATGCGCGTCCCCTGGGGCGCGCGGCGGATGCAGTAGGCAAATCACGGCCTGTGCCGGACCAGTAGGGCGGACCTAGCCACACTACTTCTGCCATGGCAAGCAAGCGCCCCTTCGCCTGATACCGGTTTGACCGTAAATTATGTCCGCTTCCGGGCAATATCTCGTGATACGGCATTGCCGGCACCTGCACCGATATAGCGCCGGAACGCCTCCGGACCAGCCCCGGCAAAGAAATCGTCCGCGCTGCCGGTGGCGGCAACGGCGCCATCGTCCAGAAACACCACATTCTGGCCGATGCGGCGGGCGTCCTGTGGCTGGTGCGTGACGAACAGCACCGTCATGCAGCGCTCCGCATGCACACCGGCAACCAGGTCGAGCATATCGTCACGCAAGGCGGGCCCGAGCGAAGCGAAGGGCTCGTCGAGCAGCAGCACCGGGCGATCGCGCACCAGCACGCGCGCCAGGGCGACGCGCTGGCGCTCGCCGCCGGAGAGTTCGCGCGGCAGCCGCTTGTCCTTGCCGCCAAGGCCTGTGCGTTCCAATGCCTCGGCAATGGCGGTTCGATCGGCTTCGGTCAGCCGCAGCGATGGCGAGCGGCCGAGCCCGACATTCTGCTCGACGGAGAGATGCGCAAAAAGGTTGTTTTCCTGAAACACCATCGACACCGGCCGCGCAGCCGGAGGATCGGCGCCGACATCGACACCGCCGATCACCACACGGCCTGACCGCGGCGTCTCGAAGCCGGCGACGAGGTTGAGCAGGGTCGACTTGCCCGAACCGCTCGGCCCCATGATGGCGGTGATTTCCGCCGCCGCGAAGGCGACATCGAAGGTGAGCGGCAACTCGCCATAGCTGAACGAGACCTTGTCCAGCCGCACCGGAACACCCTTCCCTCTCATCCCCCCGTCAGACATTGCAGACCTTGTCTCTTCCCAGCCAGTCAGCCGCCAGCACCAGGGCGAGGCAAACGAGGCCAAGCAACAGCGCCAGGCCGGCGGCGTCCTCGGTGCGGTAGCTGCCCATGCGCGCCAGGAGAAGGTAAGGCAAGGTCTGCACGGAATCACTGCCGAACAGTGCGATGACGCCGAGATCGCCGAGCGACAGCGCCATGGCGAAGGCGAAGGCAGTGGCGAGCGGCCGCCGCAATGACGGCCAGTCGACCAGCCGCAGCCTCGCCCAGCCGGAAATGCCGAGCTGCGCGCAGAGCCGTTCGTGGCGCTCGCTCGCCGCGTCATAGGCGGGACGGACGGCCCGCAGCGCGAAAGGCATAGCCATGACCGCGTTGACGGTGACGACCATGACCGGGGCGATGGCAAAGACATCGCCGGCATGGCGCAGCAGGAGGAACCAGCCGGCTCCGATGACGATCGGCGGCACGACCAGCACAAAACCGGCGCCGGTATCCGTGGCATGTTCGAGCAGTGTTCCTGGACTGGAGCGGCGGTTCAACGCGAGTGCCCGCCGCGCCATGGTCAGCGCCAGCGACAGCATCACCGAAAGCAGCGCCGACAGGAAAGCCAGCACCACACTGGTCAGCGTCGCCTGCCGGACTGTGGCCTCGCCGGCGAGCCGGCCGAGATCGGCGCCCAAGCCTGCCGAGACGGTCGCGGCCATCGGTCCGACAACGAACAGCAGCGCCAGCACGATGAGCACGGCGTTGAGTGACGCCTCGGTCGTATTGACGGAGAGATAACGGCGCGCCGCCACCGGCAGGTTGGTGTCGCCGACGACATTGGCGCCAAGCCGCGTCAATGCCAGCACCATGACAAAGGTCAGCGCGATCTGCAGCAAGGTCAGGGCGACCGCCCGCGCCGGGTCGAAATCGAAGCGCAGTGCCTGGTAGATGCCGACCTCCAGCGTCGTCGCGGCCGGGCCGCCGCCGAGCGTCAACACGATGGTGAAGGAGGTGATGCAGAGCATGAAGACCAGCCCGGCGACACCCGGCAGAGCGGCGCGCAGCGTCGGCCATTCGATCAGCCGGAAGGCCGGCCGCGCCGCCATGCCGAGCTGGCTTGCCAGCCGCCACTGGTCGGCGGGAATGGTCTGCAGCGCCTCGAGGAACAGGCGGGTCGCCAACGGCAGGTTGAAGAAGACGTGGGCCACGAGAATGCCGGACAAGCCATAGATGCCTGGCCAACCCTGGCCGCCGACGGCGCTGAACAGCCCGGCGAAATAGCCGGCACGGCCGTACAGCGCCAGTATGCCAAGCGCCGCGACGATCGCCGGCAGCGCCAGAGGCACGGCGAAGAGCTGCAGGATGAAGGCGCGGCCGAAGAAACGCGGATGCCGCGACAGGGCGCGCGCCACCACCAGCGCCGGGATGACCGAAAGCAGGGTCGAGAGGGTGGCCTGCCAGAGCGTGAAGCGCACAACGCGCAGCAGATAGGGATCGAAGGCCGCCCAGGCGCCCGAGAAATCGTGAGCGCCTTCGACAAGCAGCCCGGCAAATGCGCCGCCGATCAGCAGCGTGATCGCGCCGAGCGCAATGACGCCAGCGCTGGCGCGAGGATCAGCGCGTTGCACGATCGACCGCCAGTCTCCGCATAGCGACACTTATAGAAGGTTGCGTTCCTTGGCGCCCCCCTCTGTCCTGCCGGACATCTCCCCCACAAGGGGGGAGATTGGCTGTTTCAGCGCCTCGCTCATACCTATAGCGTCGGCGATTGGCGAAATCACCGATAGCATTCGATCTCCCCCCTTGTGGGGGAGATGTCCGGCAGGACAGAGGGGGGCGCCGTAGAGCACTCATCTTTCGATCATATGGCCAAACTATTTGCTCATCACCGCCAGCCATTCATCCACCCAGGCCTTGCGATTGGCGGCGACCTCCTCGGGGCTGAACAGCAGGGTCTTGGTCGGCTTGACCAGTTTGTCGAAGGCCGGGTTGAGCGGCTTGTCGGTCTTGCCGGCCGGGAACATCCAGTTGGTCTCGGGGATCGCGTCCTGGAATTTCGGCCCGGTCATGAAGGCGATGAATTTTGCCGCCAGCGGGTTCTTGGCTCCGGTCGTGGTGATGCCCGCGACTTCGATCTGCAGATATTCGCCTTCCTCGAAAGAAGCGGCCTGGTAGCGCTGCGTGTTCTCGGCGACCATGTGATAGGCCGGCGAGGTCGTGTAGGACAGCACCATCGGCGCCTCGCCCTTGGTGAACAGGCCATAGGCCTCGCTCCAGCCCGGCGTCACGGTCAGCACCTTCGTCTTGAGCTTGGCCCAGGCTTCCGGCGCCTTGTCGCCATAGACCGACTTCACCCACAACAGCAGGCCGAGACCCGGCGTCGAGGTGCGCGGATCCTGGATGACGATCTTGTCATCGGCACTGCCTTCGACCAGTTCCTTCAGGCTCTTCGGCGGCGTTTTCAGTTTTTCGGTGTCGTAGACGACGGCGAAGTAGCCGTAGTCGAAGGGAACAAAAGTATCGTCGCTCCAGCCACCCGGCACATTGATATCGGAGACCGCGCCATGCGGGGCAAACAAACCGCTGGCCTTGGCATCGGCGGTGAGATTGGTGTCGAGGCCGAGCACGATATCGGCCTTGGTCGACGCGCCTTCGAGCTTGACGCGGTTGAGCAGGGCCACACCATCGGCGACCGAGACGAACTCGACGTCGCAGCCGCATTCGGCCTCGAATTCCTTCTTCACCACCGGGCCTGGGCCCCAGTCGGCGGTGAAGCTCTCATAGGTGTAGACGGTGAGCTTGTCCTTGGCCAAGGCCGGCCCGGACAGCGCCACGGCCATGGTCGAGACAAGAGCGTATAAAAGCGTGCGCATCGGCGCCTCCTTCGTTCGAATTGAAAGGAATTGAGGCGTCGGACTATCCGAAACGTCTAATCCCTCCGCCGGTACAAACCGGATCAGGTTCAGCGGGTTGGCGAGACTGCCTCTCAGCCGGTCCGCGAAGATCGCGTCCGGCACCCCGTTAGAGCGTTTTGACACATAGGCCGGGTCGGGGAACCGCGCAAGTGGCAGTTTGCCGGCCTTCCGTTTCCGCTGCCGGGCTGGTACAGGCCACCAGATATGAGCACATTCACCATTCTGCTTGGCGGCGATCTCATCCGCACGCCCCGGCTCGACCGCCAGGTCGGAGGCTCGCGCGTCATTGCCGCCGACGCCGGCATCGGCCATGCGCGGCTTCTGGGTCTTGTGCCTGAATTGTGGGTGGGCGATTTCGATTCCGTGCCGGCCGACCTGCCTGACGATCTCGCCGCCGTGCCGCGCCGGACCTTTCCGGCGGAGAAGGACAAGACCGACGGCGAACTGGCCATCGCCGCCGCACGCGAGCGCGGCGCGACCAGCCTGGTGCTGGCGGGCGCGTTCGGCGGCAAGCGCGCCGACCACGCTTTCCTGCATCTGGCGCTCGCCCTGCGCCTGGCCGAGGCCGGAACGGAGGTGCTGTTGACCAGCGGCGCGCAGGAAGGCGTACCCTTGGCGTTGGGAACGGCCGGCTTCGACTATGCCGACGGCACGCTGTTTTCGATCCTCGGCTTTTCCGAACTTGTCGGCCTGACCGTCACCGGCGCCAAATGGCCGCTCGACCAGGTCGAGGTGGCCTTCGGTTCGTCGCTGACCATTTCCAACGAGGTCAAGGGCCGCCTCGAAATCGCGCTCGGCCACGGCCGCGCGCTGCTGCTCGCGCATCCGTATCCACTACCTGAAAGCTGACATGGCCCCGCCCCTTCTCAATCTCGACGGGATAAAACTGACCTTTGGCGGCGCACCGCTGCTCGACGGCGCCGCCTTGACCGCTTCGGCTGGTGACAAGATCGCGCTGGTCGGCCGCAACGGGTCCGGCAAATCGACGCTGCTCAAGATCGCCGCCGGCCTGATCGAGCCGCAGGATGGCGAGGTGTTCCGCCAGCCCTCGGCAACCGTCCGCTATCTGCCGCAGATGCCCGACATGGAAGGTTTCGCCAGCGTGCGCGCCTATGTCGAGGCGGGGCTTGGGCCAGCCGACGATCCTTACCGCGCCTCCTATCTGATGGAGCATCTTGGTCTCACCGGCGAGGAACGGCCGGGCGATCTCTCAGGCGGCGAGGCCAGGCGCGCGGCCCTGGCCCGTGTCATGGCGCCGGAGCCTGATATTCTGTTGCTTGACGAGCCGACCAACCATCTTGACCTGTCGGTCATCGAATGGCTGGAAGAAGAGCTCGTGCGCACCTCCTCGGCGCTCATCGTCATCTCGCACGACCGCCGTTTCCTCGAGCGCGTGTCGCGCGCCACCGTCTGGCTGGACCGTGGCCAGACCCGCAGGCTGGACAAGGGCTTTGGCCATTTCGAGGAATGGCGCGACCAGGTGCTGGAAGAGGAAGAGCGCGAGCAGCACAAGCTTGGCCGCCAGATCGTGCGCGAGGAGCACTGGCTGCGCTATGGCGTGACCGCACGCCGCAAGCGCAACATGCGCCGCTTGGGCGAGCTGCAGACCATGCGCCAGCGTTTCCGCGGCCATCGCGGCGCCGAAGGCACCGCGACCATGGTGGCGAGCGACGCCGCCGAATCCGGCAAGCTGGTGATCGAAGCCAAGAACATCGAGAAGAGCTTTGGCGACCTCACCGTGGTCAAGGGCTTCTCGACCCGCATCCAGCGCGGCGACCGCGTCGGCCTCGTCGGACCGAACGGCGCCGGCAAGACGACGCTTTTGAAGATGCTGACTGGCGAATTGGCGCCGGATGCCGGCTCGGTGCGGCTCGGCACCAATCTGGAAATCGCCACGCTCGACCAGAAGCGCGAGGCGGTCGATCCGCAGGAGACGCTGGCGCAGTACCTCACCGATGGGCGCGGCGAGAACCTTGTCATCAATGGCGAGCAGCGCCATGTCGTCTCCTACATGAAGGATTTCCTGTTCAAGCCGGAGCAGGCGCGCACACCGGTGCGCGAACTGTCCGGCGGCGAGCGGGCGCGGCTGATCCTGGCGCGCGTGCTGGCGCGGCCGGCGAACCTCCTGGTACTCGACGAGCCGACCAACGATCTCGACATGGAGACACTGGAACTGCTGCAGGAACTGGTCGCCGGCTTCGCCGGCACCGTCATCCTGGTCAGCCACGACCGCGATTTTCTCGACCGCACCGTGACCAGCATCATCGCGCCGGATGGCGGCGGCCGCTGGATCGAATATGCCGGCGGCTATTCCGACATGCTGGCGCAGCGCGGCGGCACCAGGCTCGACGACCGCAAGGCGCGCGCCAGGGCTGAAGCCGCCGATGCGCCGGCGACGGACAGGAGCGAACCGGCAGCCCCGAAAGGGCCGGCGAAGAAACTGTCGTTCAAGCAGAAATTCGCTCTGGAATCGCTGCCCAAGAAAATCGAGGCGGTGACCGCTTCGATCTCGCGGCTGGAGAACAACATCGCCGACCCGGCCTATTACGAGCGCGACCCGGCCTCTTTCCAGAAGACCATCGCCGCCCTCGACAAGGAACGCGCGACGCTGGCCGCGCTCGAGGAAGAGTGGCTGGAACTGGAGATGCTGCGCGAGGAGATGGAGGGGTGAACGATTGTATGCGGCCTTTTGTGCGCGCATATTGTGCGCATAAAGAAGGACGTCTCCATGCTTCAATCGGCACCAAAACCTCAGAGGACGTCCGTCAACACGTCCATTGACTCTCAATTGATCAAAGACGCCAAGGCGTTGGGCGTCGACATCTCCCGCGCTGCCGAGGCAGGTATCGCGAAAGCGATAGCGGCGGAAAAATCGCGCCGATGGCAGGAAGAAAACAAGGAAGCCATCGAAAGCTCCAATGAATATGTCAGCCGCAACGGACTGCCATTGGCCAAACACCGGCCGTTCTGACGGCGCGTTACGACTTTTATCGGAATGCCGAGGGCGATGGTTATCTGCTGGATGTGCAGTCAGACCTTCTTGAAAGGCTGAGCACGAGGGTCATCATTCCCTTGATGCCGCCAGAGACAGCGCCGGTTCCCGGCCGCCGACTGAACCCGACCTTCGCTATAAACGGCAAAGATCATGTAATGGTCACACAGTTTTTGTCAGCCTTCAGTGCCTCTGAATTGCAGAGCCCGGAAGGAAACCTTTGCAACCATCATGGCGACATCGCCGCCGCGCTCGACATGCTGTTCCAGGGTTTCTGAGTGAGGGCGACCGTTGCGCCGCCTTCTCAGCCCGCCGTCTTCGCCTGCCAGGCCTTGATCGCCTCGTCGAACACCTTCTCGCCGGGAATGCCTTTTTCCATGGTCAGCAGCGCCCGGCGCCCGGTCTTGTAGACGACCGGCACGTCGATCCAGTCCTGGCCGCGCAGCAAGGTCATGTTGGCATCCTCGTCGGCCTTGGTGTCGTTGAGCGCGACGAGGAAGAAGCCGTCGGCGATCTTGGCGGGTATACCGATCAGCGGGCTGCCGGCATCCTGCTCGGAGCTCTTCATCGCCACGCGCAATATGTTGTCGACGCCGCCGCCCTCGAAACCGTCGGGCGTCAGGAAGATCATCTCGATGATATGGCTGGCTGGCAGCGTCTGGTCGGTGTTGCGGCGGATGGTCATGCGCAGCTGGATGTCCTTGCCGGGTATGGTCGCCTCGGCGCGGATCGCCGGCTCGGGCGGCAGGTCGCCACCGGGCGATTCCTGCACCAGCGACCAGACGATGCTGCCGGGCTCGGCCGAACCCTGCGCGGTGCTGGTGCGCTCCTCATAGAAGATCGCCTTCTGGCCGACCGGCACCGAGGTCTGCGTCGCTGGGGCAGCCGCCGGTGCCGCGGGCGTGGCGCCCGCCGGAGCGGGCGGTGGCGTGGCGGCGGCATTGGCCGGCGCGGCTGGTGCGGCGCTGTCGGCAGGCGGGGTCGCGGGGGGCGCGGTGCCAGCCGCGGGTGCGGGTGCGGTCGCGGCAGGCGCCGCCGCGGCTGGCGCGGGCGCGGCTGCGGCCGGGGGCGGATTGGCCGGGGCATTCGTCGCCGATGGCGGTGTCGTCAGCGCTGCGACGGATTCACCCTCGCCTATGCCGGTTTGGCCAGCGGCCGGGCCGGGGTCGGTTTCGCCGCCTTCGGGCGTCAGCCGCTGCGTGAATTTCGTCCCCTCGGCACCTGCCGCGGGCGCTGGCGCCGCCGGGGCGTCGGTCGCCGGCTTGGCCGGCGCCGGTTTCACGGGTTCGGTCTTGGCGACGACCTTGCTGCCGTCGAGGCCCAGCATCTTGCTGAAGGCGTCCTTGTTGAGCCAGATGCCATAGCCGCCGCCGGCAACGACCAGCAAGGCCACGACGGCGGCGATCAGTCCGCCATAGCTGCGTTTGCGCTCGGCAGGGCGCAGGCGGAAAGTATCGGCTGCCGCCGGTTCCTCATCGTCCGGGAAGACGTCGGCGCGATCATCGTCCTGGTCCGTATCCATGCCCGGCAAGGCAGGATCGGCGAGATCGGGGGCCACCGGTTGCACCGGCGTGGGTTTCTGCCAGCCTGGCTCGGCCTTGGCCACGGGCGAAGGCGCGGACTGGTAAGGTTGCGGCGTGGCGGCAGGCGGCGGCGCGGGACGGTAAGGCTCGGCCTTGGCGGCTGGCGGTGCCGGCCACGCCGGCTCCGCCTTCACCGGCTGGCGCGTGTGGCTCGGCTGGTTCTTGTTGCGGTCGATCGAGGAAAAGATGTGCTCCAGCTCCGCGAGCGGGTCCGTTTCCGGCACGCTCTTGGCATACTCGCGCTCGACGCTCGTAATGGCGTTTTCCAGTGAGCGCTTTTGCGCGCTTATGGCTTCGGTGGCCAGCGGCGGCGAATATTCCGCGAGCTTCTTGGCCAGCATGGAACGAACGCTGTCATAGATGCGCGTACGCTTTTCAGGCGTCTCGTCACCGTGCTTGTCGAGCGCCTTTTTCAGAACAGCAACAAAATCTGCCATGCTTCAGTCGACCTGTATTTTGCTTCCGCGCCGGCCCCCGCAAATCAGCCGTGATGCCCGGAAAGGCTTCAGAAACTAGTCTTGAAACGGATCGGTCACAAGTATCGTATCGTCCCGTTCCGGGCTGGTGGAGAGGAGGGCCACCGGCGCGCCGATCAACTCCTCTATGTATCGGACATATTTGACGGCCTGGGCCGGAAGGTCGTTCCAGCTGCGCGCGCCGGCAGTGGTGCCTTTCCACCCTTCCAGCGCCTCATAGACCGGTTCGACACGGGCCTGCGCGCCCTGGCTCGCAGGCAGGTAATCGATCATCTCGCCGTCGAGGCGATAGCCGGTGCAGACCTTGATCTCGTCCAGCCCGTCGAGCACGTCGAGCTTGGTCAACGCGATGCCCTTGATGCCGTTGACGGCGACAGCCTGGCGCACCAGCACCGCGTCGAACCAGCCGCAGCGGCGCTTGCGTCCGGTGACGACGCCGAATTCATGGCCGCGCGTGCCGAGGAATTCGCCGATCTCGTTCTTCTGTTCGGTCGGGAACGGACCTTCGCCGACGCGCGTCGTGTAGGCCTTGGTGATGCCAAGGACATAACCGATGGCGCCTGGACCGACGCCCGAGCCGGCGGCGGCCTGGCCGGCCACCGTGTTGGACGAGGTGACGAACGGATAGGTGCCGTGGTCGATGTCGAGCAGCGTGCCTTGCGCGCCTTCGAACAGGATGCGCTCGCCGGCGCGGCGCTTGTCGTCGAGGATCTTCCAGACACGGTCCATGTAGGGCAGGATCTCGTCGGCGACCGAGGTCAATTCGGCCATGATCGCGTCATGCGTGACTTCGCCATGGCCAAGCCCGCGGCGCAGCGCGTTATGATGCGTCAGCAGCCTGTCGACCTTCAGGGGCAGCGTTTCCAAATCCGCCAGATCCATCACCCGCACCGCGCGCCGACCCACCTTGTCCTCATAGGCCGGACCAATGCCCCGGCGGGTCGTGCCAATCTTCGTTCCGGAATTTGACGCGGCGTCCTCGCGGAATCCGTCCAGCTCCCGGTGCAGCGACAGGATAAGCGCTGTGTTTTCGGCTATTTTCAGGCGATCCGGCGTCACTTCGACGCCCTGCGCCTTGAGCTTTGACACTTCGGCCACGAAAGCATGCGGGTCGAAGACCACGCCATTGCCTATGATGGACAGCTTGCCCTGCCGCACGACGCCGGACGGCAACAGCGACAGCTTGTAGACCTTGCCGTCAACGACCAGCGTGTGGCCGGCATTGTGGCCACCCTGGAAACGCACCACGACATCGGCGCGCTCCGACAGCCAGTCGACGATCTTGCCCTTGCCTTCGTCGCCCCACTGCGAGCCGACGACCACCACATTGGCCATGTTTCTTTTCCCTTGAGACGCCGCCGAGCGGCTTGGATATGGTTCGAAACGACAGGCCTCTATAGCGTCAAGACCTCGCGAGCGCGACCTTTCTTTGCCGCCGAAAATGCCCTGAGGCACAACAATTTTCGGCTTTGACATCATTTACTTGGGCTGAGAGGGGCAATAGGCCGGCAAACACCGCGACGCATCCGTCGCGGCCGGAATCCTGCGATGCATCGAAGCGCCTACTTATTCCTGCTGCTCACCACCTTGCTGTGGGGTGGCAATTCGGTGGCCGGCAAGCTGGCGGTCGATCACGTCTCGCCGATGATGCTGGTCTTCCTGCGCTGGCTGCTGGCAGTGGCGATCCTGCTGCCGCTCGGCTGGCGCACGATCCAGGAGGACTGGTCCGTGGTGCGCCGGCACTGGCTCGTTCTGGCGGCACTCGGCGCCAGCGGCTTCACGCTGTTCAACGTGATCTTCTACACGGCACTCAACTACACGACGGCGATCAACGTCTCGATCGAACAGGCGGCGATGCCGATCCTGATCATGACGGCCAATTTCGTCTTCTTCCGGCTGCGCGTGAACTTGGCGCAGATCGCCGGCGTCGTGCTGACCATCGCCGGCGTGATCCTGACCGCTTGCCACGGCGATCCGCGCCGGCTGCTGACGCTGGAGCTCAATTTCGGCGACGCCATCATGCTGGTGGCGGTCGTCCTCTACAGCGGCTATTCGGTCGGGCTGCGGCTGAAGCCGGCGCTGCGCTGGCAGAGCCTGATGCTGGCCATGTCGATCGCCGCGCTCATCACCTCGCTGCCCTTCCTGCTGTGGGAGGTCGCCGCCGGCAAGGCCATCGTGCCCGACGCACGCGGCTGGACGGTCATCGTCTACACCGCCATCGGCGCCTCGGTCGTCTCGCAGATAACCTACATCAGGGGCAACGAGCTGATCGGCGCCAACCGCGCCGGCCTGTTCATCAACCTGGTGCCGATCTTCGGCACGCTGCTTTCGGTGCTGATCGTCGGCGAGACGTTCCAGCTCTATCAGGCCTTGGCGCTTGTGCTCGTGCTGGGCGGCATCGGGCTTGCCGAACATAGCGGGCGCAAGAGCGCGATGACCCGGCAGGCCAGGGCGCGCTGAGCAGCAGGAAGGCGCGACAGACGCCGCGCCTTCTGATCTTGGCGAAAAGCCGGGGGTCAGATCCCGCCGACGTCGAACTGCAGCCGCTTGGCCGAATCGATCGACTTGTGCGCCCGCACCTGCTCCAGCACCTTTTCCGGGAACGGCGCGTCGAGATAGAGCAGCGCTATGGCGTCGCCGCCCGGCCGGTTGCGGCCAAGCTGGAAGTTGGCGATGTTGACACCATTCTCGCCGCACACCGTGCCGAGCAGGCCGATGATGCCGGGGGCATCGGCATTGGTGGTGTAGAGCATGTGCTGGCCGACCTCGGCGTCAAGGTTGATGCCCTTGATCTGGATGAAGCGTGGCTTGCCGTCCGAGAAGCAGGTGCCGGCGATCGAGCGCGTCCTGTGCTCGGTCTTGACCGTCAGCTTGATGTAGCCGTCGAACACGCCCGACTTGTCGCGCTTGACCTCGGCGACGATGATGCCGCGCTCCTTCACCATGATCGGCGCCGAAACCATGTTGACGTCGGAGACCTGCGGCCGGATCAGCCCGGCCAGCGTCGCGCTGATCAGCGCGCGCGTGTTCATCGTCGCGGTCGAGCCGTCGAACAGGATCTCGACCTCCGTGATCGGATCCTCGGTGACCTGGCCGACAAAGGCGCCGAGCACTTCGGCGAGCTTGACGAAGGGCTTGAGCCGCGGCGCTTCTTCCGCCGTGATCGACGGCATGTTGATGGCGTTGGAGACCGCGCCCTTGATCAGATAGTCCGACATCTGCTCGGCGACCTGCAGCGCGACATTCTCCTGCGCTTCCGCCGTCGAGGCGCCGAGATGCGGCGTCGCCACCACGTTTTCCATGCCGAACAGGGCGTTCTGCTCGGCCGGCTCCACCTCGAACACGTCGATGCCGACGCCCGCCACCTTGCCGCTCTTCAACGCCGCGATCAGATCGGCCTCGACGATCAGCCCACCGCGCGCGCAATTGATGATGCGCACGCCGTTCTTCATCTTGGCGATTGCCCCGGCGTCGATGATGTTGCGCGTCTTGTCGGTCAGTGGCGTGTGCAGCGTGATGAAGTCCGCGCGAGCGAACAGCTCATCGAGCTCGACCTTGTCGACGCCGAGCTCCTCGGCACGCTTGTCCGACAGGAACGGGTCGAAGGCGATGACATGCATCTTCAGTCCGACGCCGCGTGTGGCGACGATCGAGCCGATATTGCCGCAGCCGATGACACCCAGCGTCTTGCCGGTGATCTCGACACCCATGAAGCGGTTCTTCTCCCACTTGCCGGCATGGGTCGAGGCGTTGGCTTCCGGGATCTGGCGCGCCAGCGCGAAGATCATCGCCACGGCATGCTCGGCTGTCGTGATCGAATTGCCGAAGGGCGTGTTCATCACGATGATACCCTTGCGGCTCGCCGCCGGGATATCGACATTGTCGACGCCGATGCCGGCGCGGCCGATGACCTTGAGCCTGGTGGCGGCGTTGATCAGCTTTTCGGTGACCTTGGTTGCCGAGCGGATGGCGAGGCCGTCATACTGGCCGATCACTTCGAGCAGCTTTTCCTTGTCCTTGCCGAGGTCTGGCAGATAGTCGACCTCGACGCCGCGATCCTTGAAGATCTGCACGGCGGTGGGAGAGAGTTTGTCAGAGACGAGAACGCGGGGCGCCATTGCGGCCTCCTTGAAATGGGATTGATCCGGGAACGGGCGGCCCGCGGGCCGCCACGGAAAGTCTCAGGCCGCCGCTTTCAGCGACGCCTTCTGCGCGGCGAAGGCCCAGTCGAGCCAGGGCAGCAGCGCCTCGAGATCCGATGTCTCGACCGTCGCACCGCACCAGATACGCAGGCCCGGAGGCGCGTCGCGATAGGAGCCGATGTCGTAGGCGACACCTTCCTTGTCGAGCGCCGAGACCAGCCCCTTGGCGAAAGCCGCCTGACCGTCGGCGTCGAGCGTCGCCACATGGGCATCGGTGAAGGACAAGCAGACCGACGTGTTCGACCGCGTCGCCGGCTGGACGGCGAGATGGCCGAGCCAGGAGGACTTGTCGACAAATCCGTCGAGCACGGCAGCATTGGCATCCGCCCTGGCGACCAGTGCATCGAGGCCGCCGATCGACTTCGCCCAGTGCAGCGCGTCGAGATAGTCCTCGACACACAGCATCGACGGCGTGTTGATGGTCTCGCCCTTGAAAATGCCCTCGATCAGCTTGCCGCCGGAGGTCAGGCGGAAGATTTTCGGCAGCGGCCATGAAGGCTTGTAGTTCTCCAGCCGCGCGACGGCTCGGGGCGACAGGATCAGCATGCCATGCGCGCCCTCGCCGCCCAGCACTTTCTGCCAGGAGAAAGTGACGACATCGAGCTTTTCGAAATCGAGCCTTTGCGCGAAAGCCGCCGAAGTGGCGTCGCAGATGGTCAGGCCCTTGCGATCCGCCGGGATGAAGTCACCATTCGGCACGCGCACGCCCGACGTGGTGCCGTTCCAGGTGAAGACAACGTCGCGGTCGAAATCGATCTTGGCCAGATCCGGCAACTCGCCATAGCCGGCCTCGAGCTTGCGCACGTCGGGCAGCTTCAGCTGCTTGACCACGTCGGTGACCCAGCCGGAGCCGAAGCTTTCCCAGGCGACCATGTCGACGCCGCGCTCGCCGAGCAGCGACCACAGCGCCATCTCGACGGCGCCTGTGTCCGACGCCGGCACGATGCCGATGCGGTAGTCGGCCGGAACCCGGAGGATTTCGCGCGTCAGCTCGATCGCCTGTTCGAGCTTGGTCTTGCCGATCTTGGCGCGGTGGGAACGGCCGAGCGCGGCATTCTTGAGCGCCTCGACCGACCAGCCGGGGCGTTTTGCGCAAGGACCTGAGGAGAAATTGGGGTTTGCCGGACGGAGTCCGGGTTTCGTATGCGTCGTCATCGTGGTCTATCCTTCCAGATAGTGGCCCCTCGTTGGGGAGGGGTGGCCCACGGACGGCGATATGCGTTCAGGCCTCGGGCGTCAAGAGGAAAGTTTTTGTCGCTGCCGGGATACCGGCGATCCGTGATCAGGATCGCGTGATCTCAAACGCGAACGGCGGACCGCTGGGATCCGCCGCTAAAGTCTCGCCCGGTCCCTGGCCTACCAGAGATCGTAGCGCAGTCCGAGCTTGATCTGGTGATTGCTGATGCCCTTGTGGACGGGGAAGGAGGTCAGACTTGCGGCCGTGACATATTCGGCATCCGGGGCGGAGAAATACTGATAGCCGAGGTCGACCGAAACGTTCTTCGACACCTGGTAGGCAAGGCCGGCATTGAGCGTATAGGCCAAGGAGTACTTCGTCTTGTCGTCGGTCTGCTCGAAATCGTCGGTGGGATCGAAATTGTTGGTGAAATAGCTGGCCGAGAGCTTGCGCGTGCTCTGTACGATTCCGACGCCGCCGCCCAGATAAGGGGTGATCCCGACATAAGTGCCAAGGTCGACATAGCCGTTGAGCATGAGCGAGTAGGCGTAATTCTTCAGGTCAGCCGACGCTTGGGTATACGCGATCGTGGATCCCGAATCATCATAGCCAACGCCGATCTTGTTGCCGGGCAGATAGCCGAGATTGAGATCGGCGCGCAGATAGTCGTTGAAGTGGTAGCCAAAGCCGATGCTGGCAAAGATCGGATCTTCTTTTTCGTCGAAGCTCGCCGGCGTGAAGGCGAAATCATCGTTCTTGAAGCTCTTCTGCACCAGATAGGAGACGTCGCCGCGCAGATACCAGCCGGAGCCGACCTCGACCGGCACATAGTCGGGCGCCTGATCGGTATAGATCGGCGGATCGTAGTCGGCGGCGATTGCCGGCGTCAGCGGCAAGAGACCGAGTCCGGCAAGCGCCAGCACAGTACGCGATGTGAGTGTCATAGTCCCCGACTCCCGGATTTGACGACACCTGCGATCAACACGGCAGCCATCGTTTCAGGGAGCATTGTTAACCATAGTGGTTAAGTCACGGTTAAGGCTAATAGAGCGTTAGCGAATTCATCTCAGCTAATACATAGCGCCTAAATTGCCCTCCCTGTCAGGGCGCTTCATTGGCGACAGCTCAAGCGAAAACCGCCCGGTCAAGCCGGGCGGTTCGTGTATATTGGAAGCTGTAGATTTCTTACTTGGTGTAGACCGGCTCAGGTTCGGGCTGGTAGGCCACCACCGGTGCCGCGCACCCATTGTTGCCACCGAACTGATAGCGCAGGCCGCCGCGCACCTCGTGGGTGTTGAAGCCGCGGTCGAAACCCGGGCCGGTGCTGCTCGCATCCCATTCGAACATGCGGCCGCCCTGAATATGGGAGAAACGATAGCCCGCATCGAGGATGATCTTGTCAGTCAAGCAGTAGGAGGCACCGGCCATCAGAGCGTAAGCGAAGCGCCAGTTGGATGCTCCGGGGTTGGTCTCGGTGGTGTTCGGGTCGTAGACGGTATCCCACTTGACGTGCGCGCCGCCGATACCGGCGCCGACATAAGGCGTGATGCCGTGCCAGGTGCCGATATCGACATAGGCATTGGCCAGCAGCAGCAGGGCGCTCATCTTCGACACTTCGGTCGACGTCGAGACGAGATCCGAGGTGCCGCCGTTGAAGTTCGACTTGAACCAGTAGTCGGCGGTTACGTCCGTACGCAGGTAATCGTTGATCTTGTAGCCGACACCGCCGCCGAGCGAGAAGCCGCCCTTGAGCTTGCCGTAGTCGAAACTCTTGCCGCCCGGTATGACCGTACAATTACAGGGATCGATGCCGTAGGTCATGTAGTCGATGCCGCGCACATCGGACTTGTGATAGTCGATGTCGCCGCGGATATACCAGCCGCCGACGTCGACCGGCTGTTCGTAGACCGGCGGCGGTGCCTCTTCTACCTGCGGCTCAGGCAGGTCGGCCGCGAACACCGGCCAGGCCAGGCCCGCGAACAGCAACGCGAACAGGGCCTTTCTTGCTGTATTGAACATGCTTGTCACCCCTAGGAACCCTCGGAACGCGATCGCGTCCGAACGAGATTGGCTTTCAGGCGTGGATAATGAATTGGAAAAGTTAAAAGGCGTTTAACCCTGTCGGTTAACCACGAATCTCTAAAATTCGAGGAATCCGGGCATGATTTCGATAGTAAGGGGTCGCTCTCCGGCCAATAAAAAAGCCCGCCGAAATGGCGGGCCTGGATATGCAACCGGAGCAGTGACGTGACCCCCAGAGCAATTCCGTGAACCGGTGAAACACGCTGAGGGCGCGCTGGAGATCAGGCTGCGCTGCGGGTCTCCGAAATGACCTCGACAATGTCGTTGACGACGGCCTCGACCAGTTGCGGATCGTCGCCTTCGGCCATGACACGGATCAGCGGCTCGGTGCCGGACGGACGGATGACCAGACGCCCGGCCTTGCCGAGACGGTTGCGCGCATCCTCGATCGCGGCCTTGACCGGAGCTTCCTCGAGCGGCTTGCCGCCGGCGATACGGACATTCTTCAAGAGTTGCGGCACCGGCTCGAATTTCTTCGACAGTTCGCTGACTGGGCGTCCCTGGCGCTTGATGCAGGCCAGCACCTGCAGCGCCGACACTAGGCCGTCGCCGGTGGTCGAGAAGTCCGACAGCACGATGTGGCCGGACTGTTCGCCGCCGACATTGAGCCCATGCGCGCGCATATGCTCCACGACATAGCGGTCGCCGACCTTGGTGCGGTGCAATTGCAGTTTCATGTCGCCGAGGAAGCGTTCGAGGCCGAGATTGGACATGACCGTCGATACCACGCCGCCGCCGGCAAGCCGTCCGCTCTGGTGCCAGGACTCGGCGATCATCGCCATGATCTGGTCGCCGTCGACGATAGCGCCATTCTCGTCGACGATGACGACGCGGTCTGCATCGCCATCGAGCGCGATGCCGATATCGGCGCGCACTTCATGCACCTTCTTCTGCAGGCCGGCCGGATGCGTCGAGCCGCATTCCTTGTTGATGTTGAAGCCGTTGGGTTCGACATTGATGGCCACGACCTCGGCGCCGAGCTCCCACAGCGCCTCGGGCGCCACCTTGTAGGCCGCGCCATTGGCGCAATCGACGACGATCCTGAGGCCCGAAAGCGACATCGAGCGCGGCAACGTACGCTTGGCGAACTCGATATAGCGGTCATGCACGCCATCGACACGCTTGGCGCGGCCAAGCCCGTCGGAATCGGCGAGTGTCAGTTCGATATCCTTGTCGAGCATGCTCTCGATGCGCTCTTCGATCTCGTCCGAAAGCTTGTAGCCATCCGGACCGAACAGCTTGATGCCGTTGTCGTAATAGGGATTGTGCGAGGCCGAGATCATGACGCCGATATCGGCGCGCAGGGAACGCACCAGCATGGCGACGGCCGGGGTCGGGATCGGACCGAGCAGGAACACGTCCATGCCGGCGGCGCAGAGACCCGCCACCATCGCATTCTCGATCATGTAGCCGGAAAGCCTGGTGTCCTTGCCCAAAACGACGCGATGGCGGTGGCTGCCGCGCTGGAACGAAAGGCCAGCGGCCATCCCGACCCGCATGGCGATCTCCGCGGTCATCGGAAACTTGTTGGCGCGCCCGCGAATGCCGTCCGTGCCGAAGTAATTCCCTGCCATGCGAGTTCAATTCCCTGAAGGTTCTTTGCCGGCGCTTTAATGCCATAATTGACCGGCGAGCCATGATCACATTGTGTGATTATATGTTACCAATCCTTAGAAAATCATTGTTGTGCGCTGCACACAAAAAGGCAGCAGCCCAACATGATGGCACCGCGGCGCTGCAATATACCAGTTCTGCGAGCTATATGCCGCAGCTGCACGCGGAAAATCTTGTTTTTGACCCGGTAAGGCACAATGATTTCATCACCTTATCGGGAGGAGCAAGCTTTGGGCGATATATACGCCACTTAGCATCTGGCGCAACCGACCGTTGAGCGTTATTGATTCGCAGGGACGTATAATGGGCTGCTGCAATGGAGAAACGCTATGCTCATCCACCGACTTGCCGCTTTGACCGGCCTCGCCGTAGTGACGTTGTTCCTGGCCGCGCCAGCCAACGCACTGACGATGGCCGAGTGCAGCACGAAGTATAACGCCGCCAAGGATGCGGGGACACTGGCCGGCCAGACCTGGAACCAGTTCCGCAAGGCGCAATGCGGCACCGATGCCGCCGCCACCACGGACACCAAGCCGGCCGATACCAAGAAGGCCGCCGAAACCAAGCCGGCCAAGGCAGCCAAGGCAGCGGCCGCCGACGCGGGCGCCGCGAAGGGGCTGACGGCCAAGGAATGCAGCGCCAAGTACCAGGCGGCGAAGGCCGCCGGCACGCTGAACGGCATGAAGTGGAACGACTTCCGCAAGACCGAATGCGCCGCCGGCGCATCCGCCGCCGCTGACACCACCAAGCCGGCAACCACCAAGGCAGCCGCGGCTCCCGCCGACAGTGGCGGCAAGGGCCTGAGCATGGCCGAGTGCAGCACCAAGTACCAGGCTGCCAAGACGGCGAACACCCTGAAGGGCATGAAGTGGAACGACTTCCGCAAGGCCGAATGCGGCGCCAGCGCCTCGGATGACGACACCGTGCCTGCCCCGAGTGAAGCAAATTACACCAAGGAGCCGGCGAAGCCGACGACGGTTGCGCCCAAGGGCGTCACCTTCCCGTCCGCGATCTCGCCGAAATATGCCAGCGAGACCCCCGGAAAGGGTCGCATGCACACCTGCCTCGACCAGTACTATGCCCTCAAGGACGCCAATGCGCTTGGCGGCCTGAAGTGGATCCAGAAGGGCGGCGGCTTCTACAGCCTGTGCAATGCCAAGCTGAAGGGCTAAGCTACGCATTCCCCCGGATCGATGAGGCATGAGCCGGTTGAGATCGAATTGAGTTAGACGGAAAGTCTGGCAAGGACAGGCAAAGGCCCGCGATGCATCTGCTTCGCGGGCCTTTTATTGCTCGCGACGACGCCCGCGGCCTTGCTCGCATCTATCGCGGGAGCTGTCGGCATCAATTCGCCCACACTGCCCACCGCCGGCCCTTATCGCTAGCTCCCAAAGATTCTAATTGAACATATCAGGAACAAACAGTATACAAAAGGATGTCTAACTTGTTATCAACCGGGAGGATCTTATGCCCAATTTGAAATTGGCGGTATTGGCTGTGACGGCATCGGTTGCTTGGAGCGTCGCCCCTGCAAGCGCACTGACGATGAAGGAATGCGGCGAGACCTATCGGACAGCCAAAGAAGGCGGCACTCTGAACGGCATGGACTGGGCCGCTTTCCGCAAGGAGAAATGCGCGACGCCCGCTGCGGAGAGTGTCAACGGCGATACCGTCAAAACCGCGCCGCAGCCGAAAAAGGAATCCGACGCGGCGGTCGCCCCCACTGTAGCGCCGGCAGGCGTGACATTCCCAACCACCCTCGCCGCCGAGTTCAAGACCGAAAAGCCCGCGAAGGCGCGGATGAAGACCTGCCTGCAGGGTTACCACGGCAACAAGGACGCGGGTACGTTGAACGGCCTTCGCTGGATCCAGAAGGGCGGCGGTTATTACAGCCTGTGCAATGCGCGGCTGAAAGCTGAATCATAAAAATGGAATACGGCGGATAAAGCGGTCACGCAGACGTTGAGCCGTGATCCTCGGGCTTGTCCCGAGGATCTGCTGTCCGCCCCGGCTCAGCTCGACGGCTGTGGCTCCATGCCGCCTTCGGGCTCGGGACCCTTCTTGCGGCGGCCGCCGGACTTCGGCACGGCCGAGCCGCGGCTGGGCGGCGTGTCGTCGCCGAGATCGCGCGCGGGCTTCTCGCCGGCGATCAGCTGCTTGATCTCGTCGCCCGACAGCGTCTCGTATTCGAGCAGGCCCTGCGCCAGCGCGATCCATTCCTTCTTCTTCTTGGTCAGGATGGACTTTGCTGTCGAATAGGCCTCGTCGATCAGGCGACGCACTTCGGCGTCGATGATCTGCGCGGTCTCTTCCGAGATGTTTTGCGTGCGCGCCACCGAATGGCCGAGGAACACTTCCTCCTGATTGTCGCCATAGGCGACATGGCCGAGCTTGTCGGAGAAGCCCCAGCGCGTGACCATGGCGCGCGCCAGCTTGGTTGCCTGCTCGATGTCGGAAGAGGCGCCCGAAGTGATGTTCTCCTTGCCGAATTTGAACTCCTCGGCAACGCGGCCGCCCATCATGATGGCAAGGCGCGAGATCATGTATTTGTAGCTCATCGAATAGCGGTCGCCTTCCGGCAACTGCATGACCATGCCGAGCGCGCGGCCACGCGGAATGATGGTGGCCTTGTGCAGCGGGTCGGCTGACGGCACGTTGAGCGCCAGTATGGCGTGGCCGGCTTCGTGATAGGCGGTCAGCTCTTTCTCGGCCTGGGTCATGGCCGATGAGCGGCGTTCGGCGCCCATCATGATCTTGTCCTTGGCATCCTCGAACTCGGCCATGGTGACGAGGCGCTTGTTGCGCCGCGCCGCCATCAGCGCCGATTCGTTGACAAGGTTCATCAGGTCGGCGCCGGAGAAGCCCGGCGTGCCACGCGCGACAACCTTGAGATCGACATTGGGGGCCAGCGGCACGTTGCGCACATGCACCTTGAGGATCTTCTCGCGGCCGACGATATCGGGGTTCGGCACCACCACCTGGCGGTCGAAACGACCCGGACGCAGCAGCGCCGGATCGAGCACGTCGGGACGATTGGTGGCGGCGATCAGGATGATGCTTTCGTTGGATTCGAAGCCGTCCATCTCGACCAGCAGCTGGTTCAGCGTCTGCTCGCGCTCGTCATTGCCGCCGCCGAGGCCGGCGCCGCGGTGGCGCCCGACCGCGTCGATTTCGTCGATGAAGATGATGCAGGGCGCGTTCTTCTTGGCCTGGTCGAACATGTCACGCACACGGCTTGCACCGACGCCGACGAACATCTCGACGAAGTCCGAACCCGAAATGGTGAAGAACGGCACGTTGGCTTCTCCGGCGACCGAGCGGGCGAGCAGCGTCTTGCCGGTGCCGGGAGGGCCGACCAAAAGCACGCCGCGCGGAATCTTGCCGCCGAGACGCTGGAACTTCTGCGGATCGCGCAGGAACTCGACGATCTCTTCCAGATCTTCCTTGGCTTCGTCGACGCCGGCGACGTCCTGGAACGTGACGCGGCCATGCGCCTCCGTCAGAAGCTTGGCCTTCGACTTGCCAAAACCCATGGCGCGCCCTGATCCAGACTGCATCTGGCGCATGAAGAATATCCAGACGCCGAGGATCAGGATCATCGGCAGCCAGGAGATCAGGTAGCCGAACAGCGAATTGGAACCGTCGGTCTCGGGCCGCGCATTGATGGTGACGTTCTTGTCCTGCAGCCGCGAGACCAGCTGGGGATCGCCGGGCGAATACGTCTGGAAGCCGGTGGAATTGTCGGTGTAGGTGCCGGTGATGCGGGCGCCCGCAATGGTCACCGTCTTGACCCGGCCGGCCGCGACATCCTGCAGGAACTGCGAATAAGGCACATCGCTCGAAGCCCCGCGCGTCTGCGGCGTCTGGAACAGATTGAAGAGAGCGATGAGCAGGACCGCTATGATCGCCCAGAGCGCGAGGTTGCGATAGTTCGGATTCATCAATTGTCCCGTTGGCGTCCGCGCACGGACAGCATCATGAGAGGAAACTTGAGCCTAACATAGGGAGAGCGTCTCCCCTTGCCAAGCAGAACAGCACGTCTGGGTTAAGCTTTCGGCCACCATCAATCGGCACTGTGGCCGCCCAATGGCGAAGCGGGAAGCGGTGACGCGCCGATCAGTTCGGCGACGGCCCGCGCCGGCGCCAGATCGAAGGACGGCAGAAAGCGGGAAAAAGGCGACACGACCGGTCGCGCCGCGAACGCCAGCGACCCCGGCCCGCCCTGCGGCGAACCAGGCTTTTCAAGGGCTTGTCGCAATGTCGGTTCCGCGGCCATTGCGGCGCGCATCAGGCTTGCCGGGGTTTTTCCATCATCGATCGCCAGCCGCCTCGCAGCTGTCACGCCCAACGGTGCGATCAACAATGCGCCGGACCTGTCGTTCAATGTGATGTGGCGGCGGCCGTCCCAGATGGTGTTGTCGACAGCGGTTGCGGCGGGCGGCAAACCCCGCGCCTCGCGGCGCAGGAAGAGACCGGTTCGCCGGAAATCGACCACCGTCCGCGACAATGTGGCGCAAAGAAATCCGGCCTTCAGCCGGCCCAACAGCGCCTCGCTGCGCGCCTGGTCCGGCAGGAAGGCACCGCCTCCGGCGGTGGCCAGCAGGATGCGCAACGCATAGGCGGGCGCCCGGCCGTCGTCCGCGGTCAGCATTGCCGGATCGAGCCGGACGAGACCCGTGCACGGCTGGCTGGCGAAGCGATGGATCAGATCGGCAGCGCTGGCGCCAAGCTGCCTGCGCTCGACGGCGGCTTGGCCCGCGAGCCGCAGCGCATTCTCCATGTGGCCGGCACTTTCGCCGGCAAGTGCTGCGCGCACGCGCGGCCGCTCGAAGGCCTCGTCGATATTGGTCGGGTCATCGGCCCAGCCAACATGTTCATGCCGCAGGAAATCGCGAAGCGCCGAGCGCCGCATCTCCAGAAGTGGGCGAACGATCCACTCGCGCCAGTCATAGAGGGTGGCCGGCGCCATGCCGGCAAGCCCACGGCCTGCCATGTCGGCAAGCTCCCGGCCGCGTGCATGCCGCATCAGCACCGTCTCGGCCTGGTCGTCGGCGGTATGACCGGTGACGATCAGGCCGATGCCTTCCGCGCGCGCCGCCTCGGCCAGCAGATGGTAGCGCGCTTCGCGCGCCGCCGCCGGCAGGCCGGTCAATGGCTTGCGCCCGGACCACGTCAGGGTGCGGTGGGCAATGCCGCGCTCGGCGCACAACTTCGCCACGGCTTGCGCCTCGGCCGCCGAACCCTGGCGCAGGCCATGGTCGATCGTCACGGCCAGCAGCTTCGCTGACGATGCGGTTCGGTCGAGATGCTGTTTGAGAAGGAGAAGCAGGGCGGTCGAGTCACTGCCGCCGGACACGGCCGCAATGGCGCCGCGGGTAAAATCGATAGGCGAAAAAAGTCTGGTCGAAAGATCAGGCTCGGTGTCGAGCATCAACGCATGTCGTCCAAAAGCGGTCGCGGTCCATCAGCACGCAGCCAGGGCCTTCTCCTGCTTGACGCGTTCCTTGAGTGCACTGGAGATGTCGGGGTAGCGCTTGCCGACTTCGCTGAAGGTGGCGCAGGCGACGTCGTGCTGCTTGAGGCCGACCAGCGACACGCCAAGTTTCAACAGCATGTCGGGCGCCTTCTTGGCCTTGGGGTAGTCCTTGCTGGCGGCGAGGAAGACTTCGGCCGCGTCGCGGTATTTCTGCTGGCCAAGCAGCGATTCACCCAGCCAGTAATGCGCGTCCGCCGCCTTCGCATCGCGCGGGAAGCGCGAGATATGATCGCGAAAACCCTGTTCGGCGGTGCTATAGTCGCCCGACAGGATGAACTGGTAGGAATTGCGGTAGAGTTCCTCCGGGTCCTTGGTGGAGGGCAGCGCCGCGACGATCGTGCCATTGGACTTGCCGGCCTTGGCCGGAGCGCCGGTGGCCGGGGCGCCATCTTGCGCCGGCGCGGTCGACTGGGTGTTGCCGCCGGCGTCGATCACATTGCCGTTCTTGTCGACGGTGATGGAACCAAAGGTCTTTTCCGGGGCTCCCGTGCCGGGGATCACCTTGCCGGGGTCGCCATCCGGCGATTCGACGATGACGTCCTCGACCGTCTTGCCGCCCGCGGACTGATTGGCGCCGGACGCGGTGCCGGCATCGGCCGGAGCCTGGGTAGCCGGGGCCGCCGCCACGTCGGCGTTGGTGTCGGTGGTGGCGTCGGATTTCTTCTGCGCCGGAGGCTGTCCGCCTTGCGCGCCGCCTTCAAGCTGCTGGAAGCGGAACTCGTTGTCTTCCTGCTGCTTGCGCATCTGTTCCTGCATCTGCAGGATCTGGAAATTGAGCTCTTCGATCTTGCCGTTCATCTGGCGCAGCTGGTCCTCGAGCCCGGTGGCGCCGGCGCCGTTCGACTGCTGCGCGAGCTGGACCTGGTCGGGTTTCTTCTTGTCGCCGAAGAGGCTCGGCAACTCGAGGCTCGGCAGATGGAAGGAAAAGCCGCTGTCGGTTGACTGCCCTGGGCCGCTTGCCCCCGGACCGCTTGCCACGGCGGTGAAGCCTGATAGGAGCAGCGCCGCAAGCGTGCCGCTCAGAACCGATCTCAAATGCATGTGCCTCTCGCCGTGTGTCGTTTGTCTGTTCGCGCCTTCCAATCAGGATGGGACCAGCCAGGCGCCCTCGGCTCATAGCAGGACGCGAGACTTCGGCCAAATTTTGTTTCGGTCACCCGGATATGAAAAAGGCGGCCCGGAGGCCGCCTTTCGCAAAGCTGTGTTGCATTTTTGCCAGTCGGCGCGATCGCGTCTCCCGACGCGCGGCCAACTCAGGAACCGGCGCCGCTGAGCGTGGTGACGGCGCGGCGATTCTGCGACCAGCAGGAGATGTCGTCGCACACCGCGACCGGACGTTCCTTGCCGTAGGAAATGGTCTTCAGGCGGCTGGAAGCGACACCCTTGGAAACGAGGAAGTCGCGGGCGGCGGCGGCGCGGCGGGCGCCGAGCGCCAAATTGTACTCGCGCGTGCCGCGTTCGTCGGCATGACCTTCGACGACGATGGCATACTGCTTGTACTGGTTCAGCCACTGCGCCTGGCGGGCGAGCGTCGTCTGCGCGTCGGCGCGGATCGAGGACGAGTCCGTATCGAAGAAGATCCGGTCGCCAATGTTGACGGTGAAATCCTGCGCCGAGCCGGGCGTTGCGGCACCGGCACCGTTGAGGCCAAGATCGGCGGCGCTGTTGGGCGTCTTCTTCGAAGCGCAACCGGCAATGGCGAGCATCGCCACCAGCGCGATCATGACCGGGTTTCTGGTAAGTGCTGCGATACGGCCCATGCCGCCTCTCCTTCGCATTTCGAGTGATTTCGTTGATCACCCAGTAACCACGTTTGGGTTAACCGGCATTCAAGAAACACGGTTAAAATTTGGTTTAGGCTGCCCGTCCGCAACCTTTTGATCGGGGTCACAGTTGGCGCGGACCCTAGGCGGAAATGCGGCCAAAACGCGACGAAGGCATGGAAAAGGGGCCGAAACGGCCCCTTTTCAGCATCTGTGGCAATTCGGCCGACGCTATTCCAGCAGCGGCGACCAGGCCGGATCCGACGCGAAGTTCGCGGTCGGGATCGGCTGCTCATTGCGGCCGGTGAGATCGACAGAAACCAGCTTCGGGCCGCCATTGGAGTCGCGGAAGAACATCAGCACGCGGCCGTTTGGCGCCCAGGTCGGTCCTTCCTGCTGGAAACCGGACGACAGAATGCGCTCGCCGGAACCGTCGGTCTTCATGACGCCGATCTGGAATTCGCCGCCGGTCTGCTTGGTGAAGGCGATGAGATCGCCGCGCGGCGACCACACCGGCGTTGAATAGACGCCGTCGCCGAAGGAGATTCGGGTCTGGCCCGAGCCGTCGGCGCCCATCACATAGATCTGCGCGCGGCCGCCGCGGTCCGAGGTGAACACCACCTTGCTGCCGTCGGGCGAATAGGAGGGCGAGGTGTCGATGGCGGTCGAGTTGGTCAGCCGCGTCGTCGAGCGGCTGCGCAGGTCCATGGCGAAGATGTTGGAATTGCCGTCGTCGCGCAGCAGGCTCATGATCACCTTCTGGCCGTCGGGCGAGAAGCGCGGCGCAAACGTCATGCCGGGGAAATTGCCGACCAGTTCGCGCTGCCCGGTCTCGATCTGCAGGAGATAGACCCGCGGCTGGCCGCTCTCATAGGACATGTAGGTGATTTCCTGCCGGTTCGGCGAGAAACGCGGCGTCAGCACGATCGACCGGCCGTCCGAGAGATAGCGGACATTGGCGCCGTCCTGGTCCATGATGGCCAGGCGCTTCTTGCGCGCGTTCTTGGCGCCGGATTCGTCGATGAACACCACGCGCGTGTCGAAGTAGCCCTTCTCGCCGGTCAGCCGTTCATAGATGGCGTCCGCGATGATGTGGGCGACGCGGCGCTGGTTGGCGTCGTTGGCGAAGAACTGCTCACCCGACATCTGCTGTCCGGCGAAAGTGTCCCAAAGCCGGTACTGCGCACGGATGCGGCCATCGGCCTCCTTGCTGACGCTGCCGGTGACCAGCGCCTGCGCGTTGATCACCTTCCAGTCGTCGAAGCGGGGTGCGGCATCCGGGTTCGAGATCTTCTCGATGAAGGCGCTCTTGTCGATCGGCGCGAACAGGCCCGAGCGCTTCAGGTCGGCCGTGACGATCTGAGAGATCTGCGCGCCAAGCGCGTCGCCGCCCTGGAAATCCGTGATGGCGATCGGCAGCGGCTCGACATTGCCTTTGTTGACGTTGAGCTCGACGAGCGCCCACGCCGGCATGGGGACTACCGCCGTCATGCCCAGCGCCACGGCTGCAATCGTCAGGAGCGGCTTGAGGAAGGATCTCATATCTTCTCGCTTCTCTTCTTTTGATTGGTTGGGCGCCAGGCCTAGAGGCCGAGCATCTCCCTTGGATCGAAAGTGACCCGGATGTCGTTCCAGATGTCCTGCTTGCCGGCAGGAACCTGCAGGCCGGCCACGTCGCATTTCTGAACCGCACGAACCGCGCTTTCATCGAACTGCCGGTTGCCGCTCGACTTTTCAACGGACGGACGGCCATCGAGCTTGCCGGAGTTGTCCAGGTTGAAGCGCACGACCACGACGAAATTCTCCGAGCCCTCGAGGCCGACAGGCAATGTCCAGCAACCACCCAACTGGCTTTCCAGGGCGCCCTGTTCCGACTTCGACAGCTTCTGGCCCTGGTCCTTGTCACCGCCGAGCGAGGCCTGCTGCGTCGAGCGCTTGGCACCGCCGCCGGACGGCTTCTGCTTGTCGAGGAGCGCGGAGATCTCGTTGGCGTTGAACTGCTTGTCGTCGGATTTCGGCTTCGACGACGCTTCCTTGACCGGCTTGTCGGCATCCTTGCGTTCAGGCGCCTTGGCGCTTTCAGCCTGTGCCGGCTGTGGCTTCGGCCGCGCTTCCGGCGCGGGCGCCGAGCTCGGCAATTGCGTCTCTTCGGTCGGCGGATCCTTGGCTATGGCCTCGGCGACGGCATCCGGCTTGACCTCGGGTGTCGGATCGATGGCAGCGGTCTTGTCCTGCGGCGGCGGGGTCGGCGCCGGCTTGGCCGGCGTCGGCTTCGGCTCGGTCTGCTTGACCGGCTCGGGCTTGACCTCTTCCTTGGGCGTCGGCGCGGGCGCCACTTCCGTCGCCGGAATGGGCTTCGGCTTTTCCTGCGGCTTCGGTACGTCCTCGGTCTTCGGCGTCTCTTTGGGGGTCGGCGCGGGGGGCGGGGCCGAGGTCATGTCGACGGGCTTCGGCTTGGCCTCCGGCGTTATCGGCTTGTCGGTGTCGACGCTGTTCTCGCCGACCTTCTGCGAAGCCGGCACGATATCCGGGCGCTGCGTCGGCAGCGGCGCCGGCTTTTCATGCATCACGGCCTTCTTGTCGCCCTGCAGCGTCTGCGCGATGGCTTCCATCGGCACGATATCGACCGCGACCGACTCGACATCGGCGGACGGAAGCGCGGCCGGCGCCGACAGCGTGAACAGGCCGAAGGCCAGCACCGCCGTGTGCAAGATCACCGATGTGGTGAGGCCGGTCTTCATCGCGCGTCTATTGATCCTGTTCCTGCAGCGAAACCAGGCCGATATTCTTGTAGCCGGCGGCCGAAATGCGGGCCATCACCTTCATCGCCGTGCCGTAGTCGGTGGACTTGTCACCACGGATGAAGATGCGCTCCTCGTAGCCGGTCTTCGAGATCGCCTGCAGCTTGGCCACCAGCTCTTCGATCGGGATCTCGGTTTCCTGGAGATAGATCTGGCCGGTGGCGTTGATCGAAACGGTGATCGGCTGCGTGTCGGCATTCATCGCCTTGGCCTGCGTGTCGGGCAGGTCGATCGGCACGCCGACCGTCAGCATCGGTGCGGCGACCATGAAGATGATCAAAAGCACCAGCATCACGTCGACCATCGGCGTGACGTTGATCTCCGACATCAGCCCATGGTGACGGCCGCGCCGCCTGTGGCCGCGCCCGCCGCGTCCAGCCATGCCTACGGACATACCCATCAGCTACTCCTCAGGCCTTCGGCGCGACTTTTTCATCGATTTGGCGCGAGAGTATGGCGGAGAACTCGTCGGAGAACCCTTCCATGCGCACCGCGAGCTTGCTCGCATCCGATGACAGCTTGTTGTAGGCGATGACCGCCGGGATGGCGGCGAGCAGGCCGATGGCCGTCGCCAGCAACGCCTCGGCGATGCCGGGTGCGACAACCGCAAGGCTGGTGTTCTTGGAGCCGGCAATGGCCTGGAACGAGGTCATGATGCCGATGACCGTGCCGAACAGACCGATGAACGGGGCCGCCGAGCCCGTGGTGGCGAGGAAGCCGAGGCGGCCCTCCAGCTTCTCCATCTCGCGGGTCAGCGCCAGGTCCATTGCCTTGTCGATGCGGGTCTGCAGCCCGAGCGGCGTCTTGGCGCCTTTCTCGAAGCTCTTCTTCCACTCGCGCATGGCGGCGACGAAAATGGCGCCCATGCCTGAGGTTTTGCGGTCGGCGAGTGTGCGGTAGAGTTCCTCCAGCGACTGCCCGGACCAGAAGACCTGCTCGAAGCGGTTCAGCGCCAGCCGCATCCGGCCATAGGCAACAAGCTTGTCGATGATGATCGCCCAGGTCCAGACCGAGGCGCAGAGCAGCCCGATCATGACTAGCTTGACCACCCAGCTGGCCTGCATGAACAGCGCCCAAATCGACAATTGCGCGCCCGGTTCGGCGAGTGCGATATTTTCCATCGTTACGTCCTTAAGATTTTCCGGGCGAAGCTGGCGGCTGGCCCCTGGCATCCCTTGTGGTCGGTTCGCACGAAGCTACCGGACGCCCCAAACCGTGCCGTTAGCGGCCTTTTCAGGGCAAATATTGGTGAAAGGAAGGCGCTGGACAGCGCCAATCTTCACCAATCTCTTCATGAACCGTTATGGTTAAGGATGGGTTAGTGAATAAGGCGCGGCGCATTGCCGCGCCTGCCAGTCCCCGAACCGGGCCTGCGTCAACTCATACGACGCTCAAAGGTGGGTTGAGATTCAGGCTAGGCCGAGTCGAAAATGGTGGGCTCCGAGAACCGGAGCGGAGCGTACTTCTGGGAGCGCCGTTCTGCTGCGACGCAGTAAAACGGGGAAGCGCAGGAAGCCGCCGTTTGCCGGCCGGCATCACCTGAATATCAGCCCACCTTGGGCATGAACGCCGCGACCCACTCCTTGGGAAAACGCCTCGGCCGGCCATTCTCGCCGATGATCGCCGCCTCGACCTTGGCTTCGACCAGCACCTCGTCGCCGCGCTTGAGCTGCTGCGCCATGAAGATGCGCGCGCCGGAAATGGTGTCGGTGCGGGTGTCGACGGTCAGGATGTCGTCGATGCGGGCGGGGCTGCGGAAGTCGATCTCCATGCGGCGCACCACCCAGACGATCTTCTCGCCATGCTTGCCGTCGGCGAGTTCCGTGTGATGCACCCCGGTGAGCCTGAGATAGTCGGAGCGGCCGCGCTCGAGAAATTCGAGATAGCGCGCGTGGTAGACGACACCGGAGAAATCGGTGTCGGCATAATAGACCCGCGCCATCAGCCGGTGGCCGAACGCCGTCAGCGCGCCGGAAAGCCCGGCCAGCAGCGTCGCCGATTCACCATGATCGTCCATTGCGCTTCCTTTTTCAGTCGCGGCGAGGCACCTGTTCCGCGCGTGACCTAGAGCATGATCCCGAAAAGTGGGAACCGGTTTTCTCGGCCAAACGGGTTTCCGTTTGGCCAGAGATCATGCTCCAGAAACATCGGATGGCACTGTTGAGGGCGATGATCAAGAGCTTGATGGCGGCGCTGCTGTTGCTGATGGCCTTGGCGCTGCCTGGTCAGGCGGCTACTTTTGCGATGAAGCGCGGCCTCAATCTCGACCAGTGGGTCACCTGGCCCGGCGAGGATCAGTGGGGCGACGCCAAGACCATACTGCCCTATCCGGAATGGCGCAAATTCCTCAAGGCCGACGATCTCAGAGCGCTCAAGGAAGCGGGTTTCGATTTCCTGCGCATGCCGGTCGACCCGTCGCCTTTCCTGTCCGACCAGACAACGGCGTTGCGTGGAGACCTCTATGGCAGCGTGCTGGACTCCGTGCGCATGATCAACCGCGCCGGCCTGAAGGTGATCGTCGACATGCACCTGGTTCCGGCCGGCGGCAGCCGGAAGATCGGCATGGCGCAGGTGATGGATGATCCCCAGACCTTCGACCGCTATGTCGACATGGTGCGCAAGGTGGCCCGCACCCTGGCCGGCGAAGATCCGAGCCAGGTCGCCTTCGAATTGATGAACGAACCGATCGTCGACTGCGACAGCGACGGCACCAGCCTGTGGCCGGACCGCCAGCGCAAATTGTTCGCCGCGGCACGATCCTCGGCGACGAAATTGACCTTGGTGCTGACCGGCGGCTGCTATTCCGCCGCTTCGTCCCTGGAGAAGATCGATCCCAAGGCGATCCCCGACGACAATGTCATCTGGACATTCCATTCCTATGATCCATTCCTGCTCACCCACCAGGGCGCGACCTGGGCCGGCGACTTTATCCCTTATGTGACCGGCCTGCCCTATCCGCTCGACGCCGTGCCGAAGGCGCAGCTCGACGTCACGCTCGACACCATCCGCGCCCGGATCAAGGCCGAAGCGCCGTGGACACGGCAGAGCGGGCTGCTTGCCTATCTCGACGAACAGATCGCCAGCATGGATGGCCCCGGCAAGCTGCTCGGCCTGATGGACGCGCCGTTCAAAAGGGTCGAGGCATGGGCGAAGGCCAACGGCATCAAGCCCGAAAACATCACGCTTGGTGAGTTCGGCATGATCCGCCAGGAATACGGCAATGCCTATGTAATGCCGGCGCAGTACCGCGCCGCTTACGTCAAGGACATGATCGCCCGCGCCGAGGCGCATGGTTTCTCATGGTCGGTGTGGAGCTATGGCGGCGCTTTCGGCATCGTCGATGCCTTCAATGGCGACAAGGCCGAGCCGGATGTGATGGACGTGATCCGCTCGCTTCACTGAGCAATGTTGTTCAAATCAGCCAAGGTCGATCTGCAGGACCTCCGGGCGCACGCCGAAACGCACCGGCATGATGCTGAAGCCGAGCCCGCCGGAGACGATCAGATTGCGGTCGTTCTCGACGACATGGCCATAGGCGTAGCGGTTGCCGAAACGCGACGGCACGACGGGCGAATAGCCAAACAGCCGCACCTGCCCGCCATGAGTGTGGCCCGACAGGGTCAGCGAAACCCGCGACGGGACGGTCGGAAAAATATCCGGCTCATGGGCGAGCAGGATAATCGGCGCGGAGTCGCCGACCTTGGCCAACGTGCCGTCGAGATCGTCGAGCCCCTTGCAGTCGTCGCCCCTCCTGGCCGGCAGCAGCGCCAGCTGGTCGGCAAGGCCGGCGATCCAAACGCCATGACCATCCTTTTCCAGGCGCACGACATCGTTCTCCAGCACCGGGATGCCGGCCTTTTCCAGGGCCTTGCGTGCGATGATTGGACCCGCGCCGGCGCGCTGCGCAAAGCCGTCGCTCCACCAATCATGGTTGCCAAGGATCGACAGAACGCCGAGCGGCGCCTTGAGGCCCGACAGGGCGGAGGCCCACTGCGACGGCGTCACCGGTCCCGTCACCAGGGGCATGCCGGCAATGTAGTCGCCCAGCAGCACGATGAGGTCCGGTTGCAGCGCATTGGCGTCTTCGACGAGCGAAGCAATACGTTCCGGCGTCATCCACGGCCGGCAGGCATGAATATCGGCGAGCGCGACAACCCGCAGCTTCAGGCCATCAGGCCAGTGCGGCGGCGCCAGAGCGTAGCGCTTCACATGGGTCAATAGCATCGGCTCGATGCCGACCGCATAGGCGCCGAGCGCGGCAGCCGTCAGGAACGACCCGCCGATGAAACGCAGGAACCCGCGTCTGGTTATCATGGATTGGCTCCCAGCCCTTCGATCGCGCGATTCCCCGCACGCGTCCGATAAAATCCACGATTACGCCGGCAAATCAGCAAAGACGCGCAGATTTTGCGCAGGATGGGTCACATATCCTTGATCGCTGGTCTGGGAACCCGCGCCTGAACGCTTGGCGGCTATTCTTCCTGGAACAGGTTGATCTGCTGCTGCGCCAAATCCTTCGGCGCATCGAGGCCGAGATGGCGCCAGGCATTGGCCGTCAGCATGCGCCCGCGCGGCGTGCGCTGGATGAAGCCCTGCTGGATCAGATAGGGCTCGATGATGTCCTCGATGGCGTCGCGCGGCTCGGACAGGCCGGCGGCGATCGTCTCGATACCGACCGGCCCGCCGCCGAAATTGCGGGCGATCATCGAGAGATAGCGGCGGTCAAGCGCATCGAGGCCGAGCGCGTCGACCTCCAGCCGGGTCAATGCCTCGTCGGCGATCAGGCGATCGACATGGCCGTCGCCGGCGACCGAGGCGAAGTCGCGCACGCGGCGCAACAGCCGCCCCGCGATGCGCGGTGTGCCGCGCGCGCGCCGCGCGATCTCCAGCGCGCCGTCGTCGCCGAGCGGCATTTGCAGGATGCGCGCGCCGCGCCGGACGATCTGCTCCAGTTCCTCGACCGTATAGAAGTTCAGCCGCACCGGAATGCCGAACCGGTCGCGCAGCGGATTGGTGAGCAGGCCAAGCCGCGTGGTGGCGGCGACGAGGGTGAAGCGGGCGAGGTCGATCTTGACCGAGCGCGCCGCCGGCCCCTCGCCGATGATCAGGTCGAGCTGGAAATCCTCCATCGCCGGATAGAGGATTTCCTCCACCGCAGGGTTGAGCCGGTGGATCTCGTCGATGAACAGCACGTCGCCTTCTTCGAGATTGGTGAGCAGTGCGGCGAGATCACCGGCCTTGGCGATGACCGGCCCGGACGTCGAGCGGAAATTGACGCCGAGTTCGCGCGCCATGATCTGCGCCAGCGTCGTCTTGCCCAGCCCCGGCGGCCCGACGAACAGCACATGGTCGAGCGCCTCGTTGCGGCCCTTGGCGGCCTCGATGAAGACCTTGAGGTTGGCCCGCACCGCCGCCTGGCCGACAAAATCGGCGAGTGTTTGCGGCCGCAAGGTCTGATCGGCATCCTCGCCGCGTTTTTCCGGAGCTATGAGACGGGGCGACAGGCTCATGCTGTCTTCCTTGCATATGGCAAGAGGAGGGGCAAGCGAGCCCTCACCGCGCCAGTTCCTTCAGCCCGAAGCGGATAAGCTTCGAGGCATCCGCGTCCTCGCCCGCCGTCTTCAGCGCCGCGGCCACCGCATTGGCGGCGGTGTCGCGCGAATAACCGAGATTGACCAGCGCCGAGACCGCGTCGGTGATCGGGGCCGGGGCGACACCTTCACCGAGCTCCTGTTTCAGGCCGATGGTGCCCGAGGCCGCGCCCGCATAGGCCGGCGCCTTGTTCTTCAATTCGGTGACGATGCGCTCGGCCACCTTCTTGCCGACACCAGGCGCGCGGGAAACCATGGCGATGTCGCGCAGCGCGATCGCATTGGCCAGATCGGCGGGCGCCAGCGTCGACAGGATGGCGAGCGCCACCTTGGCGCCGACGCCCTGCACATTGCTCATCAACAGCCGGAACCATTCGCGCTCCAGCGCCGACTGGAAGCCGTAAAGCCGGATCATGTCCTCGCGCACATAGGTCTCGATGAACAGCACCACCGCCTCGCCGGGCGAAGGCAGCGCTGCCAGTGTGCGCGCCGAACAGTAGGCGACATAGCCGACGCCATGAATGTCGACGAGGCAATGATCCTCGTCGATCTCGTCCAGCGTGCCCTTGAGCTTGCCGATCATACCCAACAATTCCTCACGATGCCAATGCCGCCATCCGATAGGCAGCGCTCTGCCGGTGGTGCGCGTGGCAAATCGCGATGGCCAGCGCGTCGGCGGCATGTTCGGTGTCGAAGGTCGCCTTGGGCAGCAGCACTTTCACCATCATGTGGATCTGCTTCTTGTCGCCATGGCCGACGCCGATGACCGCCTTCTTCACCGCATTGGGCGCGTATTCGGCGACGACAAGGCCGGCACGCGCCGGCACCAGCATAGCGATGCCGCGCGCCTGGCCGAGCTTCAACGTTGCCACAGCATCCTTGTTGACGAAGGTCTGTTCGACGGCCGCCTCATGCGGCATTGCCGCATGCAGGACTTCGGCGAGCCCGTCATGCAATTGGCAGAGCCGCGTCGCCAGCGCCGCCTTGTCCTCGGAGCGCACCGTGCCGGACGCGACGAAGCGCAAGGAATTGCCGAGGCTCTCTACGATGCCCCAGCCGGTGCGCCTGAGCCCCGGATCGATGCCGATGATGCGAATCGCGTCCCCCATCCGGTCACTTTACCTCCGGGGGACAGCGATGCCAGCGAAATGTGAACAAACCGGAAACGGAGGCATATCCGGCGGGAAATAGTCCGAAGCCGCTCAGTTGCGGGCGAACGCCGTGTTGAGCAGGCTGATCTGGTCGGAAACCGGATTGGGCCGGCGGCCCATCGGCTGCATGTCGACCACGGCGCCGGCGCCGTAGATCTCGTCGTCCATGCGGCGCACCAATGCCTGCAGGCGAAGCGAGCGGTTGACCAGGTCGAGGAACTCCTCGGGCAATTCGGCCCAGCCGGCGGCTTCATCATGCGCGGAAGCGGTATCGAGGCGCACCTTGGACTTTTCCGAAGCGACCTGGTCGCGGGTCATCTCGCCGGAATTGGCCGCGCGCTGCAAAAGCAGCCATGAGGCCACCTGCATCAGCCTGGTCGTCAGCCGCATCGATTCGGCCGCGTAGAGCGTGGCCGCCAGCCGCGACAGCTTCTTGGCCTCGGCGCGGCCCTTGCCGTCGAGATACTCGGCCGCCTGTTCGACCAGCCCCATGCCTTCCTGGTAGAGCGGTTTGAAGGAGTGCGAAAAAACCCGACGCTCCGCCAGTTTGACGGTGTTCGCACTGCCCTTCGAAGGCTCGTTCATTGATACGCCCCTGCACTTGCAACCGGCCGATTCGGTTCTCTGCCGATACACCCGGCACCCTATCTGACTGAAGCTTGAAAATGCGCTTTGCACGGGGTGAAGGCAAGCACATGTTTAACAGAAGGTTAACGGCGAGCCGTTGCGTCAGGGTCCCTGGAATGCGGACAAAAAAAGAGCCGCGGATAAGGCGGCTCTCAGGAGTTTAACAGGGAGGCGTCAAACAAAGTGGCTCCAACCACTCGGTAAGAATCCAGATCACTGGATGCGCATAGTAAACGCCTGTAAAGCTTAATGAACCTTTAACGGCCCCGATGTTTTTTGACCGAATGCCCCCTTTCTGTGCCGTAACAGCACAGCCCCGAAGCTCATTCAGGCCTTCTTCCAGACGGCCGGCAAGGCGATGAAGGCAAACAGCAGCATGGCCGCGTAGAACCCCATCGAGGACGCCGCCACCATCGGTTCGATCGCGGCATTGCCGGCAAGCAGGAAGTAGAGCCCGATCAGCAGGCCGATGCCGCTGATCGCCGTCAGCCAGAAATGGACGACGGCGAGCGTCTTTTGCCCGACCGCCGGAAACAGATGGTAGAAAAAGGCGAAGACCGCCGACATCAGCCATCCAGCCACCATCGTGTGGGCGTGAGTCGGCATCTGGCCATGGTCCTGGCTGATCGCCATGGACAGGCCGAGCGCCATGCCGCACAGCGCATAGATGATGGCCAGCGTGAAGAAATTCCGTGCTACCCCTTGCATATGTCCCCTCGATTGCCTCTTCCCGTCTGCGGGAATGGGTTGATTGTCAGGCGATTCCTGTCGCCACCGGCTCCCGGCGTCGGCGCACTAGCATTGGCAATGTTTCCGGACGATGTCGCGCCAAACCCCTCCCGACACTTCGTATATTAGCAGAAACGAATCTGGGCATCTGCGGTCGTTGCAGCTTATGCCCGCGAAAAAGGTAGCCGAAACAGAGCCGGGTTTTCCGCGACATCGTTCCGAAACACGCGCCGCGCTAAACGCCCGCTCCTCTGACGGCTGGCGCAAATCCGCTCCACCGCAAACCTACCCGGAGCAAGCCATGGACTGGTACTCGATCGTCAAATTCCTCCACGTCACCTCGGCCATATTGTGGGTCGGAGGCGGCTTCGCATTGTTCCTCCTCGGCGTGCTTGCCGAGCGCGACGGCAACATCGAGGACAAGCTTCAGGCGATACGGGCCAGCGGGCAGTTGGGCGGGCGTTTCTTCGCGCCGATGTCGATGCTGACCCTGATCTTCGGCCTCATCATGTGTGGCTTCTGGGTCGGCTTCTCCGACCTGTGGATCATCATCGGCCTGGCCGGCTACGCCACGACCTTCTCGATCGGCATGCTAATCTTCAAGCCGACCGGCGAGCGCATGGGCGCGATGATCGCCAACGAGGGCATCACGCCGGCTGTTCTGGCCATCGGCCAGCGCATGATGAGCGCGGCACGTTTCGACTATGCGGTGATGCTGGTGATCGTCGCCGACATGGTGCTCAAGCCGACCATGCATGATATCGGCATCCTCGCCGGCATGGCGCTGGTCATGGCAGCGGGCGCTATACTGGCCTTTGGCGGCAGCCGTCGCCTCGTGCCGAGCGCCGCCTGATCTCCCTGACGGTGAGAGCGGCCGACGAGCCGCCTCGCCTGTCTACATCAGGCCGGCAAGGCCGTCCCACAAAAGCTTCAGCGCCACGACCGCCACGGTCGCGTAGGTGAAGGGATAAAAAATCTCCGGCCGCATGCGCCGCACCAGCCAGGCGCCGGCGATCGTCGAAAGCGGCGCCAGCGGCATCAGCACGGCCGACGCCGTCAGGTTGGCGGTGTCGAACTGGCCGAGCGCGAAATAGGGGATGAGCTTCAGCGCATTGGTCGCGGCAAAGAAGATCGCAGCGGTGCCCGACAGGACCTTGGGGTCGAGCCGGATCGGCAGCGCATAGACCTGGAAGGGCGGGCCGCCGACATGGGCGACGAAGCTGGTGAAGCCGGCGACCGTTCCCCAGATCGCCGCAGCCACGCGGTTGGGTTCGGCGGCGTGGTCGGCACCATGGCGGAACTGCAGATAAAGCCAGCGCAGCACGAAGATGATGGCAACGGCGCCGACGATGAGCCGCACCGCTTCCTCGGTGACCAAAGCCGCCGTCAGCCAGCCAAGGCCGATGCCGATGACGGCGCCCGGCATCATGTCGACCAGCATTTTGCGGTCGTAGACGCCCCACCATGTCCACACCGACACGATGTCCATCAGGCACAGGATCGGCAGCAGGATGGCGGCTGCTTGCACCGGCGGCATGGTCAGCGCCATCAGCGGCACGCCGACGAAACCGACGGCGCCGCCGAAGCCGCCCTTGGACAGGCCGACCAGAATGACCGCCGGAATGGCGGCCGCGTAGAACCACGGATCGAGAAGCAGGCCTGACATGGGGAGGAGCTGGTCTGGAGGGAAGGCGTCAACGCCTGAATAGCCCAGAATTGCGCTTGGGGCGACTGTAAATCCCGACAGGTTGCCGAACACCCGCCAATGTCCGGCTCGTGCCTATCGCCGGGCCGAGACCAGGAGGAACATCGGCCGATCGAGCTCTTCCGCCAGTTCCGGCCTGGCCGTGATCTGCGCGACTGTCGGACAGAACTCCTCGACGTGCTCGATCGCGAAACCGGACACGATCAGCGCGTTCAGCGTCGTGCCGATGGTGCGATGATGTTTCACCACGCCCTTGGCCAGCCAGTCGGTCTTGCATGGACCCTCCACCAGATAGCGGTCGACAGGCCATGTCCTGCGGCCTTCGGCATCGACCGCCCAGCCGGGCCTGGTCGGAGCCATGTAGATCGGATGCTCCGTCGAGAAGACGAAATGCCCGCCGGGCGACAGCGCCTTGTGCACCGTCCTGAACAGCCGCGCGACATCCTCGACATAATGCAGCGCAAGTGAGCTGTAGGCGAGATCGAAGCCGGCTCGCGGCAGGCTGGTCGAGGTCGGCCCTCTCATAAATGATGCCGGTGTCCGGGCCGCCGGCCCTCGCCCGGGCCAGCATCTTCTCCGACAGGTCCAGCCCCAGGACATGGCTCGCCCCATGCTCATGCGCCCAGCGGCAGAACCAGCCGAAACCGCAGCCGAGGTCGACGACCCGCAAGCCGCCGAGGTCCGGCAGCATGGCGCGCAGCGCCGGCCATTCGGCGGCGCCGCCAAGGCCTTCGATCGACCGGCCAAGCTGGCTGTAGCCAGCGAAGAAATCCGGTTGGTCGTAGATATTCTGTGCCATGTCTTCCTCGTCTCTCGGCAAATCATCTGGCGGGCTGACATTTAGTGGACTGATCGCGCCTGTCCACCACTGCCATACGGAGTCAAGACGAAGACGAAGATGGAACCCCGAGCGGTGGCGGCCGCCGCCGGATCGGCTGCGCCTTGATGATGGCGGTGCTGGTCTCGGCCTTGTCGGCAATGCGATCGAGAATGCCGTCGAGGTCGCCGATCGAGCGCACGAACAGCCGCGCGACGAAACAGTCGTCACCGGTCACCTTGTCGCATTCGCCGAACTCGGCGATCTCCTCGATCAGTTTCTGGACGATGTGCAGCTTGCCCGGCAAAGGCCGGATGCGCACGATCGCCTGCAGCGTATAGCCGAGCGCCAGCGGATCGATCTCGACTGTGAACGCCCGGATGACGCCGCGCTCCTCGAGCCGTCGCAGCCGCTCCGAAACGCTCGGCGACGACAGCCCGACCTTGGCAGCCAGTTCCTTCAGTGAAGTCCGCGCATCCCGTACTAGGATTTCGAGGAGATTTCGGTCGAGATCGTCAAGCATTTCAGATTTCTCACAAATTCGCGGAAGTAGCCTAATATAATTAGGTCATACAATCATACAACCTTTCCAATCAGGTGGAAAGCGCCCATCTCGCATGAGATTATGCCGCGTCAAAATGGGCTCGGAGATTATCATGAACGATATGGTACGTGGCACGGTCGAAATGTCGGCCGCAATGGCGATCCTCGGGACGATCGGATGGTTCGTCGTCATGTCCGGCCAGCCGATCATGGACGTGGTGTTCTGGCGCTGCGCGTTCGGCGCGGTGACGCTGCTGATCATCTGCGCTTGCCTGGGATTATTGCGCGGCAGGCTGTCGCTGCGCGTCATCGGCCTCGCCGCGCTTGGCGGCGCGGCCATCGTCATCAACTGGCTGCTCCTGTTCAGCGCCTTCTCCCGCGCGTCGATCTCGATCGCCACCGCCGTCTACAACACCCAGCCCTTCATGCTGGTCGGCTTCGGCGCGCTCTTCTTCGCCGAACGGCTGACGCTGACCAAGCTGACATGGCTGGCAATAGCCTTTGCCGGCATGGTGTTGATCGTCGAGGCCGCCCCTGACGCCGGCGATGTCGGCACCAACTATTTTGCCGGCATCCTCATGGCGCTGGCCGCGGCCTTTTTCTGGGCCGTCGCGGCCATCGTCACCAAGAAGCTCAAGGGCACGCCGCCGCATCTGATCGCGCTGATCCAGGTCTGCGTCGGCGTCGTCATGCTGGCGCCCTTCGCCAATCTCTCGCGTCTTCCCGCCGACCCGTGGAGCTGGGCCATGCTGGCGACGCTCGGCATCGTCCACACCGGCCTGATGTACATATTGATGTACGGCGCCATCCAGAAGCTGCCGACGCATCTGCAGGGATCGCTGTCGTTCATCTATCCGGTCGTCGCCATCCTGGTCGATGTCGTGGCTTTCGGCCATCGGCTGCATCTCAGCCAGGTCGCCGGCGCCGCCGCCATCCTGGTGGCTGCCGCCGGCATGAACCTCGGCTGGTCCTTGTGGAAATCGAAACCGGTCACCGCGAGCCCTGAGCCGGTCAAGTAGGGCAGGCGCCGCCCGGCGGCCAGGAAACGCGATCCCGACTGCCCGCCTGTTCAAAGCGGGCAGTTTGCTCTATGCCGCAATGCAACCATCTTCGCCCGGCATAGGCGAAACCCGGGATCGAAGAACCATGAACGACGCCACACCCCCAAATCGTTGCCGCATCGTGCTGATCGCGCCGCCCGGCGTGCCGGCCGCCCGTATCGCCGCCGCATTCGACGGCGGCGACGTCGCTTCGCTGATCCTGCCCGAAAACGGCATGGACGAGGCCTCCTTCCAGGCCTTTGCCGAACAGATCGTGCCGACGGCGCAGGCGGCGGGCGTGGCCGTGATCATCGCCGGCGACACCCGCATCGCCGGCCGTGTCCAGGCCGACGGCATCCATGTCGAGGCGTCCAAGGCCGAACTGGCCGAAACGATCGAACATTTCCAGGCGAAGATGATGGTCGGCACCGGCGGCGCCAAGAAGCGCGACGACGCGCTCGAGCTTGGCGAGGTCAGGCCCGACTACATCTTCTTCGGCCGCTTCGGCTACGACAACAAGCCGGAGCCGCATCCGCGCAACCTGTCGCTGGGCGAGTGGTGGGCGCAGATGATCCAGATCCCCTGCATCGTCATGGCCGGATCCGATCTGGCTTCCGTAGAGGACGTGGCCGCCACCGGCGCCGAGTTCGTCGCGCTGTCGAGCGCGGTGTTCGCCGACGGCGTCGATCCGAAAACCGCCGTGGCCCGTGCCAACGCGTTGCTCGACGAAACCGCGCCGCGCTTCGAGGACTGATGTGACTTCGGTAAGGCTTCCCCTTCAGGCCTTGCTTGCAGCGGTCATGATCCAGGCCGCCGCCGCCGAACCCATACCCCAGCCACAGCCCAAGCCTGAAACCGGCCTGCACACGGACAAGCCGATCGAAAAGCAGCTGCCGCAGCCCGCCACCACGGCGGAGCCGGCACCGCTGCCCTCAGTTGACAGCATCAATCCCGACCGCTTCGGCGCCAAGCCGGCGGATGCGGCCTATGGCGCCTTCCAGCGCGGGCTCTACAAAACGGCCTATAACCTGGCGCTGACCCGCGCCCAGAATGGCGACCCGGCGGCGCAGACATTGGTGGCCGAGATCCTGTCGCGCGGGCTCGGCGTGCCGCTGAATGCGGCGGAAGCCTCGAAATGGTATGCGCTTGCCGCCGAACAGGGTGTGCCCGAGGCGCAGTTCCAGTATGCGCTGATGCTGCTCGACGGCCGTTACGTCAAGAAGGACCCGAAAGAGGCCTACGCCCTGATGCAGGCTGCCGCCGAAGCCGGCAACCAGCTGGCGCAGTTCAATTTCGCGCAGATGCTGGTTCAGCAGGATCCCGGCGATGCGGGTCTGGCCAAGGCGGTTTCCTATTATGAGCGCGCCGCCGCGACCGGCCTCGCCGACGCGCAATACGCCATGTCCCAGATCTATGCCAACGGCGTCGGCGGCAAGCCGCGCGACGACGCGCAGGCAAGACGCTTCCTCGCCCAGGCCGCGCGGCAGAACTACGACACCGCGCAGATCGATCTCGCCGCCTGGATGATCGAGGGCCGCGGCGGTGTCCGCGACCTGAAATCGGCTTTCGGCTGGACGAAGCAGGCAGCCGAGGGCGGCAACGTCGCCGCGCGGAACCGGCTGGCAAAACTCTACATGCAAGGCATCGGTACCGACCCGGACCTGGTGCTCGCCGGCGCCTGGTACATCGCCGCCCGCCGCGCCGGTCTGATCGACCCCGACATGGACGATTTCCTGCAAGGGCTGAGCGACGACCAGACCAAACAGGCCCTGCAGAAGGCGAATCGTTTGCCGTGACGGCGGTTGGTGGATCATTGCGTGTGATCGAGGACGACCTTGCCGAAGGGCGAGCCGTGTTCGAGGTACCGGAAGGCTGCCGCCGCGTCCTTCCAGGCAAATACCTTCTCGATCACGGGTCTTATCCGGTTGACTGTCAGGCCTCGGTTCATTGCCTCGAAGGATTCGCGTGAGCCCACGGGTATGCCGCGCGCCTTGACCTGGCGGCGGAAGATGTCGAGGGGATTGATGGACCCTTCGTTGCCGCCGAGATAGCCGATGACGTTGATCTGGGCGCCACGCGCCGAAGCCTTCAGCGACTGGGTGAAGCTTTGCGGCCCGCCGACCTCGATAATATGGTCCGCGCCGCCGCCTCCGGTCAGCGCCAGCACGGCTGACGACCAATCGGGATTGTCGCGATAGTTGATGCCGTCATGCGCGCCAAGCGCCTTTGCCCGCGTGAGCTTGTCGTCGCTGCTTGACGTGACGATGACCCGTGCGCCGGCTGCCGCGGCGAACTGCACGGCAAACAACGAGACGCCGCCAGTGCCCAGGCTCAGCACCGTCTCGCCCGGTTTCAACCGGCCTTCGGTGAACAACGCGTGCCAGGCAGTGACCGCGGCGCAAGGCAATGTCGCCGCCTCGACATCACTTAGATGTGGCGGCGCCAGCACGGCCGCCTGTTCGTCCAGCCGCGCGAACTCGCTGAGCAAACCGTCGATGGGGCCGCCACGCTGATAGGACGGCTCGGCCATGGCAAAACTGCCGCCGACCCAGCGCTGCCAGAACGTGCTGCAAACGCGGTCGCCGACCTTGAAACGGGTCACTTCGGCGCCAACCGCGACCACTTCGCCCACACCGTCCGAAAGCGGTATCAGCGGCAGCGCAAAGGCGGTGTGGTAGCTGCCACGGGCGATCTCCACATCGCGGTAGTTGAGCGCTGTTGCCTTGACCTTGATGATCATCTCCTGGCGGCCCGGTTCTGGCATCGGCCGCTCGACCAGTCTGAGATTGTCGATGCCGCCGGGGGCCTGCAACTCGATTGCCTTCATTGTCTTCCCTTTCCTTTTGAAAGTCCGTCGAAAGGAAAATCGCTTGCCGGCACCTTGATTTCAAATTCATAATAATCAAAATGATTATGCATTTGAGGACCAAAGGATGCTGGAAGAATTGCGCACGCTTGTCCTCTTTGCCGAGGAAGGCTCGATCCAGAATGTGGCCCGCCGCCTGCCTTTGACGCAGCCGGCCGTCACCCGGCAGATGCAGCGGCTGGAGGATATGCTCGCGACAACGCTTCTCGATCGCCGGCAGAAGCCGCCGCGGCTGACCGCGGCGGGATTGGAGGTGCTGGCGCGGGCAAAGGACATACTGGCTTCGGTCGAAGCTCTGAAAGCGTTCGCCGCCGACGCCGAGCCGCAGGGCGTGCTGCGTGTCGGCCTGGCGCATGGCTTGTCCGATGCAAGCGTTGCGGGCGCTGTCGCCGGCGCCGCCGCTGCGTTTCCAAAGATATCGTTGCGGCTCAAGACCGGTTGGAGCGCTGAGCTGGTCGAGCAGTTCGAACGCGGTCAACTCGATATGGCGATCGTTCTGCGACCTGCCGGTCATCAAGGCCCGGACGCGCTTGGCACCGAACGTCTTTGCATCATAGCGCAAGCCGGCGCCCATCTCGCGGACGCTCGGACCAGCATGCCCTGGGTTCTCAGCCCCGAGCCTTGCGACGCGCGTCAGACGCTCCTCTCCAGTTTGGGCGGTGAACGGCATCCGCTCATTGTGGCGGCGGAAATTCAGGATCCGGCGATGCAGATGGAATGGGTCCGTCGGGGACACGGCCTCGGCCTCATGCCGTTGCGGCTCGCGACGCGTGGACTTCCCGACGGCCTCGCGCTTGTCGATCTCGAAGGTGTCGACCTTTCATTGCAGGTCGTGGCATTGCGCTCGCCACATCTCAACCGGCTGGCGAAGGTCGTTGAGGCCATTGCAAAGACCGTCGGCGAAGCCATCAAGATCGAGGCTTGATACCGACTGACCGGTTGGGGCCGATCCGGCGTCCCTTGCCTCTCCGGACGATTTGTGGTCTTGGGAGCCCCTAAATCGCTAGTCCCGGCGAAAATCTCATTCCGGATCACCCCATCATGGCCAAGATCAATGGCAACGAAATCCGTCCCGGCTACGTCATCGAGCATGATGGCGGCCTGTGGGTGGCGGTCAGGACCAACACCGTCAAGCCCGGCAAGGGCGGCGCCTACAACCAGGTCGAACTGAAGAACCTCATCAACGGCACCAAGCTCAACGAGCGCTTCCGCTCGGCCGAGACGGTCGAACAGATCCGCCTCGACCTGAAGGATTTTTCCTTTCTCTACGAGCAGGACGACGCGCTGGTGTTCATGGACACCCAAAGCTACGAACAGCTCGAACTGAACAAGGATTTCGTCGGCGACCGCGCCGCGTTCCTGCAGGACGGCATGATGGTGACTGTCCAGCTCTATGAGGAGAGGCCGATCGGCATTTCGCTGCCCGATCAGGTGACCCTGACCATCACCGAGGCCGACCCGGTGGTGAAGGGCCAGACGGCTGCATCCTCCTACAAGCCGGCGGTGCTGGAGAACGGCATTCGCGTGCTGGTGCCGCCCTTCATCGGCGCCGGCGAACGCATCATCGTCGACACCAACGAAATCACTTACGTGCGCCGCGCCGACTGACGCGCTGCAGCAGGAAGACATACGATGGCACGCTCAGCCCTTCTCAACGTCATGGTCCAGGCCGCAATGAAGGCCGGCCGCTCGCTGTCGCGCGACTTCGGCGAGGTCCAGAACCTGCAGGTCTCGTTGAAGGGACCCGGCGACTATGTCAGCCAGGCCGACCGCAAGGCCGAGGACATCATCTTTGCCGAATTGTCGAAGGCGCGTCCGGGCTACGGTTTCCTGATGGAAGAGCGCGGTGCGGTGGAAGGCCAAGACAGCCAGCACCGCTGGATCGTCGATCCACTCGACGGCACCACCAATTTCCTGCACGGCATTCCGCTTTTCGCCGTGTCGATCGCGTTGGAGCGCCAGGGCCAGATCGTAGCCGGCGTCATCTACAACCCGGCCATGGACGAGCTCTACACGACCGAGCGCGGTGGCGGCGCATTCATGAACGACCGCCGGCTGCGCGTGGCCGGCCGCACGAAGCTGGTTGACACGGTGATCGGCTGCGGCATGCCGCATCTGGGACGCGGCCACCACGGCAATTTCCTCGTGGAATTGCGCAACGTCATGGCCGAGGTCTCGGGCGTGCGCCGTCTCGGTTCCGCCGCGCTCGATCTCGCTTATGTCGCTGCCGGCCGCATGGACGGTTTCTGGGAAACCGGCCTGTCGGCCTGGGACATCGCCGCCGGCCTGCTCCTGATCCGCGAAGCCGGCGGTTTCGTCTCGGACATGGATGGCGGGCAGGACATGCTGGACAACGGCTCCGTCGTTGCCGGCAACGAGGTCATCCAGCGTGCGCTGCTGAAGACGGTGAAAAAGCCCCTGGCACCCCGCTGAAGCCCTCCCGCCGCGCTGAACGGCCGCGGTCGCAAAACCGTCACCTGAGCTTGAAATACTGTCCGGCGGTTGCCCAGATATGGGGTGATGCAGGACGATCGATGACCAACATCCCGCCGCAAATCGAAATCCCCTTTGTCGGGCGCTGGCACTACTCCCGCGCGGAGATGATCGCCGACGGCATTGTCCATGCTGTCGGCATCGTGCTGGCGATCGCGGCCGGCTCGGCGTTGCTGGCGCTGGCGGCGTTTCGCGTCGGACCTGGCGAGTACATCGCCGCCGCCTTCTATGTCGTTTCGCTGCTAACCGTCCTCTCGGTGTCGCTGGCCTACAATCTGTGGCCGGTGACGTCGCCGGCCAAATGGGTTCTGCGGCGCTTCGATCACGCCGCGATCTATCTTCTCATCGCCGCCACCTACACGCCTTTTCTGGCCCAGCTCGACGCGTCGCCGCTGGCCCGCTGGATGATCGTGCTGGTCTGGATCGCGGCGGCGACGGGCATCGCCATCAAGGTGGGCTTTCCCGGCCGTTTTGACCGGCTGGCGATCGTCTTCTATCTCGCCATCGGCTGGAGCGGCATCGTCCTGGTCAAGCCGCTTGTCGCGACGCTGCCGACGACGTCGATCGTGCTCATCGTTGCCGGTGGCGTCGTCTATTCCTGCGGCGTCATCTTCTTCGCCTGGAAGGGTCTGCGCTTTCACAACGCCTTGTGGCACGGCTTCGTCGTCACCGGCGCAGGCCTGCATCTGGCGGCCATGGTCGACTGTCTGGTGATAAACCGTTTCTGATCCGCTCGTGGCAATATTGCCAAGCGCCATTCAATTTGGTCACAATTGCGTTTAGAGTCGCGAACGACGTGATCGGCGGCAGCGGCAGCGAAACGGGGCACGGATGGCTTTTCTCAGATCCTTCGGCATGGGCAAGCGCTCCGACGTACTGATTTACGATCCGCATAAACTGTCGAGTCCGCAGGTGTTCCTGCTGACCATGGTCATCTTCCTGGCCATCGTCGCCTTCATTGCCGCTATCCTGACGCGACAGATCTCGACGGCTTTCGTCACCAATCCCGGGCTCAACGGTCTTATCATCGGCGTGCTGGCGGTCGGCATCCTGCTTGCCTTCGCCCAGGTCGGGCGGCTGTTTCGCGAAGTGCGCTGGCTCAACTCCTTCCGCGCCGGTTCGGAGACCACCGAGCCGGTGCTGCTGGCGCCGATGAAAGCCATGATCGGCCGCTCCTCGACCATGGCATTCTCGACCTCCTCGATGCGCACCATGCTCGATTCCATCGCCACGCGCCTCGACGAAAGCCGCGACACCTCGCGCTACCTGGTCGGCCTCCTGGTGTTCCTCGGCCTGCTCGGCACCTTCTGGGGCCTGCTGAACACGATAGGCTCGATTCGCGAAACCATCGAAGCGCTCGATCCCGGCAGCGGCGACGCCGCCGCCGTGCTGGATTCGCTGAAGCAAGGGCTTGCAGCGCCTCTGGCCGGCATGGGCACGGCCTTCTCGTCCTCGCTGTTCGGCCTGTCCGGCTCGCTCGTGCTCGGCTTCCTCGACCTGCAGGCAGGCCGCGCCCAGACGCGCTTCTACACCGAGCTTGAGAACTGGCTGTCCTCGGTCACCGATCTCTCCTCCGACATCGTCGTCTCCGATCAGGCCAAGAGCGAACCATCCGACGAAATCCGTCTGCTGTCGGAGCGCCTGCGCAGCATGCAGGAGAATGGCGGCGGCTCCAATCCGCGCGTCGCCACCGCCATGGCCAATCTCGCCGACGGCATTTCCGGCCTGGTCAAGAACATGCGTTCGGAACAGCAGATCATGCGTGACTGGGTCGAGGCCCAGTCCGACGAGCAGAAGGCGATGCGCAACACGCTGGAGAAGATCGCCGACGCGCTGAAGAAGCAAGGGGTCCACTGACGTGGCGCTAGCAAGACGGCGCGCCGACCGCCGCATCGACTACTGGCCGGGCTTCGTCGACGCGCTGTCGACGCTGCTGCTCGCCATCATGTTCCTGCTCACCGTCTTCGTGCTGGCCCAGTTCCTGCTCGGCCGCGAGATTTCCGGCAAGGACACGGTGCTCAACCGCCTCAACTCGCAGATCAACGAACTGACGCAGCTTCTGGCGCTGGAGCGCTCGACAGCGCAGGATAAGGAGGACTCGCTCGCCAATCTGCAGGCGTCGCTGTCGGCGGCCGAGGCCGAGAAGAGCCGGCTCGAACAGTTGCTGGCGCAAGGCGCCGGCGCCGGCGACCAGGCCAACCAGCGCGCCGCGGCGCTTTCGGGCGAACTCGACAGCCAGCGCCAGATCAGCCAGCAGGCGCTGAGCCAGGTCGAGATCCTCAACCAGCAGATCGCCGCGCTGCGCAAGCAGATCGGCGCGCTTGAAGACGCCCTCAACGTGTCCGAAGCCCGCGACCGCGATTCCAACACCAAGATCGCCGATCTCGGTCGCCGGCTGAACGTCGCCCTGGCGCAGCGCGTGCAGGAATTGAACCGCTACCGCTCCGACTTCTTCGGACGCCTGCGCGAGATCCTCGCCGACCGCGAGAATATCCGCATCGTCGGCGACCGCTTCGTCTTCCAGTCGGAAGTGTTGTTCCCGACCGGCTCCGAGGTGATCAACGATGCCGGCAAGGTCGAGATGAAGAAGCTCGCCGACGCCATCATCGAGTTGCAGAAGGAAATCCCGCCGGAGATCAACTGGGTGCTGCGCGTCGACGGCCATACCGACAACAAGCCACTCTCCGGCACCGGCCGCTACCGCGACAATTGGGAATTGTCGACGGCGCGTTCGACCTCGGTGGTCAAGTTCCTGATCGAGAACGGCGTGCCGGCCAACCGTCTGGTCGCCGCCGGCTTCGGTGAGTTCCAGCCGCTCGACCCCGCCGACACCGACGAAGCGCGCAACAAGAACCGCCGCATTGAACTGAAGCTCACCGAACGTTGATTTCTCATCACGCGAACTCACGCGAATTTGTTCGCCGGCTCAACTCTAGGGCGCAGAGTGTAGCCGGCAAGGCCTGAAAAGATTATCTTTTTTTAATTACACTTCGCGCCGGAGCGCTCCTAGCTTGCCGCTCAGGGCCGAGAACCGCCGGCGATGCCTCCCATCGCGACGCGACGGAACTGGACGACCCAAACGGTCGGAAGGCGAGGCGGCGCGACCGCCCCCTTCCCAGCAGGAGGAAGCGCCCCATGCGCACATCAGCACCTCTCAAGACGGCAACGCTTGCCACGGTTCTCATTGTCGCCCCGCTCGCCGGCGCCTATGCCGCAGGCCATCACAAGGGCGCTCTCGAGGCGACGGACCCGACAGACATGACCGGCCCGCGTGTCGAGGCTCTCTTCGAGCAGGTTCAGGGCATCCGCCACGGCATAGTCGACGCCAGGCGGGCCAACAACATCACCCCGGCGGTGGCGGAGCGCCTGGAAATGCGCACCGCCCGCATCAGGCAGGCGGCCGAAAAGATAGCCGCGTCCGATCACGGCAGGATACCGGCAGCGCAATACCATGACCTGCTGCGCCGCCTCGACAATGTGGACCAGCGGCTGCGGGTCGATACCGGCAGCGGTTTCCTGATGGGTGACGGCGCCGACGGCGGAGCCTATCCGAACGGCTGAGGCCTCCGGCAAGGTCCAAGAGGAAGGGACCACCTGGCGCCTTCGGGACCCCAATCCCGCGGGCGTCCTTTTTCCTCACCAGCCCGGCCTGCCTACCAACCGAGCCAGACCGCGATCAGGGCGACCACCGCCGGCACGGTCTGGATGAACAGGATCTTGCGGCCGGCCGTTGCCGCGCCGTAAAGGCCGGCAATGGCCACGCACAACAGGAAGAAGACCTTGACCTGAAAACCGGCGGCGCCGAGATACAGCCCCCAGATCAGGCCTGCGGCGAGAAATCCGTTGTAGAGGCCCTGATTGGCGGCGAGCACCTTCGACGCCCTGGCGAATTCCGGCGTCAGGCGGAATGTCTTGTGCCCGCGCGGCGTGTCCCACAGCACCATCTCGAGATAGACGATGTAGACATGGATCAAGGCCACCAGCCCGACCAGGATGTTGCCGATCATTTGCTCCCCCTTCATGCGTTGCCGGCAGCATTTCATGTGTGGCATCGCCTGCGCAAGATGCATCCGCCGGAGCGCATCCGAGGGTTGCCAACGCTTTTGCGTTGGTATCTTTTCGCGCCGTCCTCAATCACGGAAGCCGCCATGTCCTTTCAGAAACTCGACGACCTCGGCCACAAGCTCGAAGCGCTTGAGCATGCGCTGGCCATCCTCGGCGCTGACGAAGCCACGCATATGGCCGTCGGCGGCGGCGAGAAGCGCGCCGAGGCGATGGCGGCACTGGCCGGCATGTACCACACCAGGGCGACCGCCCCGGAAATCGCCGATTGGATCGCCACCGCCGAAGGCGAGGCGCTCGACGACCAGCAGCGTGCGGCGCTCGGCGAACTGCGGCGGCAATACACCAACCTGACCTGCCTGCCGGTCGAATTCGTCGAACGCCAGACGACGGCGCGCATGCGTTGCGAGCAGCTGTGGCGCGACCTGCGCGCCAAGAACGATTGGGCGGGTTTCCAGCCGGCGCTCGAGGGCGTGGTGGCGCTGGTGCGCGAAGAGGCGGCCCTGCGTTCCGACGTGCTCGGCCTCGCCCCTTACGATGCGCTGATGGAGCAATTCGATCCCGGCAACCGTACCGCCGACATCACCCCCGTCTTCGCCGACCTGAAAGCCTTCCTCAAGGGATTCGTGCCGGAGGCGCTGGCGATCCAGGAGGCGCGGCTGCGCAAGCTGAAGCCGCTCTCAGGCACCTACGCGATCGACAAGCAGCGCGAGCTTGGCCTTGCCATGATGGCGGCCGTCGGTTTCGACCTGACGCACGGCTCGCTGTCGGTATCGCACCATCCCTTCTGCGGCGGCGTGCCCAGCGACGTGCGCATCACCACCCGTTACAAGACATCGGATTTCCTGTCGGCGCTGATGGGCGTGCTGCACGAGACCGGCCATGCGCTCTATGAACAGAACCTGCCGAAGGTATGGTCGCACTGGCCGCTCGGCAAGGCGCGCGGCATGGCCGTGCATGAAAGCCAGAGCCTGTTCGTCGAAAAGCAGATCGGCCGCAATCCCGCCTTCTGGCGCTGGGCGCTGCCGGTGGTGGAAAAGCATCTCGGCGAGGCCTGGTCGCTCGACGATCTCCTGCCGCATGTGCATCGCGTCGAGCGCGGCCTGATCCGCGTCGATGCCGACGAGGTGACCTATCCCCTGCATGTCATCCTGCGCTACGAGCTGGAGCAGGAGCTGGTCTCGGGCAGGCTGGAGGTTGCCGATTTGCCCGAAGCCTGGGACGCCAAGATGCGCGACTATCTCGGCCTCTCCACGTTGGACAATCCGGCCGACGGGCCGATGCAGGACGTGCACTGGCCGGGTGCCGCCTTCGGCTACTTCCCGTCCTACACGCTGGGCGCGATGATGGCGGCGCAGCAATGGGCCGCGCTGACGCGCGAACATCCTTCCGCAGATGACGACCTGGCGAAAGGGAATTTCACGGATATCAATGACTGGCGCCGCAAGAAGATATGGTCGCAGGGCTCGCGCTGGTCGACGCCGGACCTGCTCGAACGCGCCACCGGCGAAAAGCTCAACGCCGTGTATTTCGTCGATCACCTGCGCAAACGGTATGGAACCGCGTGAAGCCATCGAGGGAACCGACAGGGCAGAAGCGCCTGTCTACTCCGCCGCCCCTCTGAAGGCGCTGGCGCCGGTCTCGAACTGCAGCTTGGCAAGCCTGGCATAGATGCCGCCCTTGGCGACCAGGCTCTGATGCGTGCCTTCCTCGACGATGCGGCCGCCATCCATGACCAGGATCCTGTCGGCCTTCAGCACCGTTGCCAGCCGGTGGGCGATGACGATGGTGGTGCGGCCTTGCATCAGCCGCTCCAGCGCCGTCTGCACCAGTGTCTCGCTTTCGGCATCCAGCGCCGAGGTGGCTTCGTCGAGCAGCAGGATCGGCGCGTCGCGCAGGATGGCGCGGGCGATCGCCACGCGCTGGCGCTGGCCGCCGGACAGCGTCACGCCGCGTTCGCCGACCTGGCTGTCATAGCCGTTCTCGAGCTTGAGGATGAATTCGTCGGCCAGCGCGTCCTTCGCCGCCGCCTCGATCTCGGCATTGCCTGCGCCCGGCCGGCCGAAGCCGATATTGTCGCGCGCGCTCGCCGCGAAGATGGTGACGTCCTGCGGCACGATGGCTATGCGTTCGCGCACCGAAGCCGGATCGGCTTCGCGCACATCGACGCCATCGATCATGATCTTGCCGGTTTCGGGATCGTAGAAGCGCAGGATCAACGAAAAGACCGTGCTCTTGCCCGCCCCCGAAGGGCCGACGATGGCCACTGTCTCGCCGGGCATGACATGGAAACTCAGGCCGTGGACGGCGGCCCGGTCGGGCCGCGCCGGATAGGAGAAGGAGACGTCGTCGAAGACGATCGCGCCCTTGGCGACCGCCGGCAGCGGCTTCGGCTCGGCCGGCGCCTGGATCGCCGGCTTTTCGGCCAGGATCTCGGTCAGCCGCTCGGCCGCGCCCGCTGCCTGGGCAAGTTCGCCCCAGACCTCCGACAGCGCGCCGAGCGCGCCTGCGGCGAACACCGAATAGAGCAGGAACTGGCCAAGCGTGCCCGGCGACAGCGTGCCTTCGAGCACGTCGCGCGATCCGAACCACAGCACCGCCACGACGGAGGAAAAGATCATGAAGATGGCGAAGAAGGTGAGGAAGGAGCGAGCGAAGATCGAGGCGCGCGCCGCCTCGAAGGCGGCCTCCACGGCGGACGAAAAGCGACCGGTGACCAGTCTTTCGTTGGTGAAAGCCTGCAGCGTCCGCACCGCGCCGATCTGCTCGCTGGCATAGGCGGTCGCATTGGCCAGCGTGTCTTGCGCCAGCCGCGACTTGCGACGCACCGAGCGCCCAAAGGCGACCAGCGGCAAGACGATGACGGGGATGGCCGCGATGACCAGGCCGGACAGTTTCGGGCTGGTGAAGACCATCATTGCCACGGCGCCGAGGCCGAGGATGACGTTGCGCAGCGCAACCGAGGCGGTCGCCCCCACGGCCGACTTGACCTGCGTCGTATCGGCCGCGAGCCGCGATACGATCTCTCCCGACTGCGACGTATCGAAGAAGGATGGCGAGAGGGTCGTCACATGGCTGAACACGTCATTGCGGATGTCGGTAACAACACGTTCGCCGAGCGTGATGACGAAATAGTAGCGGCAGGCCGACGCCGCCGCCAGCACGGCGGCCATCACCACCAGCATGCCGAAATATTCGGCGATGAAGCGGGAATCCGATGCCGAAAAGCCGTGGTCGATCATGCGCCGCACCGCCAGCGGCAGGGCCAGTGTCGTCGCCGCCGCGACCGTCAGCGAGATCACGGCGCCGATGACCAGTTTCCGGTAGCGGCCAAGATAGGGGAACAGGCGCCTGAGCGGCTTGAGCGAGCGCCGACGCTCGTCCGCATCGCCACTGATGTCCGCCATGACCGTTTTCCTCTGGCCCTTTTCGTGCGCGCCATCAATATGCGTTTGACGCGGCCTTGTGATTCAATTTCGGCTGATGTATAGGCTCGCCGACCGTTTTAGAAGCCGTGGCTCCTCAATAGCTACGGCTTCGAGTTTTAAAAAGAGGCGCATCGACGCAGGCTCATGCCCGTCAGCCGCGCCGGCAAGCCAGGAACCGAACCATGAAGAGCGCTATTCATCCCGACTACCACACCATCAAGGTCGTCATGACCGACGGCACCGAATACACGACCCGTTCGACCTGGGGCAAGGAAGGCGATACGATGAACCTCGATATCGACCCGACCACCCACCCGGCCTGGACCGGCGGCCAGCAGACCCTGCTCGACCGCGGCGGCCGCCTCTCCAAGTTCAAGAAGCGTTTCGAAGGTTTCGGCCTCTAAGCCCATTTCGGCATTGTCGCAGATCAAAAACCCGCCCTTGTGGCGGGTTTGCGATGAGATGACGCGCCTCGAGCTGGCGCCCACCCCTACCTCCCCCTTGTGGGAGGTCGGACCGAAGGTCCGGGTGGGGGTCTGGCGCCGGCCCCACCCTGCTGCTTCGCAGCGACTTGTCGGGGCGAGCCACGGGGCTTGCCCTTCCTTCGACCCCACGCGGGGGAGGATGGGAGGCATTCTACCCGTCCACCAACTCCCGCAGCGCCATGCGCTTGTAGGCGGCGACCAGCCTGTCGCCTTCCTGCCGCTCGACCGAGATGGCCAGCCGTACCGCGGCCTCGCCCATTTGCCAGACGAGAAGCGCCGTGGTTTCCAGGGCGAGTGGGTCGGCGCCGGGCCGCAAGCGCTTCAGCACCGCGACCAGGAACTCCGCATTGGCCCGGCTGTCGGCGAGTTCGAGCTGGCGCAGCGCCTTGTCGGCCTGCGTGCCCGACCAGATGTCGCGCATCACCGGCTCGGCCAGGAACAGCCCGTAGTAGATATCGACCAGCTCCGAGAAAGCCTGCCGCAGGCCTTCGGCGTCGCTGACATCCCTGAGCGCCGCCGAGATACAGGCCTGGCTTTCGGCCGTGTAGCGCTCGGCCAGTGCCCAGATGATCGCCCGCTTGTCGGGGAAGAACTGGTAGAGCGAGCCGATCGACACCCCTGCCCGTTCCGCGACCTCGCCCATGCGCATGGCGTCGCTGCCTTGCTCGGTGATCAGCGCCGAGGCCGCGGCCAGCATGCGCTCCACCCGCTCGCGGCTGCGCTGCTGGCTTGGCGCCCGCCGCGGCGAAGCGATCTGCTCGTTGGCCGGCGTGCGTTCCATCGACTGTCTCCAATAATGCACTCGGCACAATCGCCGAGAAAATGGCTTGACTGACAAAATACGAGGGTTTATCACGTTTTGCAAATGTGAGGATTACTCATATTTTCAAACGGAGGAAAACCACCATGACCGACACCAAACCAATTCTGATCCTCGGCGGCACCGGCAAGACCGGCCGCCGTCTTGCCGAGCGGCTGACGGCGCGCGGCATTCCGGTACGCATCGGCTCTCGTTCCGGCACGCCGCGCTTCGACTGGGAGGCGCCCGCAAGCTGGGCTCCGGCACTCAAGGACGTCAGCGCGGTCTATATCAGCTACTATCCCGACATCGCCGTGCCGGGCGCCGCCGAGGTGATCGATGCCTTCACCCGCCTTGCCGTGGCGCATGGCGTTCGACGTCTGGTGCTGTTGTCGGGCCGCGGCGAGCACGAGGCGCAGCGCGCCGAAGAGATGCTGCAGGCTTCCGGGGCCGACTGGACGATCCTGCGCTGCGCATGGTTCTCGCAGAACTTCAGCGAAGGCTTTCTCGTCGAGCCGTTGCTGGCGGGCGAAGTTGCCCTGCCGGTCGGACCTGTCGGCGAACCCTTTGTCGATGTCGACGACATCGCTGACGCCGCCGAAGTGGTGCTGACCGGGCCCGGTCATGTCGGCCAGCTCTATGAGCTGACGGGGCCGCGGCTGTTGAGCTTCGCCGACGCGGTCGCCGAAATTGCCAAGGCAGCCGGACGTGACATCCGCTTTGTCAGAATTTCGCATGACGAGTTCACGGCCGCTATCGCGTCGCATGAACTGCCACCCGAAATCGTCTGGCTGCTCGATGAGCTGTTCACCCAAGTGCTCGACGGCCGCAACGAGATGCTCACTGACGGCGTCCAGCGCGTGCTCGGCCGTGCACCGAAAGACTTTTCCGCCTACGCAACCGAAACCGCCGCTAGCCGAATCTGGAGTAACTGAGATGAGCAAGCTTGTTCCCACCCTCACCATCATCGCCGCAATCGGCTCGGGCGTCGTCGGCGGCGTCTTCTTCGCCTTTTCCAACTTCGTCATGGCAGCCCTTGCCCGGCTGCCCGTCCCGCAAGGCATCGCCGCGATGAATTCGATCAACGTCACGGTGATCACCCCAAGCTTCATGACCGCTCTTTTCGGCACCGGCCTCATCTGCCTCGTGCTGATTGCCGCCGTTCTTCTGGGCTGGAGCCAATCAGGCTCATACTGGCTGCTTGCCGGCGCCGTGATCTATTTCATCGGCAATCCGATCGTGACCATGGTCTTCAACGTGCCGCTCAACGACGCACTCGCCGCCGTCGATCCTGCGAGCGCCAACGGCGCCGCCGTATGGGCGAACCATCTGAGCCAGTGGGTAATGTGGAACCACGTCCGCACCGTCACCGCCATCGTGGCGATGGCCTGCTTCATCATGGCTTTGATCTGAAGACAGCAGCCCGCGAATGCAAAAGACCCCGCCTCAGGCGGGGTCTGTCTTCTTGTGCGTTTTGCGGTCGGCATGGCCCAGGTCGCGGTCCGGATCGATCACGTCGCGGGCCAGCTGCTTGAGTTTTGCCGCGTCCGGAAAGCCGCCGTCGCGCTTGCGGTCCCAGATGAGCACGTCGTTGCAGGAAATGGTGAAGACGCCGCCGGTGCCGGGCACAAGCGTCACTTCGCCAAGGTCGGTGCCGAAGGTGGAGAGCAGCTCCTGCGCCATCCAGCCGGCGCGCAGCAGCCACTGGCACTGCGTGCAATAGGTGATGCGGATGGCGGGCAGCGGCGTCTCGCTCATCACGCCGCGCTGAGCTTGGCCAAGGTCTCGTCGTCGACTTCGAAGTTGGCGTACACGCTTTGCACGTCATCGTCGTCCTCGAGCGTGGCGACCAGCTTCATCAGCGACTGTGCCCGCTCCTCGTCGACCGGAACATTGTTCTGCGGCCGCCAGATCAGCTTCACCGATTCCGCTTCGCCGAGCGAGGCTTCCAGTGCCTTCGATACCTCGCCGAGATTCTCGAAGGCGCAATAGATCGTGTGGCCTTCCTCGTCGGTTTCGACGTCGTCGGCGCCGGCTTCGATCGCCGCTTCCATGACCTTGTCGGCACTGCCGGCCGATGCCGGATAATAGATCTCACCGACACGGTCCCACATGAAGGACACCGAGCCGGTTTCGCCCATCGCGCCGCCGGCCTTGGTGAAGGCGGCGCGCACATTCGACGCCGAGCGGTTGCGGTTGTCGGTCAACGCCTCGACGATGACGGCGACGCCACCTGGGCCATAGCCCTCATAGCGCACGGCCTCGTAGTTTTCGGCATCGCCCATCGACGCCTTGTTGATGGCGCGCTGGATGTTGTCCTTCGGCATCGACACTGCCTTGGCGTTCTGGATCGCCAGCCGCAGGCGTGGATTCATCGATGGGTCGGGCGTGCCGCTCTTGGCGGCCACGGTGATTTCGCGCGCCAGCTTGGAAAACATTTTCGACCGCACCGCGTCCTGACGGCCCTTGCGGTGCATGATGTTCTTGAACTGTGAATGGCCAGCCATGGCACCCCTGTCGTGTTCGGCTAGAGCGTTCTGCAGCGAGATGCATTACATCGCCTGTTGCAAAATGCTCGAATTCAAAATTTCAGAACGTCCTTGATGCGTCCGGAGGACGTACGGCGCTCTTTGTCGGAATGGCCGGCTTATAGATAAATCGGCTCAATTCGTCCAGCCGCACCGCGCGCGTGGCGTAACCGGACAGGCTGCTGCAAACGCTTACGCCTCCAGATCGGACTTCAGCCGGTCGATGACGCTGAGCGCATGGCCGGCATACTGGCTGATCCAGCGATCGTGGATCTGCTTGATCGGCAGTGCGTTGAGATGGTTCCAGCGCTCGCGTCCATCGCGGCGCGCAACGATCAGCTTCGCCTCCTCCAGCACCTTCAGGTGCAGCATGACGGTGCAGCGGTCGATATCGGGAAAGGCATCGCACAGCATGCCGGTGGTCTTCGGCTCGTCCTTCAGCCGATCGAGCATTTCGCGCCGGCGCGGGTGCGCCAGCGCCTTGAAAACATTGTCATCTTGCGATCGGCTTGACATGTTATGTTTATATAACATATTGTTGAACCTTTCAAGGATGGAGCTGTGGATATGTCTCTTGGATTCCGCGTTTCCGGCCGCATCGGCAAACCGGCCGCCGAAGTTTTCGACGCCGTCGTCAACCCCAAGAAGCTCAGCGGCTATTTCACCACCATCGGCGGCGCCAGCGCACCGCTGCAAACCGGCACGAGCGTCGTCTGGTGGGGCAAGGTGCCGGTCGAGGTCGACGAGGTGGTCAAGGACAGCCGTATCGTGCTGCGCTGGGACGCCACCGACGCCGACGGCAAGCCGGCCTACAAGACGCGCATCGAGATGAATTTCGAACCGCTGGACGATGGCGGCACCCTCGTCACCATCGCCGAAAGCGGTTGGCAGGAAGGCGCGGTCGGCCTGAAGAAATCCTACCTCAACTGCGAGGGCTGGTCGCAGATGCTGGCCTGCATGAAGGCCTATGTCGAATACGGCATCAATCTGCGCGACGGCTATTACCGCAGCGAGATGAAGGGCGAGCCCGCCAACGAAACCAATGTTTGAGCAGGGAAACGGAGGCCAGCGATGACGATAGTAACGCCGTTCCTGATGTTCGAGGGCAAGGCCGAGGAGGCGATGGCCCTCTATTGCGACACCATTCCCGGCAGCAGCATCCTCGACATCACGCGCTATGGTGCCGGTGAGGATGGCCCTGAAGGGACGCTGAAGCTGGCGCGCGCTTCCATCGCCGGCCGGGACGTCATGGTCTTCAACAGCCCCGTACACCACGCCTTCGGCTTCACGCCGTCGGTCTCGTTCTACGTCGACTGTTCCTCCTTGGAGGAACTGGACCGCATTGTCGACGCACTGGCGAAGGAGGGCGGATTCCTGATGCCACCCGACAATTATGGTTTCAGCCGCCGCTTCGCCTGGTTGAACGACAGGTTTGGTGTCTCATGGCAGGTCAACCTGGCCTGACCGAACATGGCCGACCCAAGCGCAGCGCAATGGAGACAGCAATGACGACGAAAATCACCGGCGGCATCAACATAGCCATGAAGGTGCCACCGCATCAGTATGAGGCGACGATTGCCTTCTACCGCGACATCGTCGGCCTGAAGCCGTTCACCGCCAAGGCGCCGGCGGTCGGCTTCGAGCTCGGACCCAACCGCCTGTGGATCGACGAGGCGCCGATGTTGAGCCAGGCCGAGGTCTGGCTGGAACTGTTCACCGAAGATTTTTTCACCGCTGCCGCACACTTCGCCGAGGCCGGCATCGTGCGTTGCGATGCCATCGAGCCCTTGGGCGAAGGCTTTCGCGGCGGCTGGATCACCAACCCGGCCAGCATCGTTCACATGCTGCGCGAGCCCGACGCCTGGTGAGCGCCACGACCAGAAAGGAGACCGCCATGGAGATCCGTGAAACCCCGACAGCCGAAGCCGGCATGCTGATCCGACGGCCCGTCACCGAGGTGTTCGAGGCCATCGTCGACCCGGCTATCACCACCAAATTCTGGTTCACCCATGGCAGCGGCCGGCTGGACAGCGGCAAGGAGGTCCGCTGGGAGTGGCGCATGTATGGCGTCTCGACGACCGCCAAGGTCAGCGAGATCGTCAGGAATGAAAGGATCGTCATGCAATGGAGCGATCCGCCGACAACGGTGGTCTGGACGTTCACCGAAATGCCTGGCGATGCGACCTTTCTCGAGGTCCGCAACTTCGGTTTCGCTGGGACGCCCGACGAACAGGTCAAGGAAGCGATCGGCTCGACCGGTGGCTTCACGCTGGTGCTGGCCGGCGCCAAGGCCTGGCTGGAACAGGGCCTGACGCTAGGCCTGATCGGCGACCGCCACCCGGAGGGTGCGCCGGGGCGTTAGATGCCCAGCACCCCGATACTCAATGCCCGTCGCCGGGCTTCGCTTTCCTGCGCCGCCGCGCCAGCATGTTCAGCCCCTCGACCAGGGCCGAGAAACCCATCGCCGCGTAGATGTAGCCCTTGGGCACATGGTAACCCATGCCGTCGGCGATCAGCGTCATGCCGATCATCAACAGGAAGCCCAGGGCCAGCATGACGATGCTGGGGTTCTTGGCGATGAAGTTGGCCAGCGGACCCGCCGCCAGCATCATCACGCTGACAGCCACGATCACGGCGATGTACATGATGGCGATCTCGTCGGTCATGCCGACGGCGGTGATGATGGAATCGATCGAAAAGACGAGGTCGAGCAGCAGGATCTGGAAGATCGCGCCGGCAAGCGAGATCTTGAGCGTCTCACCCATCATCGTGTCCTTGTGGTCGTCGGGATCGACCGTGTGATGGATCTCCTTGGTCGCCTTCCACACCAGGAACAGGCCGCCGGCGATCAGGATCAGGTCGCGCCAGGAAAAGCCGTGGCCGAGGGCGGTGAAGACCGGCGTCGTCAGTTGGACGATGACCGAGATGGTGGCCAGCAGCACCAGCCGCATGACCAGCGCCGCCGAAATGCCGAGCCGGCGGGCACGGGCCCGCTGCGCTTCCGGCAGCTTGTTGGTCAGGATCGAGATGAAGATCAGATTGTCGATGCCGAGCACGATCTCGAGCACCACCAGCGTCAGCAAGGCGACCCATGCGGTTGGATCGGAAACGAATTGAAAATGCGGCGCAAGAAATTCGATAAGCTGCATGGAGGTCGTTGTCCCCTCTGTTAACGATCTGAAGCAGATGTCGTCGGCAGTTAGGTACCGCGCGCGCCTATATCAATGTCATGACCAGAAGGACGGAGTCGTTTCTTCCAGTCGCGGCCCGCGACGAAACGGCGCGATCCTCTCGGTCAGTCCGGTACGATCGGAAATATTGACACCGACCCCGCACAAGGTCGCCGGGCCGGTCGCCGCCTCGAAGCGCCCCTTCGGCACTTTCGACAGGAACCGGTTGAGCGGTTCCTCCTTGTCCATGCCGAGCGAGGAATCATAGTCGCCGCACATGCCGGCATCCGACAGATAGCCGGTGCCGCCATTGAGGATCTGGTGGTCGGCGGTCGGCTGGTGGGTGTGGGTGCCGACGACCAGGCTGGCGCGGCCGTCGACGAAATGCGCAAAGCACATCTTTTCCGAGGTCGCCTCGGCGTGGAAGTCGATCACCACCGCATCCGCCTGCTCGCCGAGCGGGCAGGCGGCAAGCTCGCGCTCGCCGGCCTGGAACGGATCGTCGAGCTCGGGATGCATGAACACCCGGCCCATGATGTTGGCGACCAGCACGCGCGCGCCACTTCTGGCGATGTAGACGCCGGAGCCGCGCCCGGGTGTGCCTTTGGGAAAATTCGACGGACGCAGGAAGCGTTCTTCGCGCGGCGCGAAGGCCAGCGCATCGCGCTGGTCCCAGACATGATTGCCGGTGGTGACGACATCGGCGCCGGCCGCGATCGTCTCGCGAAAGATCTCCTCGGTGATGCCGAAGCCGCCGGCGGCATTCTCGCCATTGACGATGACGAAATCGAGTTTGAAGTCCGAGATCAGGCCGGGCAGTTGTTCCCACACCGCCGTGCGTCCCGTTTTTCCGACCATGTCACCGAGGAAGAGAAGTCTCATATGATCCCGCACCGAAAGTCAGCGAAGCAAAAGCTGCATGACATCCGCGAAAAGATCATGCCTCCATTATCTACAATTTTGGCGTGAAGCGACGCAACCCGCTCTCGGTGAGTATTTCCGGGATGACCACGTCATGGTTCTCGTCCGGAACCTGCGCCACCTCCTGGCAATCGAAGGCGATGCCGATCAGCCGGGGCGAATGCCCCTTGTCGACGAGCTTGGCGATCGCGCGGTCGTAATAGCCGGCGCCATAGCCGATGCGGTGGCCGCGCGCGTCGAAGGCGGCAAGCGGTACCAGCATCACCTGGGGGTCAAGCACCTCGGCTTCTTCATGGGGTCCGATCGTGCCGAAGCCCATGTCGACCATCGGCGCGCCGCGCACCAGTTCGCGAAAGACGATCGTGGTCTTGTCGAGAATGGCGGGCAGGCAAAGCCTGGCGCCCTGTTCACGCAAGGCAAACATCAAGGGCCTGACGTCGACTTCCGAACGCATCGGCCAGAAGCCGGAGACGATTTGGCCGGGCTCGATGGCGAGATGATCGCGCGCCGTCTCGGCCATTTCGAGCGCCATTTCCACCCGCCAGAATTCGTCGAGCGCGTCGCGGCGTCCAAGCGCCTGGAGTCGCAGCTGTTTCTTCTGGTCTTTGAGAGATGTCATGCGCGGATGGTAGAAAAGGCCGGATCGGGATGGCGTTTTGGGAGCGACGTTTTCCACCGCATCATCCACCGCAATGCATGGATGCGCAACAAGAAGTGACGATCCACACAACCGGTGGAGAGAGCGATCCCGGGAACCTACAAAGTAGGTGGGCGCCGTGTGAGAAAACCCACGGGTCTTCCCAGGGACAGCTCCCTAAGGATCGTTAAGGCCCCGGGGAAAATGTTCTCCTGCCGGGAAGCACAGACCGTCCTCCCCAATATAGGCCGCTCATCGGTCAAGCGCCAGTGACGCAGCCGGTCTCGGCGGCTTTATTCGCCGCCGGCATCGCACCCTTGCACAGGCCGGGCGGCGTCCTTACGGTCGCGGGGTGAACCAAGGAGCAAAAATGCGTTTCGAAGGCACGGCGGCCTATGTCGCCGACAAGGATCTGATGGTGGCCGTCAACGCGGCGATCGCGCTGGAGCGCCCCCTGCTGGTCAAGGGCGAGCCCGGCACCGGCAAGACCGAGCTTGCCCGCCAGGTGGCGGCGGCACTTGGCCTCGATCTCATCGAATGGCACGTCAAATCGACGACGCGAGCCCAGCAAGGTCTTTACGAGTATGACGCGGTGTCGCGGCTACGCGACAGCCAGCTCGGCGATGCCAGGTTCAACGACATCAAGAACTACATCAAGCGCGGCAAGCTCTGGGAGGCGTTCGCTGCGGGCAAGAAGGTCGTGCTCCTCATCGACGAGATCGACAAGGCCGACATCGAGTTCCCCAACGACCTGCTGCAGGAACTCGATCGGATGGAGTTCTTCGTCTACGAGACCGGCGAGACCATCCGCGCTGCTATCAGACCGATCGTCATCATCACCTCCAACAATGAGAAGGAACTGCCGGACGCCTTCCTGCGCCGCTGCTTCTTCCACTACATCCGCTTTCCCGACGTCGACACCCTGCACAGGATCGTCGACGTCCACTATCCCGGCATCAAGCAGAATCTGGTGCGCGCGGCCCTCACCCAGTTCTACGAGATCCGCGAGGTACCGGGCCTGAAGAAAAAGCCATCGACGTCCGAGGCGCTCGACTGGATCCGACTGCTGGTCGCCGACGACATCGCGCCCGAGGATTTGCGCGCCGACCCGAAGAACGCATTGCCCAAGCTGCATGGCGCGCTGCTGAAGAACGAACAGGACCTGCATCTGTTCGAGCGGCTGGCTTTCATGGCCAGAAGGCGGCAATAGGGCCGCAGCAATAGCGCTTTCCCTTCCGTGGACCGTTGCCGCCGGCCGGACGGGAAGGCAGCTTCGGCCGCAACCTTTCGCAGGAGATGAAATGTCCGAGATTATTGTCCGCCCGCTCGCGCAGTCCGACCACGCCGACTGGAAGCGCCTGTGGACCGACTACCTGACCTTCTATGAAACCAGGCTGCCGGAAGAGGTCTATGCCGTCACCTGGAAGCGACTGTTCACGGCAGGCGAATTCGAGCCGAAGGGTTTTATCGCCACGCTCGACGGCAAGGCCGTCGGCCTCACCCACTATCTCTACCATCGCTCGGGCTGGTCCGAGAAAAACAACTGCTATCTGCAGGATCTGTTCGCCGACCCGAACGTGCGCGGCAAGGGCATCGGTGCCGCGCTGATCAATGCCGTGAAGCAGGAAGCGGCAAAGATCGGCGTCAAGAACGTCTACTGGATGACGCACGAAACCAACACCACGGCGCGCAAGCTCTACGACCACGTGGCGCGCCGCACCGGCTTCATCGAGTATGATCTGCTATAAGTAGAAAATGTTCATCCCTTTCTTCCTAGAACTGAAGGCTGCACGCGTTCCCGTCTCGCTCAGGGAATATCTGTCGCTGCTGGAAGGGCTGGAAGCCGGGCTGGTCGACTACGATGTCGAGGGTTTTTATTACCTGGCCCGCGCCGCTCTGGTGAAGGATGAGCGCCACATCGACCGCTTCGACCAGGTGTTCGCGCATGTCTTCAAGGGCATCGAGGCGCTGGGCGGACCGGATGCGGTCGATGTCGCCAATATTCCCGAGGAATGGCTGCGCCGGCTTGCCGAAAAGCACCTGACCGAGGAGGAGAAAAAGCTGGTCGAGGCGCTCGGCGGCTTCGAAAGGCTGATGGAGACCCTGAAGCAAAGGCTCGAGGAGCAAAAAGGCCGCCACCAGGGCGGCTCGAAATGGATCGGCACCGGCGGCACCTCGCCCTTCGGCGCCTATGGCTACAATCCCGAAGGCGTGCGCATCGGCCAGCACGAAAGCCGCAACCGCCGCGCGGTGAAGGTCTGGGACAAGCGCGAGTTCCGCAATTTCGACGATGCCGTCGAGCTCGGCACCCGCAACATCAAGATCGCGCTGAAACGCCTGCGCCGCTGGGTGCGCGAGGGTGCCGAGGAGGAATTCGACCTGCCCGGCACCATCCACGCCACCGCCGAGCATGGCTATCTCGACGTGCAGACGCGGCCCGAGCGGCGTAACGCGGTGAAGCTTTTGATGTTCTTCGATGTCGGCGGCTCGATGGACGACCACGTCAAGAGCGTCGAGGAACTGTTTTCAGCGGCCCGCGCCGAATTCCGCCAGCTCGAATATTTCTACTTTCACAATTGCCTCTACGAAGGCGTGTGGAAGGACAACCGGCGCCGCCATGCGGAGGTGATGCCGACCTTCGACCTCCTCCACAAATACGGGCCGGACTACAAGGTGATCGTCGTCGGCGACGCCTCGATGAGCCCTTACGAGATCGCCCACCCCGGTGGGTCAGTGGAGCACTGGAACCCGGAGGCCGGCGCCGTCTGGCTCGGCCGCCTGCTGCGGCAATGGCCGAATGCGGTATGGCTGAACCCCGAGAGCGAAAAGAACTGGGGTTTCACCCATTCGATCGCCATGATCCGCGACATCTTCGGCGGCCGCATGTTCCCGCTGACGCTGGCCGGACTCGAAGGCGCGACGAAGCAGCTTTCTCGAAAACATTGAAGGACCGACGGGAAATCCGATGACCTGCTTCCTCTGTCTGCAGTGCGGCGTCCAATTTGCGGCGACGGAGACGCCGCTGCAGCACTGCCCGGTCTGCGAGGATGAGCGGCAGTTCGTGCGCTGGGAAGGCCAGGCCTGGATAACCCCGCGGGAGCTTGCCGCCGGGCATCGGCTGGTGACGAGGGACGATGCCGGCGTGCTCGGCTTCGGCATCGAGCCGCGCTTCGCCATAGGCCAGCGGGCGCAGCTGGTGCAGACGACGCACGGCAATGTGCTGTGGGACTGCGTCTCGATGGTGAGCGAGGAGGCGGTGGCCGAGATCAACCGTCGCGGCGGCCTGGCGGCCATCGCCATCTCGCACTGCCACTTCTACTCGGCGATGGCCTGTTGGAGCGAGGCGTTTGGCGGCGTGCCGATCTATCTCCACGCCGACGACCGCCAATGGATCATGCGGCCGCATCCCTCGATCGTCAGCTGGCAAGGCCAGACGCTTGCCATCCGCTGCGGCGGCCACTTTTCCGGCAGCCAGGTGCTGCACTGGCAGCGCGAGGGCGGCAACGCGCTGCTGACCGGCGACACCGTGCAGGTGACGCCGACGCGCCGCCATGTCAGCTTCATGTACAGTTATCCCAACCAGATACCGCTCAACGCGGCAGCTGTCCGCCGCATCGCGACGGCGCTTGAACCATTCGACTTCAACGATATCCGCGGCGCATGGTGGGACCTGAACATCATCGGCGGCGCAAAGGCGGCATTCAACGCATCGGTGGCTCGTTATCTCGCCGCCATCGCATGACGGCGATCGAAAATGCGAGAAAATCCGGTAACAAATGCCTATGTTGGTGCGAATATAGCTTGCAACCAAGAACGAGCCGCCAAGGCTGAGGAGATCAAATGGACACCCAAACCTACCCCGTCACCCGCACCGATGCCGAATGGCGCGCCCGGCTGACGCCGGAGCAATATGCGGTCATGCGCAATCACGGCACCGAGCGGCCGGGCAGCTGCGCCTTGCTCTACGAGAAGCGCGCCGGCACATTTTCCTGCGTCGGCTGCGACCAGTCGCTGTTCGAATCCAAGCTGAAGCTCGAGAGCGGCACCGGCTGGCCGAGCTTCAACGACCCGGTGCCCGGCTCGATCGAGACCACTGTCGACCGCAGCTACGGCATGGTCCGCACCGAGTGCCATTGCTCGCGCTGCGGCAGCCATCTCGGCCACGTCTTCGAGGATGGCCCGCCGCCGACCGGCCTGCGCTACTGCATTAATGGCGTGGCGCTGAAATTCGAACCGGCGGCTTGATGCCTCGGAAAAGACTTCGCAAAGGGCGGCTTCAGCCGCCCTTTTTCGTTTGGCTCATGCCACGACCGTCGCGATCAGCCAGAGCGCCGCACCCAACATCATCAGCTGCGCCTTCGGGCCGCCGCCCTTCTCCACCGTCCGCCAGACGGCGATGGTGAGGAAGATATTGTAGGGAACGGGGAGGAAATGCACCACCAGCACCAGCCAGAGCGGCAGCTTCAATCCAAGCAGGATCAGCGCCAGCGCCGAAGAGGCGATGCTCAAGATCGTCCCGACGAGCAGCATGTCGCGCCAGAACAGCCGGTCGAGCGGCGCTTCACCCCTCCAGCGCGTACGGAAAAAGTCCGTCATCGCCGACGCGTCACCCCTGCCCCAGAACGTCGGTCACGGCCTCTTCGAAGCGTGTGCACTCCCTCACCAGCCAGTCGGTCATGGCCGGCCAGTTGTCTTCGGCGTAGCAGTTCACCCGCCACACCGAGTTGATGCCGAGACCCTGGCAACTCTGTTCGGGCTTGAGCTTCAGCCTGGCCTCGATCGCCGGCTGGAAAGGCTTCAGCCGCGACCAGGACTCCGTGGCGCCGAACTTTTCGTTGCGCCCGAAGAAGACGCCGACTTGGTTCTGCGCCGGCGCGACATACATCGAAAGCACCAAAGCGAAATCCGGCAGCCCGCGCTGCCAGAACCACGGCCCCCGCCTTGCAAGCGTGGCTCTTTCTTGCGGATGCCGCTCGGCGAACAGCGCCCAGAAGCCGCGATGGCGGAACTCCGAGGCACGGCGGCCACCGAAGTCGAATTCGTTCATGGCCGGCTGCCCCGCTGCCCGAGGCTGTTTCGAAATTCGTTCTGGCGAGTCATATGGTGGCGTTTTGAGAACGTAGCGTAGCGGACATTTGGGTCCGCACGCAACGCAGGCGCAGAAAACGCCAGGACAGCCAATGCGGCAGACGCCGCATTTGGTCGCGGCCGAGGACGGCGTGTACCGTCAGATCTCGTCGCCCGTATCTGGCGAACGGGATCAATGCTTCTCCTTCGCTGCGCGATGCATAGCGGCAAAGTCTGCCAAGGTTGGAAAATGACCTCCGACCTTCGGCTGGGCAAGAGGCCGCTTCGTTGCACCTGACCCCTCCATCCCAAACCTGCGGTCGATCCAAACGCTGGCGAGCCCGATGCTCTCTGCCGGCGCATGATCATGAAACAGACTCTGGGCCACATGAAGGACTTCGTCCTGCTGAATGCCCAGATCCTGCTTCAGCCTGCCGAACAGGAAACGGAAGTTGCCCAGATCCGGCTTGTAGCTGCCTATGTCTTCCGCCGTGTAAACGGCATCGAAGCTCACACCGAGCTTGCGGTTTGAAGCCGCGAAACTCTGGCCGTCGACATTGGACAATACGACCAAACGGAAGTGCTGTTTCAGATAGGCCAGCGCCTCCCTGGAATCCGGAAAGGCGGGCCAATCGGGCACCGAGGTGCCGAAACGTTCATGCAGATCAGCCTGCGCGGTGATCTCCCAATGTCGAGCCAGCCTTGCGTGCACTGCCGCCAACAGTGTTCTGTAGTGCAAGGAAGGAGTCTCGGCTTGCTGCCGCGTCTCTATTTCCCCATAGGTTTCCAACGCTTCGTTTCGGCTGATTTCGCGATTTGCCATGCTCAAAAGCGGCTGAAGCGCGTTCCAGATGCCGGTTTCCCAGTCGATGAGCGTGCCATAGACATCGAATGTCAGCGCTTTGAAACGAGTCAAATCCATATCGGTGATCCTCACACACGCGTAATTTCCGTATCCGTAGCGCCGCGCGAGGCCGATATCTCGGCAAAACCTTCCGGATTTTAGGCTTTTCCTCCCGTTCTTCCGAGCAGATTTCGGCGAATTTCGGCCGGGGTTGAGTTTCGCTCCCGCCGCATTGCGCGCGTCAAGGCGCTCTGGTCAGAGTGACCACTGAAAATCGCGATATCCGCGATGGAAAGGCGCGGATCGGCAAGCAGCCGTTCAGCCGCATCGAGGCGCATCGCAACCAAATGCGCGTGCGGCGTGGTCGCGCGCCGTCTGGTGAAGGCTTCATGCAGACGGGTTGGGCTCATCCCTGCCGCTTCCGCGATATCCGCAATGCGGATTGGGTCGGCAAGCTTTCGTTGCATGAACGCCGTGGCTCTTCTGACAGCAAGCTCTGCTCGATCCGGACGATCCCTTGCAGGAGCGATGCGATCCAGCAGCAATGTGGACCAGGCGTGTCGAAGCGAGGCGGAAAGCTCCTGCGATGTCGCCAGCACCGCCATGTAGTCGATCAGGCCGTGAACCTCCCGGCCGATCGCAAAAAATGCGGGTATGTCTTCATCCGGCTCCCGGATGCCGAGGCGGGACGGCAGGTCGAGTACGACGAAAGAGCCCGTTTGTTTGGCGTAGAACGCGTGCTGGCAACCGGCAGAAACAAAGACGCCAGTGCTGCCCGAAACCCGTCCTGAACGGTGCCCCAGATCGATTTCGAGTGCTCCGGAAACCGGTAGGACCACTTGGGGATAGTCATGCTGGTGCCTCTCGACCTCCCCGGAATATCTTCGGATTTCAACGACGGTCTCGTTCATCGACAAGTCCTGCGTAAGCGTGGGCATCGCTCTCGGTGATGCGACGCCGCCGAAGACGGTTCGTTTGGATTTAAACCCCGTGTGCTGAACGACCAGTCTTTTGTGGAGAACATCCCTCGGCTCCGTTGTAGCGGAGCACAGCGCCGGCGCGAAGAGCGTTTATCCGCGCACAACTTTCAAGACTTGCTCACAGTCCGCGAGGCAACGGCCTTGGTGTTCTCGGTTGGCAGGGAAAACTTTGCGGCAGGTGACCACTGAGCTGCAGGCGACCAAGCATGTCTCCCGAAAGTGGGCACCGGTTTCGGGATAAAGACATGCGTAAAATCAAAACCTAAAGCGCATGGAGCGAACCCGAAGGATCGCGACGCGCTTTAAGCAGCGGTCCAAATTTAGATGCGCTCCGCCCTCGATATGCCGATCCGAAATCGAGGGGCCTCGGCTTCACGCGGCGGCCAGGATCGATTTCGTCATCCTGAGCCGCCCGGCCTGCTCATGTGACGCCACCGCCATCGCTGGCCGAGGCGCGGCGGCCGCCGACGTCAAACCACTCATGGCCGGTTTCCGGCCACGCGCCTTACACCATGCCGAGCGCGGCCATGTACAGATCGAGGATCGCATCCTCTTCCTGGCGCTCGGCCTGGTCCTTCTTGCGCAGGCGGATGATGGTGCGCATCGCCTTGGTGTCGAAACCGGTGCCCTTGGCCTCGGCGAACACTTCCTTGATGTCGTCGGCGATCGTCTTCTTCTCTTCCTCGAGCCGCTCGATGCGCTCGATGAAGGCACGCAGCTGGCCGGCGGCAACAGTCTGGCTGGTCTCGGTGATATCGTCGGCCATGTTTTTCTCCAAAAGGGTTCGGCGCCGCGACTCGGCGAAAGACGGCGGCAAATTTGAGCCGGTTCGATGCCCGACCGGCGGCGGCGGGTCAAGCTGTTATCGAACAAGGCATGGGGGTTGCCGACAGAAGCCGACAGCCTGCCCGCCCTTTGCCGCTTCTCAAGCGAAGGCGATCAGCAGATCCTTGGCATCGATCTGGTCGCCGGCCTTGACCAGCACCTCGGCGACGGTGCCGTCGCGCTCGGCATGCAGCGCCGTTTCCATCTTCATCGCCTCGATGGAGAGCAGCACGTCGCCGGCCTTCACCGCCTGGCCGGTGACGACCGAAAGCGCGGAGACCACGCCCGGCATCGGCGCGCCGACATGCGCCTCGTTGCCAGGCTCGGCCTTGCGGCGCGCCTTGGCGGCGGAGGCGCCATGCGCCCGGTCCGGCACCTTCACGCGCCGCGGCTGGCCGTTGAGCTCGAAGAACACGGTGACCAAGCCCTTCTCGTCGACATCGCCGATGGCGAGGCACCGCACGACCAGCGTCTTGCCCTTCTCGATGTCGATGAAGATCTCGTCTTCGGACTTCATGCCGTAAAAATAGGTCGGCGTCGGCAGGACGCTGACCGGGCCGTAGGTCTCTTGCGCGCCGGCGAAGTCGGTGAACACCTTCGGATACATCAGCCAGGAGGCGAATTCGTATTCCGAGAGCTTGCGCTCCAGCTTCTCCTCGATCTCCTTGCGGCTGGCCTTGAGATCGGCGGGCTTCAGCAGCGAGCCAGGCCGCGCCGTGATCGGCCTGTCGCCTTTCAGCGCCTTCTTCTGCAGCGCCGCCGGCCAACCGCCGGGCGACTGGCCGAGATCGCCGCGCAGCATCGAGACGACCGAGTCAGGGAAGGCGATATCCCTGGCCGGGTTCTCGACATCGGCGACGGTGAGGTCCTGGCTGACCATCATCAGAGCCATGTCGCCGACGACCTTGGATGACGGTGTCACCTTGACGATGTCGCCGAACATCAGATTGACGTCATGATAGGTCTGCGCCACCTCGTGCCAGCGCGTTTCCAGCCCGAGCGAGCGCGCCTGTTCCTTGAGGTTGGTGAACTGTCCGCCCGGCATTTCATGCAGATAGACTTCCGAGGCCGGCCCCTTGAGATCGCTTTCGAAGGCAGCGTACTGGTTGCGCACCGCTTCCCAGTAGAACGAGATCTTGCGGATCCATTGCGGGTCGAGGCCGGGGTCGCGCTCGGTGCCCTTCAGCGCCTCGACGATCGAGCCCAGGCAAGGCTGCGACGTGTTGCCGGAGAAGGCATCCATCGCCGCGTCTATGGCGTCGACGCCACTCTCCACCGCCGCCAGCACGGTCGCCGCCGACAGGCCAGACGTGTCGTGGGTGTGGAAATGGATCGGCAGGTCGGTCGCCTCGCGCAGCGCCCTGAACAGCACGCGGGCGGCGGCCGGCTTCAACAGACCCGCCATGTCCTTGACGGCGATGATATGGGCGCCGGCGGCCTGCAATTCCCCGGCCAGGCCGACATAGTATTTCAGATCGTATTTGGCCCGCGCCGGATCGAGAATGTCGCCGGTGTAGCACATCGCCGCTTCGATCAGCTTGCCTTCGGCCCCGACCGCGTCCATGGCGACGCGCATGTTCTCGACCCAGTTCAGGCAATCGAAGACGCGGAACAGGTCGATACCGCCGGCAGCCGCCTGCTTGACGAAATGCTGCACGACATTGTCGGGATAGTTGGTGTAGCCGACGCCGTTGGCGCCGCGCAGCAGCATTTGCAGCAACAGGTTGGGCGCCGCCTCGCGGACCAGCGACAGCCGCTCCCAAGGATCCTCGGTGAGGAAGCGCATGGCGACGTCGAAGGTCGCGCCGCCCCAGCATTCGAGCGACAGAAGCTGCGGCAGGGCGCGGGCATAGGTGCCGGCAATATTGGCAATGTCATGCGTGCGCATGCGTGTCGCCAGCAGCGACTGGTGGCCGTCGCGCATCGTCGTGTCGGTGACCAGAACTTGCCTTTGCTCGCGCATCCAGCCGGCGAATCTCTCAGGACCGAGCACGTCCAGCTTCTGCTTGCTGCCGCCCGGCACATTGCCATTGAGGTAGGGCACCACCGGTGCCGCCGCATCGGCTTTCGGCATCGGCCGGCCGCGCGTCTCGGGGTGGCCGTTGACGCTGACATCGGCCAGATAGTTGAGCAGCTTGGTCGCGCGGTCCTGCCGCTTGACCTGCTGGAACAGTTCCGGCGTCGTATCGATGAACTTCGTCGTATAGGAATTGTCGGCGAAGCTCGGGTGGTTGATGATCGCTTCGAGGAAGGTGAGGTTGGTGGCGACGCCGCGGATGCGGAATTCGCGAAGCGCCCGGTTCATGCGGGCAATCGTCTCGGCCGGCGTCGGTGCCCACGCCGTCACCTTCTCCAGCAGCGGATCGTAGAAGCGAGTGATGACCGCGCCGGAATAGGCAGTGCCGCCATCCAGCCGGATGCCGAAGCCGGTGGCGCCGCGGTAGGCGGTGATGCGGCCATAGTCCGGAATGAAATTGTGCTCGGGATCCTCGGTGGTGATGCGGCACTGCAAGGCGTGGCCGTTGAGCCTGACGTCCTTCTGCGCCGGCACGCCCGATTGCGGTGTGCCGATGGCGAAGCCGTCGAGGATGTGGATCTGCGCCTTGACGATGTCGATGCCGGTCACCTGTTCGGTGACGGTATGCTCGACCTGGATGCGCGGGTTGACCTCGATGAAATAGAATTTTCCGGTATCGGCATCCTGCAGGAACTCGACCGTGCCGGCGCCGATATAACTGGTCTCGCGCGCGATCTTCAGCGCGTGGCCGCAAAGCTCCTCGCGCTGCGCCATTTCGAGATAGGGCGCCGGCGCCCGCTCGACGACCTTCTGGTTGCGGCGCTGGATCGAGCAGTCGCGCTCGAACAGGTGCACGGCATTGCCATGCGTGTCGCCAAGCACCTGCACCTCGACATGGCGGGCGCGCTCGATCAGCTTTTCGAGATAGACCTCGTCCTTGCCGAAGGCGGCCTTCGCCTCGCGCTTGCCTTCCGTGACCTCTCGGGCGAGATCGGCCTCGGAACGGATGGCGCGCATGCCGCGCCCACCGCCACCCCACGAGGCCTTCAGCATCACCGGATAGCCGATCTCCTTGGCCAGTTTCTTGACCGCCTCCATATCGTCCGGCAACGGATCGGTGGCGGGAATGACCGGCACGCCGACCTCAATGGCGAGATTGCGCGCCGCGACCTTGTTGCCGAGACGGCGCATCGTGTCCGGCTTCGGCCCGATGAAGGTGATGCCCGCTTGCGCGCAGGCTTCGGCGAATTCGGGGCTTTCGGACAGGAGCCCATAGCCGGGATGGATGGCATCGGCGCCGGAAAGCCTGGCGACGCGGATCACCTCCTCGATCGACAGATAGCTCTCGATCGGCCCCATATCCTTGGCGAGATGCGGACCACGCCCGACCTGGTAGCTCTCGTCGGCCTTGAAGCGGTGCAACGAATATTTGTCTTCCTCGGCCCAGATCGCCACGGTTTTGAGGCCCAACTCATTGGCCGCGCGAAAGACGCGGATGGCGATTTCTGACCGGTTGGCGACGAGGATCTTCGTGATGGCCAAGGACTGGGCTCCAGCAGCGGCAGGGACGGGAAATCGGTGCAATGATTAGCGTGAAAATGCTGCAGTGCAAACAAAATCAACGCCGGTTTAAACCGATTTAAATCAATTATCCGGCCAACACTCGCATGCCTTGGCCCGAACGGACGGAACAATGACGACAATTTCGATCCTGGATGCGATCTCTCCGCCTGAGAGGTGCCGGCAAGAAAGATCATCGCCGACCCGAACGCACCAAAAGAAAATGCCCGGCGCGTCGCGCCGGGCATCTTGGATTTCAGACCTGCCAGAGCAGCTTATTTCGGGAACCAGGAATACTTGCCGTCGTCCTTCTTCTTCCACTCGTACATGATGTAGCCCGGCAGCTTCGGGTCGCCCTTGGCGTCATAGGCAAGATCGCCCAGCACGGTCGGGAACGGGCCGCTTTCATGCATCGCCTTGGCGACGGCCTGCGGGTCGTTCGTCTTGGCGGCAGCGGCCGCCTCGGCGACCACCTGCACGGCGGCGTAGGCGTAGAGCGTGTAGGCTTCCGGCTCGAAGCCCTGCGCGCGGAACTTCTCGACGAGTTCCTTGTTGGCCGGGATCAGGCGCGGATCGGGACCGAACGTGTTGAGCGTGCCGGCGACGGCGTCGCCCGCGATCGCGGCGAGTTCGTCCGTCACGATGCCGTCACCCGACATCATCGGCGCCTTGAGGCCCTGGTCCGCCGACTGGCGGATGATCAGGCCGGCTTCGGTATGCAGGCCGCCCCAGTAGATCAGGGTGACGCCGGCTTCCTTCATCTTGGCGATGAGCGCCGAGAAGTCCTTGTCGCCGACATTGACGCCTTCATACATCACTTCCTTGACGCCCGCGGCGTTCATCGCCTTCTTGGTTTCATCGGCGAGGCCCTGGCCATAAGGGGTCTTGTCGTGCACGACGGCGACCTTGGCATCCTTGAAGTTCGCGGCGATGTAAGCGCCGGCGATGCTGCCCTGCTGATCGTCGCGTCCGCAGGTGCGGAACACGTTCCACAGACCGCGCTCGGTGAACTTCGGGTTGGTCGCGGCCGGCGTGATCTCGACGATGTTGTTTTCGGCGTAGACTTCCGAGGCCGGGATCGAGACGCCCGAGTTGAAGTGGCCGATCACGAACTTGACGCCGTCGCCGACGAACTTGTTGGCGACCGAGATGCCTTGCTTCGGGTCGGAGACGTCGTCGCCGACTTCGAGCTTGATCTGCTCGCCGTTGATGCCGCCCTTGGCATTGATCGCGGCGACCGCCGCCTCTGCGCCCTTCTGCAGCTGTGCGCCGAAGGCCGCATTCGGACCGGTGATCGGACCGGCAACGCCGAACATTACATCAGCCCACGCGTTGCCGCCGAACGCGACAAGCGCGGTCAGGGCGACGGCGGACAAAAGTGACTTTTTCATTTAAACGCTCCCATTAACGGAGTGGGCGTGGATGAAGCTTTCATGCGATGCCCACCCTTATCGCAGAAAGCATAGTTTGCCGATTTTCAGGCACTTGTCACGCCGATTCATCCCTGACCCGGCGTTAATGATGAACGTCAACCTTTCGGTTTCCAGCTCAAGATTGAAGCTCTTTCGTAGAGCCAATTATACTGTGTGACCATCTGGTTGGTTCGTGTGTATTGATAGCCGACGAAGCCCAATATCATCAGCACGATGGTGTCGACGATATAGTACTGCAGCGAGAACATCGTGCCGTCGAACAGCGCGTGATGGATGAAGCGGATGCCGATGCCGAGACCCAGCAGATAGGCGAAAAGCTGGATGAAGGAGCGCCATGTCTGGGCGCTAGCCTTGCCAGTCATCCAGGCCGCCCAGCCGCCGAGCAGACAGGTGACGAAGAAGAACTGCCAGATCGAGGGTTCCTCATAGAGAATGCCCTGCATGATGAAGTCTCCCTAGCATGATCCCGAAAAGTTGCAGACTTTTCGGACAAGGATCATGCGACAAACAAACAAGTTGGAGCGGGATACCGGATGCACATTCCGCTCCAAACTCAGTGATGTCCGCCTTCGAGATAGGCGGCGCGCACTTCCGGATTGGCGAGCAGTTCCTTGCCGGTGCCGCTCATCGTCACATTGCCGTTGACCATGACGTAGCCGCGCGTGGCGAGCTTCAGCGCGCCGAACGCGTTCTGCTCGACCAGGAACACGGTCAGCCCTTGCGTGCGGTTCAGCTCGCGGATGGCATCGAAGATCTGCTTGACGATCAGTGGCGCCAGGCCCAGCGACGGCTCGTCGAGCAGAAGCAGCTTCGGCCGCGCCATCAGCGCGCGTCCAATCGACAGCATCTGCTGCTCGCCGCCCGACAGCGTGCCGCCGCGCTGCGCGATGCGCTCCTTGAGCCGCGGGAACAGCGCGAACACCTTCTCGACGTCCTCGTCATAGTGTTTGAGGTTGTCGAGGCTGGCGCCCATCTGCAGGTTTTCCATCACCGTCATGCGCGGGAAGATGCGCCGGCCTTCGGGTGACTGGGCGATGCGCATGCGGGCGATCTCGTGCGTCGGCAACTGGGTGATGTCGGTGCCGGCGAAGGTGATGGTCCCCGTGCGGGCGCGGGGAGCGCCGAAAATGGTCATCATCAGCGTCGATTTGCCGGCGCCGTTGGCGCCGATCAGCGCCACGATCTCGCCCTCCTTGACGGTGACATCGACGCCGTTCAGCGCCCGGATGTTGCCGTAATAGGTCTCCACGCCCTTGATATCGAGCAGCGTTGTCCTGGCCATTATTTGCCCCCTCCACGCTTGCCCGACACAGGCTTGGCCGCACCGGTAGTCTTGGCGGAAGCATGGCTGGTCGCCACCTTGCCGGCGTCGACGCGGCGCGAGAATTCCGTGTCTTTGCCCTGACCGAGCAGCTTGGCCTGCTTGACCCATTCCTCGCGCGCAATGCGTCCGTCAAAGGCGAGATAGGCTTCGGCAGCCTCGACATCGGCCTTCTTCCAGGCGCCGATCTGGTCGAAGTGGAAGATGCCGTGGTCGTTGAGCTTCTTCTCGTTGACCGTACCGATGCCCTTGATGCGGGTCAGGTTGTCGGCCTTGCCGCCACGAGGGGCAGCGAGGCGGTTCGAAATGCCTTCGGCCGTTGCCGCGGGCGCCTTGGCGGCCGTTTTCTTCGGTGCCGCTTTCGCCGCCGGCTTGGCCGGCGCGGCCGGTTTTGCGACGGGTTTACTCGCCACGGTAGCCGCGCGGGCATCGACCTGTGCCGCCTTCGAGGCGCCTTTCGACACCGTGACGCGCTCGCCATCGCTGTGTCCGACGGTGTCGGTCACGGGTCCGGCCAGGTATGACGACGATGTCCCCGGGCCATGTGCGGCATCCGGCCCAATGTCGAGCTGCTCGATGACGTCCTCGTCGCCGACCTCGGTCAGCACGGTCTCGACCTCCTCGTCGTCGACGCCGAGATAGGCGGCGATGACGCGTGGATCGGTGCGCACCGACTGCGGATTGCCGTCGGAGATCTTGCGGCCATACTCCAGCACCACGACATGGTCGGAAATCTGCATGACCACCGACATGTCGTGCTCGATCAGCAGGATCGAGGTGCCGGTGTTGTTCTTGATGTCCATCAAGAGCTCGTTGAGTGCCGCCGATTCCTTCGGGTTGAGGCCGGCCGCCGGCTCGTCGAGGCACAGAAGTTCCGGACCCGTGCACATGGCACGCGCGATCTCGAGGCGCCGCTGCGCGCCATAGGGCAGATCGCCGGCCGGATCGTCGGCGCGATCGACGAGATCGGCCTTCTCCAGCCAATGCCTGGCCAGGTCCATCGACTCTGCCGATGCCTTGCGGTAACCGCTGAAGCCGAACAGGCCGAGCACCGTATAGCCCGAGGCCTTCATCAGCTTGTTGTGCTGGGCAACCAGAAGGTTCTCCAGCAGCGTCATGCCCGAGAACAGGCGGATGTTCTGGAAGGTGCGCGCCCCCTTGGCGCGCGCCGGGATCTCATGGTTGGGCAGCCGTTCCAAGAGATAGGTCGAGCCGTCGGAACGGTTGAGCGTGATCATGCCTTCGGACGGCTTGTAGAAGCCGGTGATGCAGTTGAACACGGTGGTCTTGCCGGCGCCGTTAGGCCCGATCAGCGCCGTGATCTCGCCGCGTCTGGCTGTGAAGGAGAGGTCGCCGATGGCGACCAGCCCGCCGAACTTCATCGACAGATGTTCGACCTGCAGGATGGCGTCGTTCATTTGCGTGGTCGCGTTCATCAGCCGTGGCCCTCCTTGGTGAAGGAGCTTGAGACAGCCCTTCGCTCTTTGAGGAAGGCGGTCGGTTCACGACTGCCGACGAAGCCGCGCGGCTTCCACAGCATGACGATGACCATGGCCATGCCGAACAGAAGCATGCGGTAGAGTTCGGGGGTGAAGTCCGGCCCGAAGATCTGCTTGAGGAAATCGAGTTCGCGCAGCGCCTCGGTGCCGCCGATCATCACCATCGCGGCGACCGCGATGCCGACCAGCGAGCCCATGCCGCCGAGAACGACGATGGCGAGGATGATGGCCGATTCCAGGAAAACGAAGGATTCCGGGCTGACGAAGCCTTGCCGCGCGGCGAAGAACGAGCCGGCGAAGCCACCGAACATGGCGCCGGTGGCGAAGGCGGTCAGCTTGGTGGTGGTGGTGTTGATGCCGAGCGAGCGGCAGGCGATCTCGTCCTCACGCAAGGCTTCCCAGGCGCGGCCGACCGGCAGACGGCGCAGCCTGATGGTGACGAAGGCGGTAAGCAGGCACAGGCCGAGGATCAGATAGTAGAGGAAGATCTTGTAGTAGGCGCTCGATGTCGCCAGATGCAGAACCTTGGCAATGTAGTTGGGGTCCGACACGTTGAAGGTCATCAGGCCGAAGAAGGAAACCTTGGGAATGCCGGAGATACCAGCCGACCCGTTGGTGACGTCGCGCCAGTTGATCAGCACCAGGCGGATGATCTCGCCGAAGGCGAGCGTCACGATCGCCAGATAATCGCCACGCAGGCGCAGCACGGGGAAGCCGAGCAGCACCCCCCACAGGGCGGCCATGCAGCCCGCGGCCGGCAGCAGGATCCAGAACGACAGGCCGTAATGCGTGGCAAGAAGCGCATAGGCATAGGCGCCAAGTGCATAAAAGGCGACGTAACCGAGGTCGAGCAGGCCGGCGAGGCCAACGACGATGTTCAGTCCCCAGGCCAGCATCACATAGATCAGGATCTGGATGCCGAAATTGTCGACCCATTTCAGCGAGCCCTGCAGCCCTCCAGCAATCGACCATGCGTTCAGCGACAGCACCGCGACCACGAGGATCGGGTACAGCACCAGCGCGGTGATGCCCAATTTGGTGAAGTTGGCATGGATGAAGGCGCGGAAGTAGTAGATCACGCAAGCCAGCAGATAGATGACCGCCAGGGCGCGCAGGAATTGCAGATAGCCGGCCGGTTCTGCTCCCACCCATCCGGCGAGGGAGCTGTTGAACACGAACAGCAGCACCGCCGCGACGACAGCCACGATGAAGGCCGGCAGCGTGAAGAACCGTGACCCCACGCTGGCCGGCAACAGGCCGGTGGCGACGTTGGCGATCTTTTGGTTGGCCATGAAGGGCTGGCCATAGGCGACATAGAGGAAACGGCCGACGGCCGTGGCGATCACCACGGCGGCGAGCAGGCCCCAGCGCTGAGTCAGGACCAGTTCATTGGACATGTTCTGACCGGTCTTCAGCCCGATGAACAGCACGAACAGGCCAAGCGCGATGGCGCCGGCATAGAACGCTTCCTTAAGCGCGCGTTGGGTGGGGGTGGCGACGCTGTCGCTCTCGCGAGATACGGTCACGGCCATGATCTCAGACCTTTTCGACTTCAGGCCGGCCCAATATGCCGGAAGGCAGGAAGATCAGCACGATGGCCAGGATCGAGAACGCCGCGACGTCCTTGTAGTCGATCGAGAAATAGGCCGACCACATGCTCTCGATGAAGCCGATCAGCAGCCCGCCGAGCACGGCGCCCGGCAACGAGCCGATGCCGCCAAGCACCGCCGCGGTAAATGCCTTCACACCCGGCACAAAACCGTCGGAGAAAGCCACCACGCCATAGTACATCAGGAACAGCGTACCGGCGACGGCGGCAAGCGAGGCACCCATGATGAAGGTGATCGAGATGGTGCGGTCGACGTCGATGCCGAGCAGTGCGGCCATCTTGCGATCCTGCTCGCAGGCGCGTTGCGCCCGGCCAAGCGAGGTCCTGTTGACCAGGTACCAGAACACCACCAGGAGCAGCGCGGTGACGATGACGATGATGATCTGCTTCAGCGACACGCTGACGCCGTCGATGTTGTAGACTTGGCTGACCATCGGCGGGATCGGCTTGTTGCGCGGACCTTGCGTCACCTGGACGAAGTTCGACAGCGCGATCGACATGCCGATGGCGGTGATCAGCGGCGCCAGCCGGAACGAACCGCGCAGCGGCCGGTAGGCCACCTTCTCGATCGTCCAGTTGTAGAGGCTGGTCAGCAGCATCGCCACGATCATCATGACCAGCAGAGCGATGACCACGGGCACCGAATAGAACAGCGCGCCGAGGATGAGGAAGACGATCAGCGCCGTGAAGGCGCCCACCATGAAAATGTCGCCATGGGCGAAGTTGATCATGCCGATGATGCCGTAGACCATCGTGTAGCCGATTGCGATCAGCCCATAGATCGATCCCAGCGTCAGCCCGTTGATAAGCTGCTGGACAAAATACTGCATGTGTACGTGGCTCCCCTGGAATGTCGCCCATGCAGACGCATTCCTTTTCGTATTTCCCCTAGTCGTAAAGTTTCGAGCCCGGATTGCAACGTGATTTTTTTGACCGCCCCGCGTGTTTCCGATTCACGTCGTTCCGACCGCCCGTTTTCTGCACCCGACCCCTGGACTATCGCGGACCCTATCATTGGCATAACGCAATGTCTTTGACGATTCGGCCGTATCATGCGCCCCGTTTCGAAGAAATCATCGTCAAAATTAGGTGACAAGAGGAATCGTTGCGTTCCTGACAAGGTTGGTCTTTTCGTCACACTCCTTTCCGCGGCGTCAGGATTCTCCTCACTTGACCACGAAACCATGCGCGAACGGATCGCGGTCGTCGATGAAGATCGTGTTCAGTCCGGTCATCCGCGCCCAGCCGCCGATCGAAGGAATGATCGCCGGTCTGCCCGCCACGGTGATCTCCTTTTCGACCTTGCCCTTGAACAGCGAACCGATGATCGATTCATGCACGAAGGCGTCGCCTGCCTTGAGCTTGCCCTTGGCATGGAGCTGCGCCATGCGCGCCGAGGTGCCGGTGCCGCACGGTGAGCGGTCGATCGCCTTGTCGCCATAGAATACGGCGTTGCGGGCGTCGGCCCCTTCCACCGTCGGCTTGCCGGTCCACAACATGTGCGACAGCCTGTTGATGCCGGGGTTCTCCGGATGCACGAAGGAATACTTCTCGTTGAGGCGCTGCCGCACCACCGGGCTCCAGGCGATGAGGTCGCCGGCGGAATGATCCGCCATGTCGAGGTAGTTCTCCTGCGGCTCGACGATGGCGTAGAAATTGCCGCCATAGGCGACATCGACGGTGATCTCGCCGAGCCCGGGACATTCGACCGTCAAACCTTCGGCATGGAGGAACGACGGCACATTGGTGATGCGCACCTCCTCGACATATTCGCCGACCTGTTTGTATTCGGCGATGACCAGCCCGGCTGGCGTATCGAGCCTCAGCACACCCGGCGTCTTCGGCTTGATCAGCCCGTGTTCGATGGCCATCGTCACCGTGCCGATGGTGCCGTGGCCGCACATCGGCAGGCAGCCGGAGGTCTCGATGAACAGAATGGCGATGTCGCAATCCTCGCGCGTCGGCGGATAGAGGATCGAACCCGACATCACGTCATGGCCGCGCGGCTCGAACATCAGCCCGGTGCGGATCCAGTCATATTCGGCGAGGAAATGCGCGCGCCGTTCCATCATCGTCGAGCCCTCGAGCAGCGGGCCGCCGCCGGCGACCAGCCGCACCGGATTGCCGCATGTGTGGCCGTCGATGCAGAAGAAGGATTTCTTGGCCATGTCGTTCCTCGAAAATTCAAAACCGTTGTGGACTGAAGGGGGCGAGATCAACAGACGCAACCTGCCCCAGGATGATTTCCCGGATCAACCGTCCGGTCGCCGCGGCCTGGGTCAGGCCGAGATGGCCGTGGCCGAAGGCATAGACGACCGGCCGGCTTCCCGATGCCTTGCCGATGACGGGCACCGAATCCGGTAGCGAGGGCCGGAACCCCATCCATTCGCGCCCGCCCGAGGGATTGAGCCCGGGCAGGAACTGCTGCGCCTTCTGCAGGAGCGCCTTCGATCTGTTGAAATTGGGCGGCCGCTCTATGCCGCCGAGTTCGACCGCGCCGCCGACGCGCAGGCCCGTCTCCAGCGGCGTGATGACGAAGCCATGGCCGGAGAAGATCAGCTGCCGCTTCACATCGAAGGCGCTTTTGGGCAGCGTCGTGTTGTAGCCGCGCTCGGTCTCCAGCGGAATGCGGTCGCCAAGCTGCTGTGCCAGGAGGTGCGACCAGGCGCCGGCGGCGACGATCAGGTGCCTTGCCTGCCTGGTCGTGCCGTCGGCCAGCGTCAGCGTCGCGCCATGCTGGTCCGCCGCGATCCGGTCGATCCCAGCCCTTTCGAAGCGGGCACCCCTGGCCTCGGCGTAAGCCCACACCGCCTTGCCGAGCAGCTTTGGATCGGCGACCGTCTTCCAGCCCGGCACGAAGGTGCCCTTGATGAAGCGCGGGGACAGGCCCGGCTGCAGACCCGCCAGGCCTTCGCCCTCGACATGGCGAAAGCCGATGCCGAAGCGCTCGCGCGCGGCCCAGCCCGACAGCGAGGCTTGGAACTCGGCTTCGCTCTCGTAGAGCTCCAGCGAGCCGTCCTCGCGCAGCATCGGCCGCGCGCCGCAACGATCGAGCAGCCCCATCCATTCGGTTTCGGCGAGCTTCATCATGCCGGCCTGGGCGGCGAGGCTGGCTTCGTATTTCGCCGGCGCGCCAGAAGCGGATCAGCCACGGCAGAAGCCGCGGCAGGTAGGCGGGCGGAATGCCGAGCGGGCCGAGCGGATCGGCCAGCCATTTCGGCAGGTGCTTGATCATGCCCTTGTGCGCCAGCGGCAGCACGTCCGAAAAGGCGAAGGCGGCCGCATTGCCGGAGCTCGTCTCCTCGCAGATGCCGGTGCGGTCGAAGATCGTTACGCCGCGCCCCGCCTCGGCGAGGAAGGCGGCGGCACAGATGCCGATAATGCCACCGCCGACAATGGCGATATCTTTCCCTTCTCCCCGTTCACGCGGAGAAGGTGCCCCAGTGGCGGAGCGCTGCTCCTGTTCCGGGGATTTGGGATTTCCTGGCACGTCGATGCTGTCCCTTATTCGGCTGCCACCAGTCTGTCCGCCGATAGCGGAGACGTCTGGAGCGAAGGCAGCTTCGGCCGCGCCGCCAGCGCATCCCGTATGATCTTCTCGACCGCCTTGCGGCGCTCGCCCGACAGCGGCTGGCGCGGCATGCGCACGCGGTCATTGGTATCGATTGCCAGCACTTCGGCAAGCTTGATGTTCTGTACCAGATAGGTCGAGACGTCGAGGTCGAGCAGTGGCCGGAACCAGCGGTAGATGGCGAGCGCCTCCTCGCGGCGGCCCTGCTTCATCAGCTGGAAGATGGCGACGGTTTCGCGCGGGAAGGCGGTGACCAGGCCGGCCACCCAGCCGATGGCGCCGACCGACAGCGCCTCGAAAGCAAGATTGTCGACACCGGTGAACAGATCGTAGCGGTCGCCAAGCCGGTTGATGATCTCCGTCGAGCGCCTGATATCGTCGGAGGATTCCTTGATGGCGACGAAGCGCTTGTCCGACGCCAACTCCTCCATCTGGTCGACGGTGACGTCGACGCGATAGGCGAGCCGGTTGGAGTAGATCATGACCGGCAGGTCGCCAGCCTCGGCGACCGCGCGCAGCGCGGCGACGGTCTCTTCCGCATTGGTGTGGTAGATCGGGCTCGGCACCACCATCAGGCCATCGGCGCCTTCCCTGGCGGCGCGCCTGGCAATAGCGGCGGCCTCACGGGTGCCCGCCTCATTGACGGTCAGCAGTACCGGCTTCTTGCCGGCGACTTTCTGCGCTGTCTTCAGCACCTCGATCTTCTCGTCAGGCGACAGCATCGGCCCTTCGCCAAGCGAGCCGCATGCGATGATGCCATCGCAACCGGCCTCCATCTGCAGGCCGAAGCAGCGCTCCATTTCGGCATGGTCGAGCCGGTCGTCGGCGGTGAATTTGGTCGTGACGGCGGGGAAAACTCCGGTCCACATAGTCGTGTCTCCATCTGATATATCAGTCGTATATCTGTTAAGAAACTCGCTGTCAATGCGGAATCCGTTATGATATATTTTGAATATATCAGGAGATCGCCTTTGATATCCATGGAAGCAACTATGACCTCCGGGCCGGCGGCGGCCAGGGCCTATCGCGTGCTCGAGCATATGATCGTTACGCTGGAACTGGCGCCGTCGAGCTTTGTCACCGAGGGGGCGCTTATCGAGAAGCTGGACCTCGGCCGCACGCCGGTGCGCGAGGCGATCCAGCGGCTGGCCTGGGAAGGGCTGCTTGATGTCAGGCCGCGCGCCGGCATCGCGATCGCGCCGCTGCATCCCGGCGACTGGCTGCGCGTGCTCGACGCCCGGCGCGGTGTCGAGGTGGTGCTGGCCCGTTCGGCCGCCCGCTTCGTCACCCGCGAGGCGGCCGACCTGTTTCACGAGGCGGCGCTCGCCATGCAGAAGGCGGTCATCTCGGGCAATGTGCTTGCCTTCATCCAGGCCGACAAGGCGCTCGACGAGGCGCTGGCGATGGCCGCCGACAACCCCTTCGCCGCGCGGCTGGCGGCGCCGCTGCAGACCCACAGCCGCCGCTTCTGGTTCCGCTACAAGGCGGACACGGGCCTCGCCGAGTCAGCCGAGCATCACGTCGCGCTGATCCGCTCGATCCTCGACGGCGACGAGGATGCAGCCGCCAAGGATGCCAAGCGGCTGATGGCGCTGCTGCGCGGCCATGCCGAGGTCGCCGCGACACGCTGATCGGGCGATCAAATCCCTCGCGCGGCGGCGATGGCGGTATTCTCCCATCCCTCACCGGTCGCGAAAATGCAGCTTCGACCCTGCACGTCGGTCACCAGCATCGACCAGGTCCCGCTTGCCGAGACATAGATCTCCACAATGGCGGATTGCCCGACCACACCGTAGCCGATCTGCTTTTGTTCAAAGGCCTGCGCCAGTCCCGTGACAAGGTCACTGTGGCCGCCGCAGATAAATTGCGCCTGCGCCGATAGCGTCCACAACGCCAGCACGGCGCCGATCGCGGCTATCCTGATCCATCGAAACGAAAATTTGTGTGCCATTTGGCACCTCCTTCGCCTTGGCGTTCCGGCAAAGGGAGGCACATGGGGCAGCCTCAATACACCAGAACGCTCCAGGCCGGGTTCGACGTCTTCATCACGTCACTCCTTCTGGTTTCCGGTCTGTCGTCAGGGAATTTTATCATTTCCCTGGAATCGATATGGTGAGGCCCCGATCTGAAAACAAGCCACACTCAGGCCGCTGCAAAAAGGGCCTGCCGTCACGGCGTGACCTGCCGAGGGGCCGCGAACGCGCCGGGTCGCTCAAGCACCCGGCAGGGCCGCTTTCATCATTGTACTGTCCCAGCCTTCACCGACGGACAGTATGCAGCTCTGGCCCTTGGTATCGGAGGCCAGAACGGTCCAACTGCCTTGCTCGGAAACAAAGACCTCGAGAACCACGCTGGAATTGATCAGGCCACGCCCGGCCTCGATCTCATGGAACTTCTCGCCAAGTGCCTTGATCAGATCGGCCCGCGGTGCGCATTGTCCAGCCGCATTCGCCTGCGCCGCACCGGCTGATATCGCAAGCGACATCAAGATCATCGTCGCCACAAGACCTCGTGTCATCTGAGACCTCCCTGCGCCAGACGCAAAACCCCAGCTGCTACCGGCGCTGTTGATTGGCCTGCAAGCGCTGCAGGATACAGCGTAAGACGTATGGCGCCCGCTTGGTTCCATCACATTAGCGATTTGGCGGATAACGCCGCGACCACAACGAAAAGGCCCGGGCATGCAGCCCGGGCCTTCGATGTCGGATATGTTGCCGCGCGCCCGCCGCCGAGGGCGAGAGGCGCGCAAGCAAGAAAACCGTCAGCTCAGTTCATCGTCGGGATGACGAATTCCGCACCGTCCTTGATGCCGGACGGCCAGCGCGAGGTCACCGTCTTGGTCTTGGTGTAGAAGCGGAAGGCGTCCGGGCCGTGCTGGTTGAGGTCGCCGAAGGACGACGCCTTCCAGCCGCCGAACGTGTAATAGGCGATCGGCACCGGGATCGGCACGTTGACGCCGACCATGCCGACCTGGACACGGCTTGCAAAGTCACGCGCGGCGTCGCCGTCGCGGGTGAAGATGGCGACGCCATTGCCCATCTCATGGTCGTTGGCGAGCTTGATCGCGCTCTCATAGGTCGGAGCACGAACCACCGAGAGCACCGGCCCGAAGATTTCTTCCTTGTAGATGCGCATGTCCGCCGTGACGTTGTCGAACAAGCAGCCGCCCATATAGTAGCCGTTCTCATAGCCCTGCATCTTGAAGCCGCGGCCATCGACGACCAGCGTGGCGCCTTCCTTGACGCCGGTATCGACGTAACCTTTCACGCGCTCCAGCGCCTGAGCCGTCACCAGCGGGCCGAAATCGGCGGCCGAATCCGTCGACGGGCCGACCTTCAGGCTCTCGACGCGCGGCACCAGCTTTTCCATCAGCCGGTTGGCAGTGTCGTTGCCGACCGGGACAGCCACCGAGATCGCCATGCAGCGCTCGCCGGCCGAGCCGTAGCCGGCGCCGATCAGCGCGTCGACGGTCTGGTCCATGTCGGCGTCGGGCATGATGATCATGTGGTTCTTGGCGCCGCCGAAGCACTGCACCCGCTTGCCCGCCGCGGTGCCGCGCGAATAGATGTAGTGGGCGATCGGCGTCGAGCCGACAAAGCCGACGGCCTTGATGTCGGGATCGTCGAGGATGGCGTCGACGACTTCCTTGTCGCCGTTGACGACGTTGAGAATGCCGGCGGGCAGGCCGGCCTCGAGTAACAGTTCGGCGATGCGGATCGGCACGCCCGGATCACGCTCCGACGGTTTCAGAATGAAGGCATTGCCGCAGGCGATCGCCGGCGCGATCTTCCACAGCGGGATCATCGCCGGGAAATTGAACGGCGTGATGCCGGCGACGACGCCGAGCGGCTGGCGCATCGAATAGACGTCGATGCCGGGGCCGGCGCCATCGGTGAATTCGCCCTTCATCATGTGCGGCGCACCGATGCAGACTTCGACCACCTCCAGGCCGCGCTGAATGTCGCCCTTGGCGTCGGCGATGGTCTTGCCGTGCTCGCGTGCCAGTATGTCGGCTAGTTCGTCATAGTCGCGGGCGACCAGTTCGAGGAATTTCATCAGAACGCGCACGCGGCGCTGCGGGTTGGTGGCGGCCCATTTCGGCTGCGCCGCCTTGGCATTCTCGACCGCCGCGCGCAGTTCCGCTTGCGAGGCCAGCGCCACCGTGCCGCGCACGGAGCCGTCCATCGGCTGCATGACGTCCTGCTTGCGGCCGCTGGTGCCGGCGACACGCTTCCCGCCGATGAAATGACCGTATTCGATCATGATATCTCTCCCTTGTTTGTGATGGCGCATTGTCCGCCTTTGCGGTGGCGAAGGCAACGCGAGGGAGAACGCAACCGTTGTGCGAAAATTAGATATCGGTTGACGGGCGAGCATCAATTCTCGCAAATGACTTACGACAAGATATCTCCTGGGGATTCCCATGAACTGGGATGACGTCCGCATCTTTCTCGCCGTGGCACGCGCCGGCCAGATCCTCGGCGCCGCCCGGCGGCTGGAGCTGAACCACGCCACAGTCTCGCGCCGCATCGCAGCGCTCGAGGAAGCGCTGCGCACGAAGCTCTTCCGCCGGCTGACCACCGGCAGCGAACTGACGCCGGCCGGCGAGCGATTCCTTGATATTGCCGAGCGCATGGAGAGCGACATGATCGCCGCGCGCTCGACCATATCAGGCGAAGGCGACGATATCTCCGGCACCGTGCGCATCGGCGCGCCGGACGGGTTCGGCGTCGCCTTCCTGGCCAGGCGCCTCGGCGAACTGACCGCGCTGCATCGCGAACTGACGATCCAGCTCGTGCCGGTGCCGCGCTCCTTCTCCCTGTCCCGACGCGAGGCCGACATCGCCATCACCGTCGAGCGGCCGACCGAGGGCCGGCTGGTGGCGGGAAAGCTGGTCGATTATTCGCTGGGCCTGTTTGCCTCGCGCGCCTATGCCGATGCCAATGGCCTGCCCAAAACCGCAGCCGAACTCGGCCGGCACACACTCATCGGCTATGTACCCGATCTCATCGTCAGCCCTTCGCTCGACTACGCGGCCGAATTCAGCGCGGACTGGCGCACCAGCTTCGCCATCTCCTCGGCGCTCGGCCAGGCCGAAGCGGTGCGCTCGGGCGCCGGCATCGGCATCCTGCACACCTTCGTCGCGCGGTCGATGCCGGAACTGGTGGCTGTCGACGTGGTGGCGCCCATCCGCCGCGCCTACTGGCTGGTCTATCACGAATCGGTCAGGCCGCTGCGCCGCATCCAGATCGTCGCCGGTTTCATCACCAAGGCGGTGGAACGGGAGCGGGGCCTCTTTGCCTGATTTCGCAAACCGGCAGACGCGATGCGCTGTTCAAGGTGGGTCGAGAACGAACGAATTCACGACATGCTCGGCCTTGTCCGCCAGTGGCGCCCACATCTGCTCCACCTGCTCGGCGCTCTCGCTCATCACGCTGCAATTGACATAGCCATAGCGCGCTCCCCGCAACGAGAACGCAAATCTGGAATGGCCGTGCACGCGAACACCGTTGTCGACAACCGTAAAATCCAGATCGGCAAGTCGCACAGGGTAGCCGTCGGGAAACCTTGCAAGCTTGTCATTGCTGAAATCGGCTGTGCTGAACGATTTGCCCATCATCATCTTCCATGTTTCCATGGACCAGCCCTCGATGAACTTGCTCGGATCGGACGGAGAATCCGGTGCGGATGCATCGTAAAGCGACGTCGACACCATGCAGGTAAGGGCCCGATCGGGGGATTGCACGCTCAGCCGCATCGCTTCCCCGGAAGGCGGCTCATTGATCCATTCCGGTGGAAAGGTTAGTGCGAACCCATTTTCCCGGTCGTGGACGGTCTTGTCGGCGGCATTGGCCGCTGTTGCGCAGAATAGAAATCCGACGGCCGTAACCAGGAAGCAGATACGCATCACCGCTCGCGAATGTGAGGCGCAGGTAGCGCCATAGGCAGATTGTGCCGCCACGATATATCAGGATCGGTCAATAGGCGACGCCTTTTCCTTGCCACAAAACCGGCCACTGTGGCATCAGGCATGCAGCGCCGGCCACGGGCAGGTCGCCGGGTGGGAAAATCGTTCAGAAAGCTGGCGCGGATAGACATGCGAGCCGTTCTTGCCATCCTGCCGCTGATTTTCGTTTCGGCCTGCGCCAACCCGTGGGCAAAAGTGCCGCAAGCCGAATTGCCCAAGCCGATCCGCTACGCCATGGCGCGCCCCTCGCCTTTCGTCTTCGGCAATTATTGCGGCCCCGGCACCCGCACCGGCGATCTGTCGGCCCGGCCGGTCGACCGCCTCGACGCGGTGTGCCGGACCCACGACGCCTGCTACATCGCGCGCCACGATCATTGCGATTGCGACGGCGCGCTCGTCGCCTCCGCCAGGGCGATCCGTGATGACAACACGGCGCCACGCAAGATGCGCGGCGAGGCGGAATTGCTGATCGCTACCTTCGTCATTCCCGTCTGCAAGGTGTTTCCCCAAGGCTTCATGCCGCCGCGCGACCCGGCTCAGTTGAGCGTCATGAAGGCCGGAGCCACCGGGTGAATCGCCACGCATTTGTCATCCTTGCCCTGTTCGGGCTGATCGCCCTTGCCGGTTGTGCCGGAACAGGCCGCGATTCCTGCGATCTCCTGCTGGGAGAGGCGGCCTGTGCGCGGCCCTGGCTGTCAGCAAGCATGCCTGGGCCGCAGGTCGCCGCGTCGCAGTTTTTTGACGACGCCGGCGCCAGCGACTACGAAAGGCGCTTCCTGGCGCTGCTCGCCCACAATCAGCTCGGCGCCATGGACCGCGCCAACGGCACCGGCCCGTTCGGGCGCAACCGCCGCGACGTGCGGAACAGCGACTTTCAGGCGACCTATTCGAAGCTGCAGCAACTGGCCGAACCACTCGCAAGGACGCATCTGCCGCCGGCCAATGGCGGCAGCGGCGAAGGCCATTTCAACGGACGCTGGCGGGTGTCGCGGCAGACCCTCTACATCGATGCGGCCGCACGGCCCTCGTCACCCAAGAGTTTCGATTTCTCCGGCCTGCAGGCGCGCAGTACCGAGATCGTCGTGCGCCAGGCCGGCGAGCAGCCGGCTGAGATCGAGGCTACTTGCGACGGCGCGTTGGCGATCCGCGCCGCCGGCGCCGCGCGCACCATCGCCGTCGGCGCGGCATTTCGCTTCCGCCTGTCGGGTGAGGACGACACGGTCAGCCTGTTTCCAAGCGACAGCCTGAACCGCTGCACGGCAAGGGTCCGCTCCAGCCTTGCCCCGGCCGGCGCGCCGCTCACCATCCGGCGCGAAGAGGCCGCGGATCCCTCACTCGCCAGCTTCGACAGCCGCTACGAGCGCTGCCCGGTCCCCGACAGCGCCGGCCTCGACGCGCTTGAGCGTGCCTTCTATGCCAGCCGCTGGCTGTCGCAGACCTGCGCCCTGCCAATCGGCGAGCCTCGGCTGCTGCGCAAGTCGCGCGACGGCTTCAACGCCAAGGTCGAGGCGCTGATGGGCGCACCGCTTTCCGATGCGGCAATAGACAAAGGCGACCCGGAACTGCCTCTCGATTTCTCCAGGGCGCCCAGGCTGAAGCTGATCTATCTGTCGTCGCTCGAATTCAAGGCCGACTTTTCCGGCCGCATCATCGAGCGGCTGATCCGCCATCATGCCGCCCTTGGCACCAAGGTGCGCATTCTGGTCACGGACGTGCTGGAGCGCGAAAAGGACGACGCCATGCTGCACCGGCTGGCGGCGGAGTTCCCCAATGTCGAATTGCAGGAATACCGCTGGCGCGCCTATCACGGCGCGCCGATCGACGAGCAGATCTCACAGATGCACAAGACCCATCATATCAAGATACTGGCGACGCTGGCTTTGGACCCTGCGCGCTCGCGCGTCATCATCGGCGGCCGCAACATCCATGACGGTTTCCTGTTCCACAGTCCGATCGACCTGTCGCGCTATCCGGACCTGCAGCAATACGGCAAGACCGACGGCTTTTCGCTGAACTACTATTCGAACTGGAGCGACTTCGACATCGAGTTCGCCGACAGGGCGACGGTCGAGACGCTCGCCGCGCATCTGTCGACGATATGGTTGCGCGACGCCGACACCAATCTGGCGCGCCCCTTCTCAATCCCGGTCCGTGGAGATGGCCGCCCGCGGGGCAATGCCCGGCATTTCATTTCCGTGCCCTATGAGGACGACCATGCGCTGGAGGACTATTTCGTCGAACTGGTCGACGCCGCCCAACACCATATCCAGATCGTAAACCCCTACCTCAATCTGACGCCGAGCCTCGCCCAGGCCTTCGACCGGGCGCTCGCCCGCGGCGTCAAGATCGACATTGTCGGCCGCATCGACCTCAAGGGCGACATTGGCGGCAGGTTCCTCACTGCGCTCAACAAGCTGTTCGTCGAGAAATATGGCGACCGCATCAACATCCGCGAGTTCAAGGCGCCCGACGTGGTGCTGCATTCCAAGATCATGATGATCGACGAAAGGCTGGTCGCCATCTCCTCGGTCAATCTCAACAACCGCAGCTTCTTCCACGATTCAGAGAACGGCATGATGGTGCTCGATCCCGCCTTCTACGTCAGGATGAAGCCGATCTATGACGACTATCTCGCCCATTCGAACCCGGTCGCCGCCAACGTGACGATCCCATGGGCCTATCGGCTGCTGTTCGACGAGGCTTGGGTCAGGCAAGCGTTCTGATCTTCCCGCGCCGCGCCTATTTCAGGTAGCGCTCCTGAGCCAGCGCTCGGGCATCGATGTCGGGCACCTTGTTCGACATGATGTCGGCCAGCACCTTGGCAGAGCCGCACGCCATGGTCCAACCGAGCGTGCCATGGCCGGTGTTGAGGAAGAGATTGGAAAGCTCGGTGCGGCCGATCAGCGGCGGCCCGTCCGGCGTCATCGGCCGCAGGCCGCACCAGAAGGTCGCCTCGCGCATGGCGCCGGCGCCCGGAAAGAGATCGCCGACCGAATGTTCGAGCGTGCGCCGCCGCGATTCGTGCAGCCTGAGATCGAAGCCTGAAATCTCGGCCGTACCGCCGACGCGGATGCGGTCGCCCAGCCGGGTGATCGCCACCTTGTAGGTTTCGTCCATCACTGTCGACACCGGCGCCAGGGCGGCATCCTTGATCGGCACGGTGATCGAATAGCCCTTGACCGGATAGACCGGGACCGACCGCTTCATCCGGCGCATGAAGCCGGCCGAGTAGCTGCCCAGCGCCATCACATAGGCTTCGGAGGCCTTGAACCCCTTGCTGGTGCTGATATTGGCAATGCGGTTGCGGCTGCGCAGGACGCGCCAGATCGTCGTGTCGTATTCGAACTTGACGCCGCGCGCCACGCAGAGCTCGGCCAGTTTCTCGGTGAACATCTTGCAGTCGCCGGTCTCGTCATGCGGCAGCCTGAGCCCGCCGACGAATTTCTCGCGCACGCCGGCCAGCGCCGGCTCCGCCGCGATGCAGCCGTCCTGGTCGAGGATCTCGTAGGGCACGCCATATTTCTTCAGCACATCGACATCGCCACCGGTGCCGTCGAGCTGTTTTTGCGTGCGAAACAGCTGCAGCGTGCCCCGGCTGCGCTCGTCATAGGTGATGCCGGTCGCCTCGCGCAGCGCCTTCAGCGTGTCGCGGCTGTATTCGGCCAGCGGCACCATGCGCGACTTGTTGAGGGCATAGCGCTCCGCGGTGCAGTTGCGCAGCATCTTGACCAGCCAGGTCCACATGTGCGGATCGAAGGCCGGCCGCACCACCAGCGGGCCATGCTTCATCAACAGCCATTTGATCGCCTTCAGCGGAATGCCGGGCCCGGCCCAGGGCGAGGCATAGCCGGGCGAAATCTCGCCGGCATTGGCGAAACTGGTTTCCAGCGCCGGGCCTTTCTGGCGGTCGAGCACCGTCACCTCGTGACCGGCCTCGGCAAGATAATAGGCCGTGGTCACCCCGATGACGCCGCCGCCCAGCACCATGATCTGCATCGTTCACTCCTTGCCGCGCCGCGCGTCCTCAGGACGCCCGTGGACGCCACCGCATTTCTCGATTTGCGCATGATCCCAAATGAAAATCGATGCCGATTTTCGAGAACCGTGCGCTGTTGCCCATTCACGCCGCCGAGGGACCGGGGTCGTCATCTTCTGTCTGCCGCATTCCGGCCGTCTCGCCAAGAGGTCGCCAATTGTCCGCGGCGCTGTAGACGAGAGTGAGCCCGTGCGGTCGCCGCCCGTCGGTCCGGTCTTTCTGCCTGACCGCGCGCCGGGCAGCCTCCGGCTGGTAGAGCACGGCCTTGATCAGGATCGACTCCCGCCGGCCGTCGGCATGCTCGATCGAAGCCGCTTGGCCCTGCGCCATGCCAAGCATGCACAGCCCACGCCTGGTTGCCACCGACAGGCTGGAGCCCACCGGTCCGCGCACCTCGTTCTGCACCAGGGTGCGCGTCTCGGCGTGACCGGCATCGACGCTGAACACCACCCTGCTGTTCAGCGTGACGATATCGGGGCCGACCGAATCGATCGGGACAACATCAGCGCTTGAGAGCTTGTGTTCGAGCATCTGCACGATCGGGTCCGCGAATGCCCGCCGGCGCTCCAGCATGATTTCGAGGACGGCGCGGTCCTTCGTAGTCAGGCAGCAATTCGTGCTTTTCATCACCGCCTCCACGATCAGCGCCGCTGCGCGCCGGAGGCCGGCGTGTCGACGGCCTCGACTGTCACCGACAGTTCACGGCCGCCACGACTGCTCCAGCACACCGCCTGCCCGATCGCCGCTCCGATGAGCGCCGTTCCCATCGGCGTCAGCACCGAGATCTTGTTTTCGGCAATGTCGGCTTCGCCGGGATAGACCAGCATGATGCGCTGGGTCTCCCCGGCTTCGCCGCGGACCGTCACGATCGACCCCATACGCACCACGTCGGGCGGCATCGCTGCGGCCTCCGTGACGACGGCGCGGTCCATTTCGAGGAGCAGTTCCTCGGCCGTCTCCGGGGCGCGGTCGAGCAAGGCTCTCGCCAGGCCGGTCAACCTGTCATGGTCGGTGTCGCTGATCAGAATCCGGCTTGGCGGACGCAGTCCTGTTGCATATTGCATGGCAAACCTCTTGGATCGGCGCATCGAATGGATGCGCGCTTGCCACCGCACTGACGGCGGCGTGATGAAAGGCCGGCAGCCGCGAAGGGCTGTACGGCTTGATGGCGGTTTTGGATGTATGGATGCCCCGATACGGACGGACGCCGGAAGGCGGCCGCGCCGGGGCTACGATCCCGCGATCGGGCAGACCCTGAACAAGGTTCTGGTGTAGGCGAGGTTGCTCATGCCCCGAACCTTGCCGACAGGCGCACGCTTGTCAAGCGCGGCCAAACCGCTCAACCGCCGACATAGCGGCGGTGAAAGCGCGGGCCGAAACTGGCCAGGATTTCATAGCCGATGGTGCCGGCATGGCCGGCGGCGTCGTCGACGCTCTGCGAGGGACCGAGCAACTCGACCAGATCGCCCTCGCGCAGCCTGCCGGGCGGCAGGGCCGATATGTCGAGAATGATCGAATCCATCGACACACGCCCGAGGAAAGGCAGGCGCACGCCCTCGAACCAGCCCGCCGAAGCGGAGCGGCGCAGCCAGCCATCCGCATAGCCGAACGAAATCGTCGCCAGGCCCAGCGGAGCGTCCGCGTGATAGCTGTGGCCATAGCCGATGCCGGCGCCCTTTTCGACGCGGCGCGTCTGCGCCACCTTGGCCTGCAGCCACACCACGGGCAGCATCGGATTGGGCTCGCCGGGCGTCGGGTTGATGCCGTAGAGCGCCGCTCCCGGCCGAGCGAGATCGTGATGATAGGACGGCCCGAGAAAGATGCCGGAAGAATTGGCGAGCGAGGCGGGCGCCTCAGGCAGCATGGCGCGCAGCCGTTCAAAGGCCAGCCTTTGCTGTTCGTTGGCCGGATGGCGCGGTTCGTCGGCGCAGGCCAGGTGACTCATGACATATCTAACGTCGATGCCGTCGAACGCACTGCTATCCCCGCCCAGCGCCTCGACCTCGGTCGGCGCCAAGCCGAGCCGAGACATGCCGCTGTCGACCTGGATGGCCGCCGGCAGCCGGCGACCGGCATCGTGCGCCGCCGCGCGCCAGGCTTTCAACTGCGCGCCACTGTTGATGACCGCGCAGAGCCCGGCCGCCACCGCTTCCGGCTCGGAGCCCGGCGGCAGCCCGTTCAGCACGTAGATGTGCGGTCCGGTTCCGATCGTCTTGCGCAGCGCAACGCCTTCGGCCAGGAGCGCGACAAAGAAGATGTCGCAGCCTTCCCGGATCAGGGCCGCAGCCACCTGGGCCGCGCCGAGGCCGTAGCCATTGGCCTTGACCACGCCGGCGCAGGCCACGCCGCCCAGCCGCGCCTTCAGCCGCCGGTAGTTTTCACGGACCGCGCCGAGATCGATCGTCAGGATCGCTCCGGCCGCCGCTTCGCTGACCGGCCAACCGGTGACGGTTTTCGCAGCGGACCGGTTGACGGCGTCGTTCATGGCGACCCTCATTGCATCGGCCATCAATACGACCCTCGCACCAACGCGGCAACCTCGACGCGCGATTACCGCGCCAGATGGCTGAACGCCGCCACCACGTCTTCATAGACCTTGCGCTTGAACGGCACGATCAGGTCGGGCAGGTCCTGCATCGTCCGCCACGACCATTTGTCGAATTCGGCGGTGTGGCCGCCGGGCGGCGGATTGATCTGGATTTCGCTGCTCTCGCCATGGAAGCGGAAGGCGAACCATTTCTGCGTCTGGCCGCGGTACCGGCCCTTGAAGGCAATGCCGACGAGATGGTCCGGCAGGTCGTAATTGATCCAGTCCGGCGCTTCGGCGAGCAGCGAGACGCTGCGCATGCCGGTCTCCTCATAAAGCTCGCGCTCGGCCGCCTGCAACGGTTCCTCACCCTTGTCGATGCCGCCTTGCGGCATTTGCCATAGCTGCGTCGTACCGGCAAATTCGCTGTCGGGCTCGGCAATGCGATGCCCGACCCAGACCAGGCCCTCGCCATTGAGGATCATCAGCCCGACACAGGGACGGTAGGGCAGCGTTTCGCGGTCGACCATTTTCGTCTTCGGCATCAGTCAGTCTCTCCAGCCATCTTGCGATGGCTAACCCTTTTGTGGATCGATCGCCACCGCAGAAATCGGCACGATCTCGATGCCGCGCTTCCTGGCCTCGGCAATCCAGGATGAGACGATGTCGACCGTGAGATCAAAGGCCGAGCCGATGCCGACGGCAGTGCCCTTGGCCCGCGCCGTGGCTTCGAGACCGTCGAGTTTCTTCAGGATGGCGCCGCGATCCTGCACGGCGTCGATCGCCGTATCGCCGGCGACGAAGGGCACGCCGTCCTTCAGCGCCAGGTCGGGCGCCAGACTGCGCGCCGACGAGCCGTCGTCTATATAGGCGAGACCCCGTTTGCCGAGTTCGGCCATGAATGGCTCCATCGCCGCCGGGTCGGCGGAGAAACGCGCGCCCATATAGTTCATGACGCCGGTATAGTTCGTCGTGCGCGACAGCGCCCAGTGCAAATCCTTGAGGTTCTCCTCGGCGCTCGCCGCCACGGTCAGCGTGTTGCGGCCGGGATTGACGTTGGGATAGTCGAACGGTTCGAGCGGCACCTGCATGACGATCTCGTGGCCGCTCTGCCGGGCGGCCTGCATCCAGCGGCCGATGCTGTTGCCTTGCGGCGCGAAGGCGAGCGTCACTTCCGGCGGCAGCTTGGCGATCGCAGCCTGGGTGCCGGTCTGCGAGACCGCCAACCCACCGATGACGATCGCCACCCGCGCGCCGCGCGCCCCGGACCACGGCCGTGCATAGACATCGAACGGCCGCCTTCCATCGGCGGAGCGTATCGGCAAGGGTCCGGCGTCGCTGGCTTCGATCAGCGCCTTGTCGGGAAGATGCGCGATCTTCAGGTTCTGCCCGATACCAGACGGATCGCGGATGACGATGGCCGCCTGCGGAGGACCATCGCCCTCCTCCTTCTGCACATGGATGATCTGGGGACCACCGGTCTTGGACGGCGCTTCAACCTTTGGCGCCGCGACCGGGGCCAGAGCGGATGGCGCGGCGGCGGGTGGGCCCGCGGCAGTCACTTTCGGCGTCGAAACGGCGACCTCTTGCGGCTTGCGAAACGGCTTTTCCCTGAGCGCGATCGCGGCCGAGACGCCGACCAGCGCCAGCACGACAACGGTCGACGCGACCACGCCAGTGCTGACCTTGCGGGCAGCGCGCGGCGCCCGGAGCGACTGTCCAAGCGGGCGTTCGATGTCCTTGCCGATATCAGCCAAGCCCTGTCCCCGGACGCATGGTTGCGAAGGCGATCCCTTCGACGACATGCGCGAATTCATCAACCCTGGCGCCCCTGGCGCCGCATCCGGAGGCTTGATCTTGCCTCCCCGAATCAAACTGCCGGAACCTTTCGGTCCCGGCAGCATCGCATTGCTTCGTTCGGGCGGCCAGACCCGGCCGACCAAACCATTACTGGTTGAGCACGGCCTTTTCCGGATTGGGCGGGAAGGCCGGATCGGTCTTCTCGCCGCGCAGCAGCTTCTCGGCAAAGATCAGCTGCAGATCGTCCTTCGGATCCGGCGGCACATAGGCGGCCGAGCCCGAGCCGGTCGCGCTCTCGTCGGCGCCCTTGATGTGGCCCTTGAGATCGGATTCGCCGCGCGTCAGGTCCCTACCCTGCAGTTCCGGCGGCAGCGGCTGGTCGACCTTGATGTCGGGCGTAATACCCTTGCCCTGGATCGACTTGCCTGACGGCGTGTAATAGAGCGCCGTCGTCAGCCTGAGCGCGCCATTCTCGCCGAGCGGAATGATGGTCTGCACCGAACCCTTGCCGAAGGACTGCGTGCCCACCACCGTGACGCGGCGCAGATCCTGCAGCGCGCCGGCGACGATTTCGGACGCACTGGCCGAGCCGCCATTGACGAGCACGATCATCGGCTTGCCGTTGATGTCGTCGGTCTGCTTCGGCTTGGCGTCGAAGCGGGTGACGTCCTTCGGATCGCGGCCGCGCGTCGAGACGATCTCGCCGCGCTTCAGGAAGGCGTCAGACACGCTCACCGCCTGGTCGAGCAGGCCACCCGGATTGAGGCGCAGGTCGAGCACATAACCCTTGAGCTTGTCGTCCGGCACCTGCTTCTTGATGGTCTCGATGGCGTTCTCGAGGTCGTCATAGGTCTTTTCGGTGAAGGAGGTGATCTTCATGTAGCCGATGTCGTTCTCGACCCGGAACTTGACCGCCTTGACCTTGATGATGTCGCGCACCACCGTCAGCTCGATCGGCTTGTCGGCGCCCTGGCGCAGGATGGTGAGCTTGATCGGCGTGTTGACCAGGCCACGCATCTTTTCGACCGCGTCGTTGAGCGTCAGGCCGCGAACCTCTTCGCCGTCGATCTTGGCGATGTAGTCGCCAGCCAGCACGCCAGCCTTGGCGGCCGGCGTATCGTCGATCGGCGTGATCACCTTGACCAGGTCATTCTCCATGGTGACCTCGATGCCGAGGCCGCCGAACTCGCCCTTGGTCTGCACGCGCATATCCTGCGCCTGTTCGGCATTCATGTAGGAGGAGTGCGGATCGAGAGAGGAAAGCATGCCGTTAATGGCGTTCTCGACCAGCGACTTGTCGTCGGGCGGCGTGACATATTGTGCCCGCACCCGCTCGAAGATGTCGCCGAAGATCGCCAGCTGCTTGTAGGTCTCCGATCCCGCAGCGTTCGCCGACGAGCCAGGAGCACCATAGACAAGGCTCATGGCGGATGCGCCCATCAGCGCACCGGCAAACAGAAGCGACAGTTTCCGCATCATTTCACGTCCTTCCAGAAAAACGGTCCGCCCACCATGGGGTCGGATCGACGGGTTTTCCATCCTTGCGGAACTCGACGTAGAGTTCCGGCGTGGCATTTCCATTCTTCGAGACCGAGGTGCTTGCCACCCGGGCCTCTCCCATCGCACCGACCGGCTCTCCTGCGAGCACTGACTGGCCAGTCACGACGCTGATTCTGCTCATCCCCGCCAGAACGACATGATAACCGTCGCCAGCATTGAGGATCAAGAGTTGACCATAGGAGCGAAACGGCCCCGCATAAAGCACATTCCCATCCGCCGGAGCGGTGACGATGGCTCCCGATTGTGTCGCAAGCATGTCGCCAAGCATCACCGCGCCATTACCGTCGTCCGCGCCAAACCGGCGTTTGATGCGGCCGGTGACCGGCAGCGCGATCTGCCCCTGCAGCGCCGAAAAGGGCGCGGTCGCGGTGAGCCGGTTGCCTTCGGGAACCGGCAGCGACGCCAACGATGCCGTTTTGTCGCTGTCCGTCTGAACGTCACCCGGCTGGCCCGCGGCGGCTGCCTTTGCGGCATCCGCGGCCTTGCGGGCCTTGTCGGCCTGCGCTTCGAGCGAGGCGATCAGGTCCTTCAGGCTGGAGGCCTTGGCCGCCAACTGCGCGGAACGCTGCTGTTCGGCCGCCATTTGCGCCTGCGTATCGGCCTCGAGCTTCTGCTTGGCTTCCAGCAGCATGCCGAGCCGCTTCTTTTCCGCCACCTGCTCGCCGACAGCGTCCGTCAGCCGCGCCCGCTCGGCCTCGATCGAGGCCGTCACCCGGGTCTGCTCCTTGAGGTCGGCCAGCAGGCTGTCGGTCTGCTGGCGCAATTCCGGCACCACGGCGCCGAGCAGGATGGCGCTGCGCACCGACGACAGCGCGTCCTCCGGCTTGACCAGGATCGCCGGCGGCGGGTTGAGCCCCATGCGCTGCAGCGCGCCCAGCACTTCGGCCAGCACATCGCGTCGCGCCATGAGCGAGCCGCGGATTTTCTGTTGCTGGTTCTTCAGCCCTTCCAGCTTGGCGCCGATATCCTCGATGTCCTGGCCAAGCTTCTGCTCGGTCATCGCCGACTGGATCAGCGCGGCGGTAATCGAGGCATGGTCCTTCTTGACCGCGGCGATATCGGCGGCGAGCTTGGCAAGCCGTTCGGACGACAGCGTTATTTCCTTGGAAACCTGCTCGTACTCGGCGCGGCTCTGGTCCGGATCGGGCGCCATGTCGAGCGTGTTTTCGGCCCGCGCCGAGTGGAGCGACAGGAACATCGCCACCGCAGCCATGCCGCAGCGCGCGCGCCAGGAGCCCCCTGTCGGGCCCGTTGTCGATTTCCAGCCCTCAGACATTCGCGATCTATACTATCCGCGGCTTCGTTAACGAACCATCAACCATGTTTGACCAGCCCGTCCCCGAATGGATGTTGCCCCAAGTGGTCCCCGTTTTGGGCAACGACATGCATCAAAACCACAGATTCTCAATCTAGCTCGGCATTGGGGCGGAAATCCGGGCAATGGGCGACGAATCACTGCTGATTGCAACTCTAGCGGCAGGCTCACGCGCGATGATAGGGGTGGCCGGAAAGGATCGTCGCCACTCGGTAGAGTTGCTCCCCCAGCATCACCCGCACCAGCTGATGCGGCCAGGTCAGCGCACCGAACGACAGCACCAGATCGGCCTGGTCGCGCAGCGGTGGATCGTGGCCGTCGGCGCCCCCTATGGCCAGAACCAGCGCCTTGCGCCCACCGTCGCGCAACTGCCCGATGCGATTGGCTAAATCCTGCGAGGAAAGGCTCTTGCCGCGCTCATCGAGCAGGATCAGCGCCGTGCCCGGCTGCAGCTGCGCCTGCAGTCGGGAGCCTTCGTCGCGCTGGCGCTCGATAGCGCTCTGCGCCCGGCCCTCGGTGATCTCGGTTATCCCGGCAAATTCAAGCCCGACCGCCGGCCCGCTCTTGGCGAAGCGCTCGAAATAGCGGTCGGCCAACTCCCGCTCGGGGCCGGCTTTCATTCGGCCCACGGCATGAACTGAAATCTTCATCCTCGCCTCTATAAGCCGCTAATGCATGTCACCCAAAAGTGGGAAGCGGTCTTGGGGCAATGACATGCATCAAAACAAAGGCGGCTTAGTGGAGGGTCTCTTCCTCGAGATCCGGCGCCTGCCACATCTTTTCGAGATTGTAGAATTCGCGGACTTCGGGGCGGAAGACGTGGACGATGATGTCGCCCGAATCGATCAGGACCCAGTCGGCGCCGGACAGCCCCTCGACGCGCGCCGTGCCGAGGCCGGCATCCTTGAGCGCCTTGAGGAGATGGTCGGCGACAGCCGAGACATGACGGTGCGATCGGCCCGACGCGACGACCATGTAGTCGCCGAGGCTCGATTTCCCCTGAATGTCGATTGAGACGATGTTTTCGGCCTTGGAGTCTTCCAGACTGGCAAGGACTGTGTTGATGGCGCGGGACACGGCGTCGTTTACGCTGATCCCGGCCGGCGAAGGCACGATGTCGGCCTTCTTCCGCAGTGCTGTTCTCAGTGTATTTCCTTTCGCAGCAAGAACAACCAAATCACCCCAAAAGCAGGTGACACCACTTAGATAGGCAGAGTTCCGTTGCAGTTTCAAGACGCAGTCACAACTGACGCGAACTCGCCGATTGCCAGCCTGTTCCATGCGGGGCGCAAAAAAGATCGGAACCCTGGCGTCTGGCATGGGTTATCGGCTGACCGACCAACCGGAAACCCGTCATGCCGATCGACCCACAAAACACGCTTCTCACAGTCCAGGCCGGCCTGGCGCAGCTCAGTACGCTGATTGTCTCCTATTCCTTCTCGGCCATCGGCGCTATCATCCTGCTGGTGGTCGGCTATATCGTCGCCGGCCTCGCCGAGCGCTCGATCTTTGCCGGCCTCGGCCATATCCACGGTTTCGACGCGACGCTGCGGCATTTCTTTTCCAAGATCGTCCGCTACGCCATCCTGATCCTGGTCGTCATCATGGTGCTCGGCCAGTTCGGCGTGCAGACAGCCTCGATCATCGCCGCGATCGGTGCCATCGGCCTGGCCATCGGCCTGGCGCTGCAAGGCACGCTGCAGAACATCGCCGCCGGCATCATGCTTCTGGCGCTGCGGCCGTTCCGCATCGGCGAATCCGTCGAGGTCGGCGCCATTTCAGGGTCGATCGAGGAAATCGGTCTGTTCGCCACCAGGCTCAGGACCGCCGACGGCGTCTACATACTGGCGCCCAATTCGACGCTGTGGAACCAGCCGGTCCGCAACTTTTCGCGCAACGGGGTGCGCCGCTCCGACATCAGCCTGAGCATCGGCTCGTGGAACGACATCGACGGCGCCCAGAAGACATTGCTTGCCCTTGCCGGTGCCGACAAGCGCATCCGTCGTGAACCGGCGCCGATCGCCTTCGTGGCCAGCCTCGGTGATACGACCGTTTCGCTTACCTTGCGCTATTGGACCTCGGCGGCCGACTATTTCTCCACGAATATCGACATGACGAAGCGCGCAAAGCAGGCTTTCGACAGCGAGGGCATCTCCATCCCGCTGCCGCCGCCGGAAGCGCCTGCACAAGAGACCCGTAAGCAGTAAGCAGCCGCGAGGCGTCCAGAGCGCTTTTCCCCCCGGCCGTGCGAAGGAAACCGGTTCAGTCCTTGGTCCGGCCTGCGGTCTCGTCCGGCGCATAAGCGAGTTCGACCGGCAGCGGCGCCTGTGCCGTCATCGGCGCGAAGCTGCCGGTGTCGGTGGCGGGTACCGCCTGTGTGGTGAACACACGCAACAGCACGAACAGGCAGAAGGCGCAGGCGATGACGACAGTAACATAGATGAAGGCCTGCGTGCCGAAGACGGCCGACAGCGCCGTGACGATACCCGGCACCACGAACCCGGCCAGCGACCAGGCGAACAGGAGCGAGCTGGACAGCGCCACCATATCGTCCTTAACGGCCCGGTCGGCGGCGTGCGCGCTGGACAGCGAATAGATCGATTCCGAGGCGCCGTCCCACAAGACATAGATCAACAGCAGCGCCGGCAGCGCGCCGCCGTCGAAACCGAGCGCGAACATGCCGGCCACCGCGGCCAGCGCGGATGCCCCGATCAGCACGTAACGGCGATCGGTGCGGTCGGAAATCCAGCCGAAGGGAAGCTGCAGGATCAATGTGCCGAGCGGCATCACCGAAAGCAGCAACGCCACATCGGCCTGGCTGTAGCCCTTGGCCGTGGCATGGATCGGCGCAAAACCTGAAATCGACATCGACAGGCCGCCGACCGCCAGCATGCCGGCAACGCCGACCGGCGAAATCCGCCATGCCCGGCGCAGCGCCACGGAGGCGGCCTGCGGCGCCGGTGGCTGCGCCAGCCGTGTCATGCCGACGGGCAGGATCGACAAAGCGGTGAAGGCAATGCCGATCAACGGCGCTTCCGCGGTTTTGATGTCGACCAGCGCCAGCGTCGCATAGCCGACGCCGAGCCCGGCGACATAGGCGACGTAGAAAAAGGCCATCACCCGGCCGCGTATGGTGTTGGCCACGGCATCGTTCAGCCAGCTCTGCGCGACGATGAACAGGCCGCATATGGCAAAGCCGTAGAGAGCGCGCGCGCCGATCCACAGCACGGGATGCGGACCGGCGCCGATGGCCGCGTTGGACAGCGCGATCAGCGCCGACAGCACCATGAAGGCGCGGGCATGGCCGACCCTGCGCACCAGCGGCCCGGTCAGGATGCAGCCGGCAAGACCGCCGGCCGACAGGCCGGTGACGATCAGCCCGGCCCAGGTCGGATCGAAGCTTTCGACGCCGAGCCGGACCGGGATGTAGGCAAACATCAGCCCGTTGCCGATGGCGATCAGCGCCATCGACACGATGACACTGGCGATCGCGATCAGCGGCGTCGGCGCGCTGCCATGCTCCGGTTCGATTTTGGTATGGTGCTTCACGGGAGTGGCCATGTTCAGACACGATCGCCCATTCGGCGGCGAAAAGCCCCTGCAAAAACGACATCAGCGATCTTCCTTCTCCCGCAAGGGAAGAAGGAAGATCCGTGCAAGCCCTACCCCTTCGCCATCTTGCGGATCGCGCTTGACGACAGCGATGAGCGCGGGCCGTGGATGAAGGTCCAGGCCGGCGCCTTCATGTGGGCGAGCAGCGGCGCGTCGCCTTCGTCGATGCGGGCATAATCGAAGGTCTTGGCGACCACCGACGACAGGAACGACAGCGTCGCGCCCGGCCGGTCGATGACCGCGATGGGGAAGGTCAGCACGATCTCGCGCCAGCGCTGCCAGTGGTGGAAATCGCGCAGACTGTCCGCGCCCATGATCCAGACGAAGTCGACACCCGGATTGCGCGCCTTGACCAGCGCCAGCGTGTCGGCGGTGTAGCGCACATGATGCGCCGCCTCGAAGGCGGTGATCTTGATCTTCGGGTTCTTGGCGATCTGCTCGGACAGTTGCAGCCGCTCGGCCAGCGGCGCCAATTCCCGCGTGCTCTTCAGCGGATTGCCCGGCGTCACCATCCACCACAGCTGGTCGAGCGCCAGGCGCCTCAGCGCGATCTCGGCGACCAGTGCATGGCCTGCATGCGGCGGATTGAACGAGCCGCCGAACAGGCCGACGGCCAGGCCTTTCTCGGCATGCGGCATTTTCAGGTAGGCGGAGTGCACTGGCGGTCCGGAAGATGCCAGCATCGCCTCAGGCTCTGATAACGAAAAACGTCAAGGCCTCACCTGTCCCGACCCGCGCACGCGATATTTGAACGAGGTCAGCTGCTCGACGCCGACCGGCCCGCGCGCATGCATCTTGCCGGTGGCGATGCCGATCTCGGCGCCCATGCCGAACTCGCCGCCATCGGCGAACTGCGTCGAGGCATTGTGCAGCAGGATCGCCGAATCGATCTCGTTGAAGAACCGCTCCACGGCTTTCGGATCCTCGGCGATAATCGCCTCGGTGTGATGCGAGGAGAAGGTCTCGATATGCTCGATCGCGCCACCGATGCCGTCGACCAGCTTCACCGCGATGATGGCGTCGAGATATTCGGTCACCCAGTCGGCATCGGTCGCCGGCTTGGCGTCGAAAAACACCTTCAGCACCTCTTGATCGGCATGGATCTCGCAGCCGGCGGCGCGGAGCGCATCGAGGATCGGCACCAGATGCGTGGACGCCACCGCGCGGTCGACCAGCAGCGTCTCGGCCGCGCCGCAGACGCCGGTGCGCCGCATCTTGGCGTTGACGGCGATCTTGACCGCCATGTCGAGGTCGGCGGAGCGGTCGATGTAGAGGTGGCAGATGCCTTCGAGATGGGCGAAGACCGGCACGCGCGCCTCGCTCTGCACCCGCCCGACCAGGCTTTTGCCGCCGCGCGGGATGATGACGTCGAGCGCACCATCGAGCCCCTTCAGCATCTCGCCGACGGCGGCGCGATCGGTGGTCGGCACCAGTTGGATGGCGTCATCCGGCAGGCCGGCGGCCTTCAGGCCCTCGACCAGGCAGGCATGGATGGCAGCGGACGAATTGAGCGAATCCGAACCGCCGCGCAGGATCACCGGATTGCCTGCCTTGAGGCAGAGCGCACCGGCATCGGCCGTCACGTTCGGGCGGCTCTCATAGATGACGCCGACGACGCCGAGCGGCGTCCGTACGCGCTCGATCCGCAGGCCATTCGGCCGTTCCCATGCGGCGATCACGTCGCCGACCGGATCGTTGAGTTCAGCGATTTCGCGGATGCCGTCGGCCATGGCACGGATGCGCGCCGGATTGAGCTTCAGCCGGTCCATGAAGGAGGCGGAAAGCCCTGACTCCTGGCCATTCGAGATGTCGATGGCGTTGGCGTCGAGGATGTCCTGTTGCCCGGCGACGATCGCCTCTGCCATGGCAAGCAGCGCGGCGTTCTTGGCGGCGGTGGCGGCGATGGCCAGCGGTCGGGCGGCGGCGTGGGCGCGGCGGCCGATATCGGCCATCAGCGCCACGGTGTCATCCCCGGATTTTTCATGCAGCTTCAGCATGGCTCATCCTCCGCTTATGTCGCCTCCCGCGTGACTCACCACGAGATCATCGCGGTGGATCATCGCCGAACGCGCTTCGTAACCGAGCACGGTTTCGATCTCGGCCGTCTTCAGGCCTGCGATCCTTACGGCATCGGCGGCATCATAGGCAACCAGCCCGCGCGCGATCTCGCGGCCCTCGGGCGACAGGATCGCCACCGTATCGCCGCGCGAAAAATTGCCGCTGACCAGTTTGACGCCGGCCGGCAGCAGCGATTTGCCCGATGCCAGCGCACCGACGGCGCCGGCGTCGACCGTCAGCCGGCCGGCCGGTTCGAGCTGGCCGGCGATCCAGGTCTTGTAGCCCTTGACCGGATTGGCGCTCGGCCGGAAGAAGGTCGCGCGTTCTCCGCGCTCGATCGCCATCAGCGGCGACAGCCGCGTGCCCGAGGTGATGATCATCGCCGTGCCGGCGGCGGTGGCGATCTTGCCGGCATCGAGCTTGGTTCGCATGCCGCCGCGCGACAGTTCGGAGGCGGCAGCCCCCGCCATCGCCTCGATGTCTGATGTGATGCGGTCGACCACCGGAATGAACTTGGCTTGGGGGTCGCGCACCGGCGGCGCTGTGTAGAGCCCGTCAATGTCGGAAAGCAGCACCAGAAGGTCGGCGCCCATCATGGTGGCAACGCGCGCGGCCAGCCGGTCATTGTCGCCATAGCGGATTTCTGAGGTGGCCACCGTATCGTTCTCGTTGATGACCGGCACCGCCTTCATCTTGAGCAATGTCGAGATCGTCGCCCGCGCATTGAGATAGCGGCGGCGCTCCTCGGTGTCGCCAAGCGTCAGAAGAATCTGGCCCGATTTCAGCGCGCCCCTGCCGAGCGCATCCGACCAGGCGCCGGCGAGCGCGATCTGCCCGACCGCCGCCGCCGCCTGGCTTTCCTCGAGCTTCAGCGCCCGCTTGCCGAGGCCAAGGATGGTGCGGCCAAGCGCAATGGCGCCGGAGGAGACGACGAGGATTTCGGCGCCACCCTGGGCAAGCACCGCGATGTCGTCGGCGAGCGAGTCCAGCCAGTCGCGCTTCAGGCCGCTCGCCCGGTCGACGAGCAGCGCCGAGCCGATCTTGACGGTGATGCGCCGGTATTTTTTCAGCGACTGCATGGCCTTACTTTTCCCAGCGCGTCTCGACCGGCGCGGCAATCTGCGCCCGCGCCTCGGCAACGACGGCCATCAGCGCCCGAAGCACCGCCTCCACGCCTTCGCCGGTGACGGCGGACAGCAGCATCGGCGCCCGGCCCGCGGCGCGCTTCAGCGAGGCGACCTTCTTCTTGCGTTCATCGGCATCGAGCGTGTCGACCTGGCTGAGCGCCAGGACCTCGACCTTTTCGGTCAGGCCGTGGCCATAGGCCTCGAGCTCGACGCGCACGGTCTTGTAGGCCTTGCCCGGATTTTCCTCCTGCGCCGAAACCAGGTGCAACAGCACGCGCGTGCGCTCGACATGGCCGAGGAAACGGTCGCCGATGCCGACGCCCTCATGCGCGCCCTCGATGAGGCCCGGAATGTCGGCAATGACGAATTCGCGCGCATCGATGCGCGCGACGCCGAGGCCGGGATGCAGCGTCGTGAAGGGATAATCGGCGATCTTCGGCTTGGCCGCGGTGACGGCGGCCAGGAAGGTCGACTTGCCGGCATTGGGCAGCCCGACCAGCCCGGCATCGGCGATCAGCTTCAGCCGCAGCCAGATGTTGAGTTCTTCGCCGGGAAGGCCGGGATTGGCGCGGCGCGGCGCCTGGTTGGTCGAGGTCTTGAAATGCTGGTTGCCGAAGCCGCCATTGCCGCCCTTGGCGAGCAGGAAGCGCTGGCCGACCACGGTGAGGTCGCAGATCAGCGTCTCATTGTCTTCCTCGAACACCTGCGTTCCGGCCGGCACCTTCAGCGTCACGTCGGCGCCCTTGGCGCCGGTCATGTTGCGGCCCATGCCGTGGACGCCGGTCTTGGCCTTGAAATGCTGCTGGTAGCGATAATCGATCAGCGTGTTCAGCCCGTCGACCGCTTCCAGCCAGACATCGCCGCCGCGGCCGCCATCGCCGCCGTCCGGCCCGCCGAACTCGATGAATTTCTCGCGCCGGAACGACACCGAACCGGCGCCCCCGTCACCCGAGCGGACATAGACCTTGGCTTGATCGAGAAATTTCATGGGATTGCAGTTTCTTTTATTGGCCTTGCGGCATTGCTCTAAACCTTGGGCCTTGCTCTAAACCAAGGCGCGGCCAAGGGCGAGGCCGTTTTGTGACATTGGCCGCGTGGGGTCGGCCGGAGACATGTCGGCATGAAGCTTGTAACCTACAACATCCAGTACGGCATCGGCCTTGATGGACAATACGATGTCGCCCGCATTGCCGACACGGTGCGCGGCGCGGATGTGATCGCGCTGCAGGAGGTCACCCGCAACAATCCAAGGAACGGCGGGCGCGACATGGTCGCCGAGATCGGCGAGGCGCTGCCCGACTATTTCGCCGTCTATGGCAGCAATTTCGAGGCCAATATCGGCTCGCGCATCGAGAACGGCCGCGCCATCACCACCACCTTCCAGCTCGGCAACATGATGCTGTCGAAGACGCCCATTCATCTGTCGCGCAACCTGCTTTTGCCGCGCAGCCGCAGCTTCGAGATGATGAATTTCCAGCGCGGCGCGCTGGAGGCGCTGATCGAGACGCCGCTTGGTTTCATCCGTTTCTATTCCATCCATCTCGATCACCGCAGCCCGGTCGAACGCGCCAGGCAGATCCAGTTCCTGCGCCGGCGCCTGTTGAACTATGCGCTCGAAGGCGGCGCATTGTCCGGCGTCGCCGAGATCGGCCTGCCGGAACTGCCCCATCCCGAGGCCTTTGTCGCCATGGGCGATTTCAACATGCTGGCCGGCTCGCCCGAATATGTCGAACTCGCCGGCCGGCCGGACCATGAATTCGGCATGCCGCTGACCGCCGACTTCGCCGTTGACGCCGCCGTGCGCCTCGATGTCACCGGCGACGATCTCGCCAGCTGGGTCGACCCCAAGGATCCTACCAACACCAGCCGCCACAAGCGCATCGACTACGTCTTCACCAGCGCATCGCTGGCCAGATCGCTGCAGCGCCTGTGGGTCGACCGGCAGGCGACCGGTTCGGACCACCTGCCGGTGTGGGCCGAACTGGCCTGATTCAGTCTTCGGCCTCGCTCCGATGTGTGTTGAGATTCAGGTCAGGCCGCGCCGAGAGTGGTGGCTTCCGAGAACCGGAGCGGAGCGTACTTAAAGTACGTGAGCACCGGAAGCGCAGGAAGCCGCCATTCGCAGGCCGGCCTCACCTGAATATCAGCACACATCAAAAATGCACCCAGTTGCGCAGGCTGATCCACGTCTTCCTGTCGAGCCTGTAACGCTCGACCGGCACCTGGCCGGCGACGATCGAATTCAGCATGCCCTGCCCGGCATACTGGAAGCCGCACTTGTGGATGACCCGGCGCGAGGCCGGATTGATGACCCGCGTCGAGGCATGCAGCACCTGGACCGACGTCTGCTGGAAGGCGAGGTCGACCAGCGCGTGGGCGGCTTCCGTCGCATAGCCGCGCTTCCAGTAGGGTTCGCCGATCCAGTAGCCGAGCTCCAGCCCGCGATCGGTGGTGTTGAGCCCCGCGCAGCCGACGAACGTGTCGGTGCCGGCCAGCGTCAAGGCGTAGGCGATGCCGGCGCGGCGCGACCGTGTCATGGCCAGGAATGCGCGGGCCTCGGTCTCACCATAGGGGTGCGGCATGCGCGCCAGCATCTCGGCGACGTGACGGTTGTCGGCAAGCTCGACCAGTTGCGCGATGTCGCTCTCGCGCGGCGCCCGCATCACCAGCCGCTCGGTGGCCAGCACCGGGCAGTCTATCGCGTAACTTTCGTCTTCTGAGTCTTCCGCTTCGGCAACCATTTCAAAGTCCTCCAGGCACAAGAAAAAGGGGAGATGGAAACCCATCTCCCCTGATCCTTTTCCTGGCGTTGCCAGACACCGGTTCCCGAGATGGGTGCCGGTGTTCTAGTGCGGAACCGGCTACTCCGCGGCTTTGGCGATCGGATTGACCGATACGTAGGTTCGGCCGTTGGCTTTCTTGTTGAAGGTGACCGCGCCTGATTCGAGCGCGAAAAGCGTATGGTCCGTGCCCATGCCGACATTGACGCCGGGATGCCACGTGGTGCCGCGTTGACGAATGATGATGTTGCCCGGGATGACGGCTTCGCCGCCGAACTTCTTCACGCCCAGACGCTTGGAATGCGAGTCGCGACCGTTGCGCGACGAGCCGCCAGCTTTCTTGTGTGCCATCTAACTAACTCCGTTGCGCCGCAAGGCGCCTAAAAGGCCTTATGAACGCGTTCGCGTTCCGTTTCAAGTCCGATCCGGCGGATGTTTCGCCGGAAAAATTACTTCTTCGCCAGTTCCTTGGCCTGCTCGCGCCAGTCCTTGATCTGGTCGGCGCTGAACGGCATGTGCTCGTCGATCTTGGCGACATCCTTGTCGGTCAGCTTGGCGAGTTGCGCGAAGGTGATGATGCCCTGCTCGTTGAGGTCCTTGGCGGCGACCGGGCCGATGCCCTTGATCACGGTCAGGTCGTCCGGCTCGCCCTTCGGCGCCTTGAACAGCGGCGCGGCGGCCGTCTCGGCCGTCACTTCCGCCTTGGGGGCGGCTTCCTTCTTGGCCTTGGCCTCCTTCGGCGCGGCGTCGGCAGCAACCTCGGCCTTGGCTTCCGCCTTCACGGCGGCCTTCTTGGCCGGCTTGGCGCCACCCAGCAGGATCTCGGCGATCCGCACGGTGGTCAAAAGCTGGCGATGGCCGATCTTGCGGCGCGAGTTCTGGCGGCGGCGCTTCTTGAAAGCGATGACCGTGCGGTTCTTGCCCTGCTCGACGACTTCGGCCGTGACCAGAGCGCCATCGACGAACGGCGCGCCGAACGTGACATTCTCGCCCTCGCCATGCGCGAGCACGTGGCCGATCTCGACGATATCGCCGACATTGGCTTCGACTTTTTCGATCTTCAGGAGATCGTTGGCGGCAACGCGATACTGCTTACCGCCCGTTTTAATGACTGCGAACATTTTTTGCCTTTCGCTGTTCGGTCGGCCTTGATGAACCGCCTGAGGCGAATCGGCCGTCTTTTTGTCAGTCTGCGGGTTCAAAAAACAAGCGGCGCGGAAGAACCCTCCACGCCGATTGCGCGCTGTCCCTAACCGAAGGTTGCGTCGGAGTCAAGGCAACAGCCGTTGCCGGGACCGTCATTGGCCGGCAAGGACCAGGCATGTCGACATGACCGCCCGGCGTCGCCGTCGCCTGGCGGCGAGGATGCGAGGTTGGCCCATGAAACCGCATCGGCTCGCCTGCAAAGACCTGCCCTGTTTCAGCCGCTTGTCCGGCAGGCTGGATGACAAGCCAAATATCGGTGGATTTGGCCTTGTAACCTGCCCGTTCAGCCGTTATCTAGTGCGCCGCGCCGGCAACGGCCGACCATGACCGCGGAGAGGTGGCAGAGTGGTCGAATGCACCGCACTCGAAATGCGGCATGGGTGCAAGCCCATCGGGGGTTCGAATCCCTCCCTCTCCGCCATTTAGCTTCCATAAAAATCCTTTCCTTTCAAAAGCTTCCTTGTTGCGCTTGACCAGCACGAAGCGAAACATATCTTAGACTGTGTAACAAACTGTGTAACATTAGAGAAAGATAATGCGACGTTCCGCAGCGCCAAAGCCGCATAAACGTGAAGGCATCTGGTATCTCGTCCGCAGGGTGCCGAAGGAATTCGCGGCGTTTGATCGCCGCTGCCTAGTACGCATTTCCACGGGCGTCGCCGTGGCTGACGATCCCCGCGGTGTACGGGCGCGAGATGCAGTGCAAAGCCTCGGCGCGGGGCTGGAGGCGTATTGGCGTAGACTGCGGGAAGGCCAATCCGCCGAGGCGGGGCTGCGTTTCGAAGCCGCGAGGAAGCGCGCGCGGTCATTTGGATTGGCCTATCGCACTAACGAGGAACTAGCAGCGGGGCCGCTCGACGAACTCATGGCCCGTATCAAGCTGCTCCTCGACAAAAAATCGATCGAGGACGCGCAGGACGTCTCGGCCGTCATGGGTGGGGAGAAGCGGCCAGCGGTCCGCCTGAGCGGTCTTATCAAGGAATTCGAGACGATCGAGCAACAGAACTTGCTGACCATGTCGCCCAACCAAATCAAGAAATGGCGTAACCCCAAAAAGCGCGCAGTTGCCAATCTGGTTGGAGTCATTGGCGACAAGGAGATCGCAAGCCTCACTCGGGACGACGCAATCGCGTTCCGCGAGTGGTGGCAAAAGCGGATCGTTGAGGATGGACTTGATATCGGTACGGCCAACAAGGACATCGGCCATGTTTCGAAAATGCTGCGCGTCGTCGATCTGACTCACCAGCTCAAGCTGGAGCCGGTTTTTCGAAACCTGCGTCTTTCCGGCGCCGTCCCCGGGCAACGCGCTGCGTTCACAGCGGAGTTCATTCAGGAGAAGATACTCGCTGAAGGCGCGCTCGACGGACTCAATGACGAAGCCCGCCATCTAATCTATGTGATTGCCGATACCGGACTCAGGCTTTCTGAAGCGGCAAACCTCACCACCGAAACAATCCACCTCGATCGAGAAATCCCGCATGTGCGGGTGCGCCCCAATGGCCGTCGCTTGAAGACCGGTCATTCAGCCCGTGACATTCCCTTGGTTGGCGGCGCACTTGCAGCCATCAAGCTCCATCCGGACGGCTTTCCTCGTTATCGCGACAAGGCCGCGTCACTTTCAGCGCTCGTCAACAAGGTGCTCGCCAGCAAGGAACTTCTGCCGACTTCCGAGCATAGTCTTTATAGCCTGCGACACACTTTCGAGGACCGGCTGACGGCAGTTGAGGCGCCGGAGAAGGTAATTGCTTCTCTGATGGGCCACAAATGGATCCGGCCCAAATACGGCGCGGGACCTTCGTTAGCGCAAAAGCGCGAGTGGCTCCAAAAAATCGCTTTTACCCCGCCCGGGCGAATGTGATTGCGGCGCCATCCAGGCCTTGAGAACCAACCTCACGGCTCCAGCTGTCCGAGCCATTTAGGTTGAGCGTGGCCAGCACGCGCTGCGCTCGCTCGCGATTTCCGAGCTTCCGCCGCATTTGTTCGACCTCGTATTCCAGCCTTTCGAAGGTCGGTATATAGGCATCTCCATGCCGGATGACCAAGTAGGCGGCAACAGCTAGACACCATTCTAGCTCCGTGGCCGATGGATCGGAAAAAGGGGCGACGCCATACCAAGACGAGCAACGCCTCTCGAGGGCTTCCGAACTAGGCAAACGGCCAGCATGTGGCATGGGAAAGAAACCTATGCCTGATCGACGAACCTAAAGTGCTCACGAAGCTTGACCGGTACGCGGGCCATCGGAGGGTTCTGCCTAAAACCGCCAAAAATTTTGAAACACCCATTCATCCGGCTCGAATTCAAAGGGATCGGCGATTTTTGGGTTATGGCTTGCAAGCATAGTTCAGCCCAGACAAGAACGCCTGATATCTTGTCGTGCACTGTCACCCTGCCAAATATGGTGCCGGCGACAACGGCAGTTTGGCGAGCAGAAGAATTCCCGAGACTGAGACGTTCTACGGCTTGGCCCATGTTCGCGCTCCTCCTCGATTGGAGACAGGATGGGCCATATGGAAGCGAATAAAAGGAGGTTGGTGACGAGTCTCGGTAGTGGAGTAGAAACGGGTGGAAAAGCTTGCGCTATTCGCCATCGGCGCCGCTAAGCGCATTTGAGAGAAGGGGCAGCGATCGCCAAGAGATGACGTCCGATCGCAAGCCGGCTAGAAATGCGACAGTGACGCGCCTTTTTTGGCACGACCTTAGCACCCGATCGGGCCTCAGCTGGTCGTCGTTGCGCAGCCGATCGGGTGCGATTTTTATAAAGCTCTCTTGGCTTTAGCTTTGAGAGCCCGTCATCGAGACAAATGCAAGGGAACGGTCCGCCCCCTGGGGACATTCGACATGCCGTGGCAGCTTCCTATGGTGAGCCAGCGCATTCCGATACACGTTTTCCGCGCTCTACCGTTGCTCCAGCACCTGTGCTGAGGCTGAGCGCTTGATCAGGACCCGACCGCTGCTGTTGCGGGATGGTGACTGGGTTGAGGTCGCGAAGACCTTGACCGCGGGTACGTTGTTCATCCCGATGAGCGCTGAGCCGAGAAGCAGCCAAGAACGCTTCCCGTAATCGAATCCTACGGGAACCGCGAAACCAGCGTCCAAAGGACGCAATTCTCCGACGTCGTTCACTCAAGCTCATCTCGCAACTTGAACGCTTGTATGAAGCCGCTGCATGTGCGCCGGTGGACCGGATTGCTGCTATCCAAACCACGTGCTCAGTTTCGCCCCCGTAATAACTCTACCGTCCGAAACGGCTTTCGCGCGTCAGGTCCACCCCACATGAAAGTTCCGCGAGCAGCACGGACGGAGAGGCCGGTCACAACTCCTTCGCGTGCTCTTTTACTACCGAATCAAGTGCCAAATGGAGAGGCACTGCCTTAGAGAACAGGAAGCCCTGCGCGGTTCTGCAGCCAAGCTTGTACAGAGTTTGCCGATCTGCCTCTGTTTCAACGCCCTCGGCCATGACCTCGATCCCGAGCGTCCTACCAAGATCAATCACCGCTTTGACAAGCAGCCGATTCTCCCGGGACTTGGCTAAGCCGCGAACGAAGCCCTGATCTATTTTCACCTTCCTGATCCGACTGTCCTTGAGCGATGCCAACGTCGAAAAACCGGTGCCGAAGTCATCGAGCGCGATAGAAATGCCAGCATGTGAAAGCCGGGCGAGCTTTTCATCCACTCTGTCCGGATCCACTGGGGCTTCTTCGGTAATCTCGATGTCGAACATCGTTGCAGGGAGGTCTTTTGCCGCCAGACCATTAAGAATCATCTCGTCAATATCGCCAGCTTCCAACTCGCACGGTGAAACATTCATCGCCACACGAACATCACGACGGTCAGCTTTGACCAAGCCCTCGATAAGAGCGCAACAGTCGGCGAATACCGTTTGAGTTAGCAGCTGAAGCATTCCAGTTTCGCGTGCCGCTGTCATGATCTCGGGCGGAGAAATGGGACCGTGAAGCGGGTGAGACCATCTTAGCAAGGCTTCAAAACTGACGACGGCTTCAGTTTCGAGTCTTACGATTGGCTGAAACCAAGCGACCAAGCTTCTCATCGTTATCGCCGAATGAAGATCGCGTTCGATTGACTGGCGGCGTTGCAACTCCCGGGCTAGCTCGGCATCGAACAGACAAAATTCATTCCTGCCGCGGCGCTTAGCTGTGTAAAGGGCGATGTCGGCCCGCAACAACATTTCCGTTAGTCCGGGGTTTTCAGCCAAGTAGATTCCTATAGACGCTCCAATGCGGACTGATGCGATCCCAGGATAGGGGCGAGCAAGCTTGGCTATGAGATTGGACGCGAGATTGGTGGGAGAAGGAGAATTCTTTCGCGAAGAAAAAACCAGCACGAATTCATCCCCACCGATGCGGGCGAGCGTTGAGCCCTCCGGTGCTTCTTCCTCTATTCGGCGGGCGATCCTGGCAAGCAGCTCGTCACCCGTTCTGTGACCGTAGGTATCGTTGACAGATTTGAACCCGTCCAGATCAATCAGCATGGCCACAAAGGGTCCATCGGTGTTCTCAAACTGATCGATTGCATGTTCGAGGCCCCGCCTGTTGAGGAGCGCGGTAAGATGGTCCTCCCTGGAATTGCGCTCCATTTCCGCGGCAAGCCGCTCGGCTTGATGTCTCAGGCGGCTCGCGTCACGGAAGCGCGCTTGTCCAACGAACGAGGATCGAACCAGGCCGCCCTCGAAAAGCAGGACGGCAAAAGCCAGAATGTAGTTTTCCGGGGCTCCCTTCGTCAGCAAACATGCGGCGGCAATGAGGAGTGGCGGTGTGATGAAGCATATCGCTGCCGCAGCATATGAGCTGCCGTACGTGACCGCGCCAGCTGAAATGCCCGCCAGAATTATTAGATGCAGCGATGCTTGAGACGTCGTGTATCCAGCCGTTAGGACGGCAAGGAATGACCAGGTGAATCCCGCCAGAAGAGCAAGCCTGCCAAACCAGCGAAGCCGCAGCCAAACCCGTGTCAGATCATCCTGGACTCCGGGTTCCTTCAGCTGATGACGGGCGAGTGCAAGGCGGGCGGCATTTATCGCATTAACGACCGAAAACCAGGCCGCGCCAGCAAGACCGTTCCCGGAAAGGGCCTGCACGGTCAAAATCAGCCCGGACAGCACAATGCTTATCGGCATTGAGACGAAAAGGCCTGCCCTCAGATCAGCGAGCTGGTCCTGAAGGATTCTCGCCTCCAGCGGATCTTCTTTTTCCAAGGCTGGACGGGTCAGCTTGCTTACTCCTGCTTGTCCGCAGCCTATGCAGCCCCCCTGAAGGACGGGTTAATTCTTCAATCGGAGATCAGCGTCGGGGAGCAGGATTACTCCGGTGCATCATGCACTCTCTCATCGCTCGCCCAGCACGCGCAAAAATGCGACTGCTGGTGCAGTATCACCGCTGGAGCTCCGCCGAAATCCCATGCCGGACAAGGGGAACATGTTGGGCAAAGCGAAGCCCCAGATGCCTTGCAAGCCGTGCCGCCAGGTGGTCTCTGGAGTAGAGTCCAACCAATATGTTCGTTGCATGGTAGAGCGGCGCCGCCGACAGGCGCAGCCGCCTTTCGTATATATGCAGCATGTCGGGGTCGCCAACATTGCGGCCGTCGCGGCACGCAGTCATGATTCCACGGGCGAGTTGCTTCTGGCTGCTGAGACCGATGTTGAATCCGTGAGCGGTCACCGGGTGCATGCCGATGGCAGCGTCGCCGATGAGTGCGGCGCTCGGCGCCCGGAATTTGTGCGCCCAGGTCGTGACCAGCGGATAGGTGTGGCGCTTGCTTGCCAAGGTCATTTTTCCAAGGCGCCCTCGACACCGTTTCGTCAACTCCGACAGGAACAAATCATCATCGAAGGCAAGCAGTCTATAGGCCTCGTTTGAGCGCAATGTGAGCAGCAGCGACGACATGCCCTCCGCGAGGGGCAATATCGCTATCGTCTGATGGTGATCGAACCATTCGATGGCGATCTGGTGGTGGGCGCGCTCGTGCCTCACTCGGCAAATCAGCATCGAGTGGCCAAGCCGGTTGATATCGGCGCCGATGCCTAGCAGATCACGCGTGGCGGACAAACGCGAATCCGCGGCAACAACCAGCCGAGCAGTTAAACGCGCGCCATTAGAGAGCGTTACGACTGCTCCTTCTTGGCTGTTTGTTGCATCGACGACCGAGTGGCCGCACAACAGCCGGGCGCGATCCTGCAAGCGGACGATTTTGAACAGCGCCTCGCGGATCCGGCAATTTGGAACCAAAACCCCCAGCGGTTCTCCAGAGTTGCTGGGAGGATCGAAACGAAGAGCGAATGCGCTCGAGCCGTTGAGCACGCGCGCGCCTTGAAGTGCTGATTTGTCCGAAGCCGGGATGACATCCCAGGCGCCGAGCTCGCGAAGGGTTCTGATCGAAGCGTTGGTCAGCGCGATTTCGCGACCATCGAAAGCCGGATTCGCCAGACTATCGAATGTGTTCTGTTCAACAACTGCCACCTTGAGTTCGCTTTGGGCAAGCGACGCAGCGAACGAAAGGCCGACCGGGCCGGCTCCAACGACAACGATGTCAAAATTATCGTCAGAGCCCATCAGCGTGCCGCCATCCGGTCGCCTATCCTCGTGTAACGGTGGAACTGAGCCGAGTGACATGAGCTCCGTGCCCGCCGCATTGCCTAAAGGCGCTGGGCCGGGAGATTCGCATCGATCGGCAACGAAGCACTCAAAGCGCTCAGAGGTGGATGCGGCTAACCGATCCCGCCCTTTCGCCGCGCAGCCGCGCAGATCGCCGCCAGCAAGCGAGACACTCGCGACGCTGGTCAGCGACGGCCGCGCCGCATCGATCGCCACATTCCACCTGGAACCCTTGCGCATACTACTCACGCTCCACGACGTCGAAGCGGGCTCTCTTGCGAGGGTGAGGGTATCGAACGTAGCGCTCTCTCTCGTCATCCCAGCCAAGGTAGCGGAAACTTTTATCCACGACCGCGCATATCTCATCAAGAACCTGCTGCATGGCTTCGATGTCGATGTCCTTGCAATTCAGTCGCCGATAGAGCAAAGCCCACGCGGCGACATAGTCGTCGAAATAGCGCGCGTCACTCGAACCAATGATCAACTTCGGACGGTTGATCGATTTCGAAAACGCACGTCCCAACCCCGATGATGCTCCGCAGCACGTTGACATCACGAGGATCTTCGGCGCTGGATGCGAGCCCTGGAACATTTTTACGAAGTCAGCCCAAAGAAGGCCACTTCGCCCACTGGACGAAGCGATCCCGTCACCATTGCCGTGCCCGGCGATGTGAAGCACGTCGCACTCCGCCTCCATCGCTCGTACTACAGCCTCACCAAATTTCGTTCGGTTCAACGCCATTTGGAGCTCCGCGCGGATGTTGACAGCCTTTAACAAGTGCTGCACGATCGGTCCCTCTTGCCTGTCGGCGAAGTAGTCATTTGCATTGTGGCAGTCGATGATGTGTACGGTGTTCATGGTACTCCAGCCGCTTGTTCGTTCATCGTCGTGACGAGCGGACACCACGCGCGCGGAACCGCGTGACGTGCGCTGGGTTCCGGTACCGTCGCATAGCCTCAAGGCGCGGGCCGGGAATCGGGATGGATCGGCAACGACGCACACAACCCATCAAAGGCGAAAGCTGTTGATCGGCCCCCTGTCCGCGCAAGCCACGCGGATGGTCAGCCAGCAAGCGAGATACACACGACGCCGGTCAGCTAATGGCTGCGCCGTAAGCACAAGGCATGGCCGACCACACGACAGAAAACCCAGAACCGTGAAGGTGCTGATAATGACGACCAATCTTTCCGTAAGTCATGCATTTCTCCGTCGAAGACTGGTCAATAGACCACGCCGATGAGTATGACCCTGATCTGGATCAGCCAGACATGACCAATCGGCACTGGCGGTTCACGGTCAGGTGATCGACCGTGACGTTCCACTTTGGAACCCGTGCGCACATTGCCAAGCTCTCGTCCGGCCACGCGAGGTACTCTCGTGGCATCACACGCCTCATACTGGGTGCAATGGGAGGCAGTCCTTCGCACGACAGAGGCTTTTCACAAATGTAGTGTGCAGCTTAGGTCAAGATGGTCATGGAGCATGGAGCATGGAGCATGGAGCATGGAGCATGGACAGCTTGTTCCCGACCGAGCCGGCTCGACTGACGAGCGCGATCCGCGCATCTTATGCACAGCGGATTGAAATCAGCGTTCCGGTTTGTCGTCCCGATCAATTAGTATCCGCTCGGCGGCTCCGTCGAGATCTTCGTATTGACCGCTTCGCAATGCCCAGACGAAGCCGGACACACCCAGTGCACCCAGAAAAAGGGCCACTGGTATGAGATAGAGCAACGTCGTCACGAGGATTATGCCGAATAGCTGACTGCGGAGCGTCCGACTTTTTGAATAACTTGCAGCGTCGCATTCGCCCCGAAGCCGTGCAAGCGCAATGCGTTTCCAATAACAAGCACCGATGAGGCAGACATGGCAATCGCCGCTAACAAAGGCGTGGCGTGGCCCAGGATGGCGATCGGCACGGCGACGGCATTGTAGACGATCGCAATCGCGATGTTCTGGCGGATCAGGTGTCCCGCCTTGCGCGAGACGTCCAGCGCGAGAGGCACTGCCAGAAGGCTTTCGCGCAGGAATACGAAGTCGGCGGCATTGCGGCCAATGTCGGCGGCGGTGGCCGGAGCGATCGAGACATGCGCCGCGCTCAGCGCCGGCGTGTCGTTGAGGCCGTCGCCAACCATCAGAACCTTGTGTCCGTCTTTCGCCAGGGTCTCGATGCGCTCGACCTTGCCCGACGGCAGCAGGCACGGAACGAAGTCCTCGACACCCAGCATTCTTGCAACTTCACCGCAGGCACCTGCGGTATCGCCCGACAGCATTTGCATCGACACCCCAGTATCGTTCAATCGCTTGATCGCCGCCGCCGCGTCGGCGCGCAGCGCATCCTCGAAATCGAAGGTCGCGACAATGAACCCGTCTTTTGTCAGCACCGTTCCGCCATAGCCATGGTTGCCTTCACCACCGGTCCGGGCCTTCCATCCAGCCCATCCGCGTCGACCCAGCCGCCAGATGCTTCCGGCGACAGTGGCTTCGATCCCGAACCCCGGATGCTCTGTGACGGCATCGAATTTGTGTTGCCCGCCAGGAGCGGCAAAGCCGGTTATGGCCTTTGAAAACGGGTGACGCGAGTGCGCGGCCATGTCTGCCGCGATTGCCAGCATGGCCGGATCGATCGACGATGCATTGAGGAGCCGGGGTTGTCCGAGCGTGAGCGTTCCGGTCTTGTCGAACACTGCGTTATCAATCGTCGCCAGGCGCTCCATGGCCGAACCGTCCTTGACCATGATGCCGTTCTCGAACAGACGCCGCGCGGCGACCACCTGAACGATCGGTACGGCGAGGCCGAGCGCGCACGGGCAGGTGATGATCAGAACGGCAATGGCGATCGTCATCGCCCGGTGCCAGTCGCCCGTCGCCGCCATCCAACCCAGGAATGTCACGAAGGCGGTGAGATGAACCACGGGCGCGTAGAGTGCCGACACGCGATCAGCGATGCGGCGATAGTGCGCGCGACCGCCCTCTGCGGCTTCCATCAGCCGAACCATTTCGGCGAGGAACGAATCCTTCGCGGCGGCGGTCGCCTCGATCGTCAGCGGGCCGGTAAGATTGAGCACGCCGGCCTGCACGGCTTCGCCCGGCGCCACGTTTTTCGGCGCGCTTTCGCCTGAGGCCAGCGAGCAGTCGAGATCAGACGCTCCGTGGATGATCTTGCCGTCGACGGGGATCCTTTCACCGGCCGCGATCAGCAGCTGCATCCCCGGTTCGATCTCGCCAACCGGCAGATAGTCGCGCGCGCCATCGCCGCGCAGCACCATGGCGCCGCGTGCGGCCAGCTGCGACAGGCCTTTCACCGCGGTGCGGGCACGTTCGCGCATCACGTGATCCAGCGTCCTGCCGATCAAAAGGAAAAAAAGCAGCGAAACCGACGCGTCGAAATAGGCGTGGTCGCCATGGTTGATCGTCTCATAGAGGCTCATGGCGTAAGCGAGCGACACTCCGACCGCGATCGGCACGTCCATGTTCATGCGGCCGTGGCGCAGTGCATTCCAGGCCGAGCGGAAGAAGATGCCGCCGGCGAAGGCGAGCGCTGGGATGGCGATCAATGCGGAGACCCAGTGAAACAGGTCGCGGGTAGCCCCTTCGGCCCCGGACCAGACAGAGACCGAAAGCAGCATGATATTGCCCGCCGCGAACCCGGCAACCGCGACGGCGCGGATCAACTCCGAAAGCGTCCTGTCCTTTTCATCAATCTCGGGGGCGAAGAGATGCGCCTGGTAGCCGAGCCGTCCAAGCGCGGCGACGAACGGTGGAACCTCGTCGCCACGCCAGCGGACCGAGACCCGTTTCGTCGACAGGTTGACGCGGGCGCTCTCGACGCGATCGAGCGTTCCCAACGCCGTCTCGATCGTCTGGATACAAGCTGCGCAATGAACGCTCGGCACCGAAAGATCGGTTTGGCGGAGATCATCTCCAAGCGATCGGCTCGCCAGCCTGATCTCTTGACTAGACGGCAGGACCGACGTGGTGCTGCCCAGATCAAGCGCCATTTCGGCGCCCGGTGCACAACAACTCATTTCAGCGCTCCATGGGAAATCATGATCCTGCGGACTTCGCGGTAGGGCTCGGCCAGACCGGCGTCAGCGTCGACTTCGACGATCCAGACGCCATCCTTCGGCATGTGCTGGGCTGCGAATTCCTGGCCGGAGGCGAGGGCGAGGTTGACCGCCTTGTCCTCTTTCTCGTAGGCGGGATGGCGAAACAGCACCTTGACGCCATGCAAGGCAATCGGCTTGCCGACGGCGTCGGTAAGGCTATAGCGGACCTCGCCCCATGCGATGGTCAGCTTGCCGGTCCAGCCGAGCGCTGCCTGCGCCCGCCCCTCCTCGGCCTTCTTGTTGAACTGCTGGCTCGCCACATAGGTGTTTTCGACGACAAGGCCGGTCCAGCTCGTGTTGGCGAGCGTTGCCATCGTCAGATTGACCGCGATGACCACCCCGAAAAAGGCTAGGATGATGGCCAGCATGTGCCTGCCGGTGAATACGCGGGGTTTTTCAGCGTTAGCGGTCATCTGGCAGTCTCCGGCGCGTTGAAGGTGGCGGTGTATTCGTCCGCCTCGAAGCTCGCCTTGTCCTCGACACGGAACTTGAAGGTCTGCGCTGTGCCCTGGATTTGATCCGCCGGCTGGCGCACGAAGACCTTCAGCATTTTCAGGCGGTCGGGTTCGACCGGAATGGCAAAAGAACGGCCTTCCGGGATGTCGTCGCCGACCACGCTCATCTCGGCGCCCTGCAAGCCTTGAATCGCGACAACGATCGTCCTTGGCTCGGGGATCATGTTGAGCAGCTTGACGGTGTAGCCGTTGCGGATCGAGCCGTCGGACAGCGTGACAAATTGCGGATTGCGATCATGCAGCACGTTGACTTCGAGCCGATCGCGCGTCAGCAGCGAATAGAGCAGACCCAGGCCGATCAGCGACCAGATACCCATGTAGACGTAGGTGCGTGGCCGAAAGATCTTGCGGATATGGAAATGCGCCACCTTGTCGGAGAACAGGCCATCAGCGGTCCTGACCTGCGACGGGTTGACTGAACTGGAGCCGCCCGCGGTCGCCAGCATCATGTTGGCGTTGTAGTCGGACAGTGTCGCATAGGAGATCAGCCCGCGCTCCTTGCCGAGCTTGTCCATGACCCCGTCGCAGGCGTCTATGCACAGCGCGCAGGTGATGCATTCCATCTGCTGGCCATCGCGGATGTCGATCCCCATCGGGCAGACCGCGACGCAGGCATTGCAGTCGACGCAGTCACCGACCGGCAGCCCTGCGGCAAGGACCTTCTTGGCGTGGCGAGAACGCGGTTCGCCGCGCCAGTCATTGTAGGTGACGGTGAGAGAACTTTCGTCGAGCATCGCTGCCTGGATGCGCGGCCATGGGCACATGTAGGTGCAGACCTGCTCGCGCATCAGACCGCCGAACGTGTAGGTGGTAGCCGTCAGCACGGCGACAGTGATGTAGGCGACGGGTGGCGCGGTGCCGGTGAAGAGTTCGCCAACCAGCGTCGGCGCATCGGCAAAATAGAAAATCCAGGCGCCGCCGGTCGCCGCACCGATGACCAGCCAGACGGCGTGCTTCGATAAGCGCAGCATCAGCTTGCGGGCGGTCCAGGGGCCTGCATCGAGTTTCATGCGAGCGTTACGGTCGCCCTCTATCGCACGTTCGACGACGAGGAACAGATCGACCCACACCGTCTGAGGGCATGCATAGCCGCACCAGGCACGGCCGACAGTCGAGGTGATCAGGAAAAGACCGACGCCCGCCATGACCAGGAGGCCGGCCACATAGAAGAATTCCTGGGGCCATATCTCGATGAAGAAGAAGTAGAAGCGCCGGTTCGCGAGATCGAGCAGGACTGCCTGGTCCGGGGCAAATGGACCGCGAGCCCAAGGCAGCCACGCAGCCAGGTAATAGATGCCAAGTGTGATCGTCATCACCAGCCATTTGAAGCGACGAAAGTTGCCCGAGGCGCGCTTCGGAAAGATCTTTTGACGCGCGGCATAAAGCGGCTTGCGGGTTTTGGCGGAATTGACAGTTTCTGTTTCGAGCCCTGTCAACTGCGTCTTGTCACGCATGTGCAACTCCACTTTCCCAGCCAATGTCAGGGGCACCTGTCGTAAAGCCTCGCCGTAGGATAGCCTTGCCGGGTTGTGCAGATCGCATTAGGGATGGTGTCGAGGGGGGGGGCGCGCGC